>CAYLMR010000001.1:0-90478 GCA_964384885.1 uncultured Bacteroides sp.
TTATCGGTCTGCGCAACAATGTGCTTACCGCTTCGGCAGGTGAGGCTATCATGGCTCACCGCTTCCTCGAATATCAGCCGTGGAAAGGGAATATCGACCGCCGCACCAACGGCTCGCTCATCGCTATGGAGGCGGGCACAGCCTATGCCTATGCCATCGACAAGCTCCAGGATCGCGGCAAATTCTTCATCTTCCCGCAGGAGGAGGTTTATGCCGGCCAGGTGGTGGGTGAAAACGCCAAAGACAACGACATCGTGGTCAATGTCACCAAGTCGAAGAAACTCACCAACATGCGTGCCAGCGGCGCCGATGAGAAAGCTAAAATCGTTCCCCCGGTAGTGTTCTCGCTCGAAGAAGCTCTCGAATATATCAAGGAGGATGAATATGTTGAGGTGACCCCCCACCACATCCGTCTGCGCAAGATAATTCTCGACGATCTGGAGCGTAAGCGCGCCAACAAAAACTGATTTTCACCGACGCTATGGAACATAGTATTAAAGAAAACATCCTGGAGTGTATCGGCGAGACTCCGCTGGTTAAGATCAACCGCATTTTCAACTCTCCCGATGTGCAGATTCTGGCCAAGATCGAAGGCTTCAATCCCACCGGCAGCATCAAGGACCGCATCGCCCTCAAGATGATTGAGCAGGCTGAGAATGATGGCTCGCTTCGTCCCGGTCAGACTATCATAGAGCCAACTTCTGGCAACACCGGCATAGCGCTTGCAGTTGTCGGCATCCTTAAAGGCTATGATGTGGAGATTGTGATGAGCGACGCCGTGTCGATCGAACGCCGCAAGATGCTCCGCGCCTATGGAGCCAAGGTGATTCTCACCCCCGGCAAATATGGCACCGACGGAGCTATCCGCGAGGCGCGTCGCCGTCATGACGCCGACCCCGAAAAATATTTCATGCCCGACCAGTTCTCCAACAGCGGCAACTATATGGCTCATTTCGAGAACACCGCTATCGAGATATGGCAGCAGACCGGCGGAAAGGTTGACTATCTCGTCTCGGCGCTCGGCACCTCAGGCACCATTATGGGCCTCACCAAGTTTCTCAAGGCCATGAATCCCGACCTCAAGACAGTGTGCGCCCACCCTGTCAAGGGCCACTACATTCAGGGTCTCAAGAACATGCAGGAAGCTATCGTGCCTCAGATCTATAACCCCGAGCTGATAGATGTTCAGGAGATGATCGAGAGCGAGGAGGCCATCGACATGAGCCGTCGCCTCATAGCCGAGGAGGGAATTTTTGTGGGTATGAGCAGCGGCGCCGCCATGCTTGCCGCCCTCCGCACCGCCCAGAAAATCGAGTCGGGAAATATTGTGGTGATTTTCCCCGACCGCGCAGAGAAATATCTCAGCACCACGATGTTCGACCCCTTCTGCTGATTTTTTCGGCAGGGAGGGTGACGTAAAGATTTTTACTGACTGAGGTCACACTGATGTCGCGTCGCCCGCCGACCTGTGAGCGGCGGGAGGAAAGTCCGGGCAACACAGAGCACCATATTTTCTAACGGGAAGCTATCGGCGACGGTAGGGCTATCGTGACAGAAAACAACCGCCTCCGCCTCGGTGGAGGTAAGGGTGAAAAGGTGGGGTAAGAGCCCACCGGACAGCATGGTGACATGATGTGCCGCACGACCTATGGGTTGCAATGCCAAGTACACCGGCAGCATGTAGGGTTGCTCGCCCGATTGCCGGGGGGTAGGCAGCGTAGATAAATGACGTGACGTTTCCGCAGGCCCGCTCAGGCGGCAGCAGCGGAACGACATAACCCGGCTTATAGTCGGTGTGACCTCAGCTTTTTTCCTCTTTGTTTTTTCAGAAACCTGTCAGCGCGACTCTGAAGAGTATCAGAATCGCCGCTATTGCCACGCCCATTGATTCGGTGAGGCGGTTGACGGTCAAGGCCGGCTTGAGGTCACTGTCGCTGATGGGACGCGGATTATCTCCGATATAGGGCTTATAGACCGGCTGACCGAAATAATCATGCGTGCCCCCGAAACGGCAGCCCAATATCGAGGCAAGAGCCGCTTCGGGATAGCCTGAGTTGGGGCTTGCATGGCTGCGGCCATAACGCTTTACAAACTCCCAGCGCTCCTTAAACCCCTTGCCGCTCACAGCTATCATTATCAGGGCGGTGAGGCGTGCGGGAATATAGTTGGCGAAATCGTCGATTTTTGCGGCTGCGTAGCCAAACAGCCGGTAACGCTCTGTTTTATAGCCTATCATCGAATCGAGAGTATTGACCATCTTGTAGGCCATCATGCCCGGCACTCCCAACACTCCGAGCCAGAAAAGGGGAGCTATCACTCCGTCGCTCAGGTTTTCAGCGAGAGTTTCGAGGGCTGCGCGCCTGATTTCGTCGGCTGAGAGATTGGCGGTGTCGCGACCTACGATGCGGCTGAGCTGACGTCGCCCATCTTCGAGCGAACGGTCAACCGCCTCAAACACCATCTTCACCTCTCTTATCAGTGTCGTGCCGGCAAGACAATAAAATATGAGTATCGCCGAAAGGAGGATAAACACCGGCGGGATAAACGCGGTGAAAATCATCACCGCTTCGGTGAGCCAGAACACAAGTACTATGAGGCCCGCGGCGGTGAGGGCGCCGGCGAGTTCGCGGTGACTGCCGCGGTTGAAGCGGTGTTCGCAAAACGAAATCATCTTGCCAAACCCCACAACCGGATGAGGCAGCCCGGCCGGGTCGGCCCAAAGCCTGTCGGCTCCCCACCCCAACAGCAGGGGGAGGATGAAAAACAGAAAGACATATAGTGTCAGCGGTGTAGCCATTGCTCTATCTTGTCGATTAGCAGATTGTTTTCAGAAACGGTCTGCGCCGCCACACGAAAATGTGAGGGAGTGAGGCCGTGGAAATTCGAGGCGTCGCGTATCAGGAGCCCGTGGTCGTTCATCAGAGCGAGTTTCATCTCAGCCGCGCTCAATCCGTCGGGCAGCCGGCAGAGAATAAAGTTGCAGTCGGTAGGCAGTACCTCTATTCCAATTTCGCGCAAGCGGGCCGCGAGCCTGAGCGCTTCGCTGTGGATAGTCTCTGCCGGAATCGCCTCGGAGAGCGAGGGGTCGTCGAGCAGGAGAATCGCTGCGGCAATGGCAATCGAGTTGACCGACCAGGGGAGGCGGCGCGAGTTGATGGCAGCGATAAGCTGCTCAGGCGCCACGGCATAGCCTATGCGGAGCGCGGGGAGGGAGAAACGTTTGGTGAATGAGCCGAGCAAAATCATGTTGCCCGCGCTTATCGCTTCGCCGGGCGAGATGACCGGCAGCAGGGTGTAGTCGGAATAAGCCTGGTCGATAACAAAAATCGTGTCGGGAAACTTCCCGGCGGTAGAGAGAATTGTGTCGCGGGGAGTGACGCGGCCGGTGGGATTGTTGGGATTGCAGAGCCACACGATGTCGTGGGCCGATGTCACTTGGCTAAGGTCGGAAATATGGTCGATCTCAACCGACGCCTCGCGACAGGCGTCGCCATATTCGCTGAAAGTCGGTTCGACTATAGCCGCGCGCCTTCCTCCCAAACTGCGGGCTATGAGATAGATAGCTTCGGTCACTCCGTTGGTCACCATCACGCAGTCACTCCCTACGCCGAGCCATGAGGCTATGCGCGCGGCCAACGGGCGCGCCAGCGGGTCGGGATAATGGCTGAGGTCAATCCCCGCGGCGGCAATGCGCTCAATCAGCCGCGAGTGATCAACATGGGTGTGGATGTTGGAGCTGAAATCAGCCGTCGGTTTCCGACCGAATTTATAGGAATCGTCACCGTGTCCCTCAGTCATTTCTGCCTAAAATTTTATAAATCAACTCTATGTTAAGGTTCTCGCGGAGCATGTCGGCCAACCGGTCGTATTGCTCCTCGCGAAAACGGCGGTAATCATACTCTATCGGCATATCGGGCAGGAAGCGCGACAGCAACATCTTTACCTGCGCCTCATTGTCGAGCCAGCCGTGGATATATGTGCCATAACAGCAGTTGTCGGTTATGCAGCCGTCAGCGCTCTGTTCGGGCAGTATGATGTTGAGCGGAGTAGCCCCTTCGCGCAGGGTGGTGCGCCCCATGTGAATTTCATATCCCTCCGAAAGCTCTGCTTGGGAGAGGGGCAGCGAGGTGAAGGTGACGTTGCGGGTCACTTTGCTGCTGCCGATCACGGTGTCGACCGGCAGCAACCCGAGACCCTCTACTGTTTCAGGCGTCCCCTCTATGCCGTCGGGGTCGGCCACTGTCATGCCCATCATCTGATAGCCGCCGCATATACCCACTATCGAGGCCCCTCGGTCGCGGGCTTCATGGATAGCCTTGTCGAGTTGCTTCTGCCTTAGCAGGGCGAGGTCGGCGATAGTGGCTTTTGAACCGGGCAGTATCACGATATCGGCCTCGGCAATTCCCTCGGGGGTGTCGGTATAGAAAAGGTTGATGAGAGGATGATGTTCCAGACTGTTGAAGTCGGTGAAATTGGAGATGCGGCCTAAAGAGACCACTGCGATATTGACCTTGCCGGGTTGACGTGCGGCAGTGCGGCTTTTGCGCGAGAGCGACATCGAGTCCTCCTCGTCGATATGCAGATTCTCAGCCATCGGCACAACACCTATCACCGGCACCCCGCATATCTCCTCCATGATTTTGCGCCCCGAGTCAAAAAGGCGTATGTCGCCGCGAAATTTGTTGATTATTATGCCTTTGATTCGCTCTCGGTCGGCAGGTTCCTGAAGCATTATCGAGCCATAGACCGAGGCAAACACCCCGCCGCGGTCGATGTCGGCCACGAGAAACACATCGGCATCAGCCTCACGGGCCATAGGCATATTGACAAGGTCGGTGTGGCGCAGATTGAGCTCGGAGATACTTCCGGCCCCTTCGAGCACTATGGGATTATGGCGTGAGGCAAGGCGACGGAAAGCGGCATTGACCTCCCTGCGGAGCAACTCCCTTCCCTCCGACCGGTAGAACTCATAGGCGTCGCAACTTCCCTCGGCCACACCGTTGAGCACCACCTGCGACCTGTGATCGCCCGTGGGCTTGAGCAGCAGGGGATTCATGTCGGTGGTAGGTTTGAGGCCGGCGGCTTCGGCCTGAACGGCCTGGGCGCGTCCGATTTCCTTTCCGTCGGGCGTGGCGGCTGAGTTGAGAGCCATATTCTGGGCTTTGAACGGAGCGGGGGAGTAGCCGTCTTGCCTGAATATGCGGCATAATCCGGTGGCGATAAGGCTTTTGCCTACATCGCTGCCGGTGCCGGCAAGCATTATATTTCTCAGGGGTGTGGTCATGGTCAGATCTTTTAATCTGCAAAATTAGGCAAAAAAAAGAATGTCGGCCTTATGGGTCTCAAAAAAATGAGGCTATCATTCAAATCTATGCTTGAAACACTTGGCGAGTAACGGTAAATTGTGTAAATTTGTGGCATGATGACCGATGAAAAGTCAAGAACCCCCGCTGTGGAGATTCTCACGCGGTATATCGAGCGGCACAGCTTGCGCAAAACGCCCGAGCGCTTCGCCATACTCGATAAAGTGCTTGAAACATCGGGTCACTTTACCATTGATTCCCTCCACTCACAGATATGCGAGGGAGGTTATTATGTGAGTAAAGTGACTGTCTATAACGCGGTTTCGCTGTTTATCGACGCGGGTCTGATAAGGCGCCATGATTTCGGCAATCAAAATGTGTGTTACGAAAAGATTGCCGGCACTCCCAACCATTATCACCTTGTGTGCCGCAACTGCGGAAAGGTGAGAGAGGTCAAGGAGCCTAAGGACTCCGACATTTTCAGCAGCCTCGTTTCGCGACGCTACGGCGCTTTTGTGCCCGACCATGCCGAAGTGAGCGTGATGGGACTTTGCGGCGTGTGTGCCCGAAAGCAACGCAAAAACTCTCTCTCCCGACCATAACTGAAAAAATAAAACCATTCAATCATTATATCATCAACTAAGAAAATGAAAGTTGACATATTGCTCGGCCTCCAATGGGGCGACGAAGGAAAAGGCAAGGTTGTAGACGTGCTCACTCCCCGCTATGATGTGATCGCAAGATTTCAGGGAGGACCCAACGCCGGCCATACTCTCAAATTTGAAGGAAAAAAATATGTGCTCCGTTCCATTCCCTCGGGAATCTTCCAGAACGGCCGCACCAATATCATAGGTAACGGCGTTGTGCTCGACCCCGTGCTGTTTCGCGAGGAAGCTGAGGCTCTCGAAGCTTCGGGCCTTGACCTCCGCAAGCTGCTTAAAATTTCGCGCAAGGCTCATCTGATCATGCCCACCCACCGCCTGCTCGACGCTGCCGGCGAGAAAGCCAAAGGCAACTCCAAGATCGGTACCACCGGCAAGGGCATCGGTCCGACCTATACCGACAAAATCTCGCGCAACGGTCTGCGCCTCGGCGACACCGAGCTTAAGGATTTCAAGGCGCGTTTTGAGGGCGCCCGCAGCCGTCACCTCTCGATGCTCGCCTCTCTCGGTCATGAAACTGACATGGAGGCTCTCGAAGCTGCCGAAAAGAAATGGCTCGACGCAATCGACTATATCAAGACCTACGACATCATCGACTCGGAGCATGAAATCAACGCCCTGCTCAAAGAGGGCAAATCTGTGCTTTGTGAAGGTGCTCAGGGCACACTGCTCGATGTTGACTTCGGCTCATATCCCTTCGTGACTTCGAGCAACACCGTTTCGGCCGGCGCCTGCACCGGTCTCGGCGTAGCTCCCTCGAAAATCGGCGAGGTTTACGGCATTTTCAAAGCTTATTGCACCCGCGTGGGCTCAGGTCCCTTCCCTACCGAACTGTTTGATGAAACCGGCAAGAAAATCCGCGACCTCGGTCATGAATATGGAGCCGTGACAGGCCGTGAGCGCCGCTGCGGATGGATTGACCTCGTGGCCCTGCGCTATGCCATCATGATCGACGGCGTGACCCAGCTCATCATGATGAAGAGCGACGTGCTCGACTCGTTTGACGAAATCAAGGCTTGCACCGCCTACAAAATCAACGGCGAGATCGTAGACCGCTTCCCCTATACCCTCGAGGGTGTGGAAATCGAACCTGTCTATACCACTCTGCCCGGCTGGAAAACCGACATGACCGGCATGAAGAGCGAGAGTGAGTTCCCCCCTCAGTTTGTCGACTATATCAAATTCCTCGAAAAAGAGCTTGAAACACCCATCACCATCGTATCTATAGGGCCTGACCGCGAGCAAACCATAGTGCGCGGCAAATAAGAATACTTTAATATCTAAATATCAATCGAAAAACTGATCAAAATTCATTGTTATGGCAAAAGTGAAACCTTTTAAGGGGGTGAGACCTCCCAAAGAGTTAATCACCGAAGTGGCTTCACGCCCGTATGATGTGCTCAATTCCGATGAGGCACGCAAGGAAGCCGACGGAAATCCCAAGTCGCTCTATCACATCATCAAGCCTGAAATTGATTTCACGCCTGATGTTGACGAACACGACCCCCGTGTTTATGACAAGGCCGTTGAAAATTTCAAGGCTTTTCAGCAGAATGGCTGGCTTGTGCAGGACGACGAGGAGCATTATTATATCTATGCTCAGACAATGGACGGTCGCACCCAGTATGGCATAGTGCTCGCCGCCTATGTTGACGATTATCTTTCGGGCAAGATCAAGAAGCATGAGCTTACCCGCCGCGACAAGGAAGAAGACCGCATGAAGCATGTGAGAATCAACAATGCCAATGTTGAGCCGGTATTCTTTGCCTTCCCCGACAATGAGGAGCTTCAGGAGATAATCGACACCGTTACCAATGGGGAACCTGAATATGATTTCGTGGCTCCCGACGGATTCGGCCATCATTTCTGGGTGATCAACGATAAGGCTCTCAACGATCGCATCACCGAGGCTTTCGCCAAGATTCCCTCGCTCTATATTGCTGACGGTCACCACCGCACTGCTGCTGCCGCTCTCGTGGGCGCTGAAAAAGCCAAAGCCAATGAAGCTCATCGCGGAGATGAGGAATATAACTACTTCCTCGCCGTGGCTTTCCCCGCTTCCCACCTCAAGATTATCGACTATAACCGCGTGGTTAAGGATCTCAACGGTCTCACTCCCGAGCAGTTCCTCAAAGCTCTCGACAAGGATTTCATTGTCGAAGCCAAAGGCAAGGAGATCTATCAGCCCGCCAAGCTCCACAACTTCTCCCTCTACCTCGGCGGCGAGTGGTATTCGCTCACACCCCGCGAAGGCCGCTATAACGACAGCGACCCCATCGGTGTGCTCGACGTGACAATTTCTTCCGACCTCATACTCCGTGACATTCTCGGCATCACCGACCTTCGTTCTGACAAGCGCATCGACTTTGTGGGCGGCATACGTGGTCTCGGAGAACTGAAACGTCGCGTTGATTCGGGCGAAATGGCAATGGCTCTCGCTCTCTATCCCGTGTCGATGAATCAGCTTATCGACATTGCCGACACCGGCAATATCATGCCTCCCAAAACCACATGGTTTGAGCCCAAACTCCGCTCGGGCCTTGTTATCCACAAACTTGATGATTGATTTCGATCGTCACTGATATTTCCCGGCTTCCTCATCTATCGCTTAGGCAGGTGAGGAAGCCTGTTTTTCTATTTATGCAGACAATCATTAAGACCGATGTTTTTGCTGTCACGCCTCCGCAGTATGTCAAGGCGGTGGCTGCTGCTCATGCCGGCTCGATACCGGCGATAGCGCTCTATCTGCTCGTGGGGGTGTCGTTGGGAGTGTTGCCCGCATTGTTAGGGGTGAGGGGTTTGCTGCTGTGGTTTGTGCTGGTGATGCTGCTGTTGCCTATGGTGCTTGCCCTGGCGTGGTTTCACACCGCTTTGTCGCCCGGAGCTGCCCTGCAGACACTTCCCCACCGTGTGGAGGTAGACACCGAGCAATCGCTCATATCATTGGTTTTTGAGCCCAAGGATGAAAATTCATCTCCGCGCCCTGCCATTACCGTCAGCCAAAAAAATATCGCGCGTGTAGCCGCTTCGGGAGGCAATCTGCTTCTCAAACTCAACGACGCTGAGGTAGAATATATCCTATTCCCGCCCCACGATGCAATGAAACTCAAAAAACTGTTCGCCCACCTCCTCCCCTCCGACACCTACGAGGCCTAACCAAGGGTGAAATCCTCAGGCGTATCATCAAACTTTCCCCCATAAAAAACGGGTGAACATTTGCTTACGTGGAAGAAAAGGCTTATATTTGCATTTTGAAATAATCTTTTAAATATAACCATCAATAATGAGGTTCGCTTTGAGCAATGAAACACGTGGGATGATTCAGCATTCAACCGGCTTGAGTCATGCTCAACAGTGTCATACTCCTATTACACAGATGAAGTCTGCTACTACAGAAAGTAGAGATTATCAAGTAAAGGGAGGTCGTGACATAGCTCCACGTGGTTCCATTTATTTGCAGATGGGTCGTGTGATGTCTTTGAAAAAGGTCAAGTCCTATCTGAAAAGTATATAGTGCAGCTCTATGCATAAGTTGATTCCTGATTTATACAATCGCTATAATAAAACATTACGCCCGTTAGTCTCCGAGATTGAGGGGCGTAATGAGTATTTTGAGGAACCACTACTCTTGGATATTACCCAAATGTTTGATGCCGTAGCTCTTGCTGAGTGTGGTGAATTGAGTGACGATGAGAGGGATATTATGCTTCAGCTTGCATCTTATAGCATGGATTTGAGTATAAGTCATAGTTATCAGTATTTGATTAGAAGCCTTGACGAAAAGGTTAGGGATTTTGAAAAGAGATGTAATGCCTCAGACCGAAAAATTCTTGACGGCGGTAAGTTTATTGGGAAATATGTTAAATTGAGAAATAAGGCACGTAGCAATGTGACAATTGCAAGAAAAAAGGATGATTCTGCGGCATTGTCTGACTATCGACAGGCTTATGAGAACTACTCAAAGATAGAGAAGATGGTTGATAGAGAGTTGCCGGTGCAGATTATGCACAACACAAGAAAGAACTCAATAATTTGGACTGTCATTGGTTGGGTTGTTAGTATTGCAATATCCATTGTATGTGGAAAGCTTGCAGCCATGCATTCGTCAGATATTATTAACTGTATTTCAATATGGAAAGCAGAATAAAGGATATTTTCTCGACCTACTGTGATACGGTTAAGCCTTTGCTTGCAGACATTCAATATCGTAAAGGTGGAGATAGACTGCCGGATAATTTCTTGAATGAGATAAGGGCGCTTAATGATCACATTGCCAGGTGCTATCGTGAAGGAATATCAGAACGTGAAATAGATGGAGAACTTACAAAGGCAGAGGGACATCTACGAAGACTGATATATGATAGCTTTAAGCAGCTGAATATCTATATTTTTGATACTCTATGTAGAAAGGAGCGGCGATGTTATAGCGATTTGTGGCTTACTCATGACAATGGAGAGTTTTGGAAAAAATATTCTAAATCCAGAAAATATGCTCAAGCGAATGTTATTACTGCAAAAAAGAACGAATCGCTTGATCCTGATAAGGCAATGAAATGCTATGAGATGGCCTTTCAGGAATATCGAAAAGCAGAGGAGTTGCTTTTGACAAATAAAGGCCTGATGTGGCGCTCACGGCTATACAAGTACTGGACCAAAGCCGGACATTTTGGTTCTTGGCTTCTCATTACACTTATCATCAGCTTGATAGCTGCAATTAAATTATAGGTGTTCTATTATAAAAAAGATAGAATTATCCTGCGATAATTTGAAGCCGAGGTTACCCTACCGACCCTCTTTGATAGGTCGATGTCATATATTTGGAATACTTGACCTCCGCGAGGATTATGGGCGAAAAAGGGGGGAGTGATTTGGTTATGTGGCGCAAAGCGAGTAACTTTGCATTCAATCCCGTAATGTGGATTCTCAATTCAGCAATCCAAATTTCCTCATAATGAAATTCTTTATATTGCCATTGGCTTTCATGATGATCTGCAGCGTTTTGAATGCAGATGTCAATGACTTGCCTACTAAAACGATAGATGGTCAGACTTATCACTATTATGAAGTTCAGCCCAAGGAAACGGTCTATTCTCTATGCCGCCGATTCGGAATATCAAAAGAAGACTTATTTCGCGATAATCCCGAAGTTGCCCGCGACGGTTTAAAGGCCGGCGCGACCTTGGTTTTCAAGACTGCCACCTCTGCCAAGCCGGTAAGGGTGGTGACTCTCCATGTGGTGAAAAAGGGTGACACTATCTATGGCATTTCCAAAAGCTACGGCGTGACTCCCACCGAGCTCGAACAGTGGAATCCGGGCATCAGGGAGAATCTCAAACCGGGCATGAAGATCTATGTCAGTGAACCCCTGACTACTATGGCCACGATAGCTCAGCCACAGAGTTCACAGACAGCTACAACTACCCCGACAACCCCGACAACTGCCGTCGCCATTGCTCCCGCCGCCGCTCCTGCCAAGACGCCCGGCCGATATAAGGTGAAGAAGGGTGAGACTTTCTATTCGGTGGCTCACAAACATGGTCTCTCAGTGGCTCAGCTCGAAGAAGCTAACCCCGGTCTCGGCATCCTGCGCGAGGGCCAGGAACTCATCATCCCCACCGAAGGTGCAACAGAGCGTCAGAAACTCTCGGCAAGCGTTGACAACGAACCGGTTGAGACCGCTCCAGCCGCACCTGTCGAACCCACCGCTCCCGCAGCCGTAGCTCCCAAAGATGTGAATATCGCCGTGCTGTTGCCTTTCATGCTCGAAAACAGCGACCGTCAGCGTCAGGCTCAGATTTACCTCGAATTTTACAAAGGTTTTCTTCTCGCCGTCGACTCGCTGAGAAACTCCGCGCGTCCTATCAACATCTATGCCTATGACACCGCCGGCAGCGCTGACACTGTGAGAAAAATTCTCACCCGCCCCGAGATGAAGGATGTGCAGGTTTTTATCGCTCCCGAAAATGAAAAGCAGCTTGAGATGATAGCCAAATATGCCGATGCTTCCAACGCGTCGGTGCTCAATATGTTTGCCGTTCGCGACGGCAGCTATAAGCGTTATGCCTCGATGCTTCAGGCCACCATTCCTCATCAGGATATGTATCAGAAAGCTGTCGAGGCTATGGCTAAGGATATGGAGGGGCGCCATGTGGTGGTGGTCAATCCCGCCGGTCGCGAAGCTGACAAAAAGGAATTTGTCGATATGCTGAAAGTCTCTCTGGCTAAAAACGGCACACCGGTTACGGTGTTAGACTATGATGTGAACCTCGACCCCGCTCAGCTTGCCGACTTCGACCGCAGCAAGAAATATGCTTTCATAACTACATCGTCGCGTCAGCCTGAGCTCAACCGTGTGCTCCCCACCATTATCGAGTTCAGGGAGCAGCTCACCGATGCCGACCCGCTGAGATTGTTCGGTTATCCCGAGTGGACAACCTTCCGCGGCGAGACCCTCAACAACATGCATCTCGCCAACACCTATGTCTATTCGCGCTTCTACACCGTGCCCGAAGATCCCTGGGCCGAGAAGGTTGAAAAGAAATTCATCGCCGACTACGGCACCCCAATGGGCAGCTACGTTCCCCGTCAGGGTCTGCTTGGTTTCGATACCGGACTGTTCCTGCTCAAATGGCTTGAAAACGCCCCCGATCTCAACGAGGCACGCAACTCGATAATAACCTACAACGGTGTGCAGAACGGATTTCACTTCGTGCGTCCCGACAGGGCTGCCGGGTTGGTTAACAATGACCTCTATTTCGTTAACTTCCGTCCCAGCGGACTTGTTGACCGCATAGCCTTATGAAGAAAATTCTCACCACACTTCTGATTCTTCTTGCGGGGCTGATGGCAGAGTTGCCCTCGGCTTCGGCACAGAGATATTATGAGCCTCATTTCTGGATAGGCGCTAAGGGGGGCATGACCCTCGGACATCAGGAATTTTCGCCCAACATCAAGCAATCGTTTGCCGAGGGAGTGACCGGTGGCCTCACCTTCCGCTACAGCGAGGAAAAACTGTTTGGCCTCATTGCCGAATTAAACTTCACCCAGCGCGGCTGGAAGGAGGACTATGAGGAGAAAAACGACCAGTTTAACTATAAGCGCCAGCTCACCTACATACAGATTCCGGTGATGACCCACATCTATTTCGGGTCGCGCACATTCAAGGGATTTGTAAATCTCGGCCCCTCGGTAGGGTTTATGATCGGCAGCAAGATTACCTCAAACTTCGATTATCACAATCCCCAGTCGGTGGCCGGATTTCCCTACCGCTACCGTTACACTGATCAGCTGTGGATGGACATTAAAAACAAGTTTGATTACGGAATCTGTGGAGGTGCCGGTGTGGAACTGTTTTTCGGCAAATATAAGCGCCACTCCATAGTGCTGGAAGGAAGATATTATTTCGGTCTCGGAAGCATTTTCCCCAACCACAAGAGCGACACTTTCTCATCGTCGCGCGGCACCTCGATTGAGGTCACAATGGGTTATAACTTAAAGGTTAAGTAATTAACCGGGCCGGTCAGCGGCGTTACTCCCGCCCTAAGACAATCGGCGGCAAACTTTTCCCTCATTTTAGGAGGAAGATCGGGCGACAGCGCCACTTTGGCGGGTCGCCATAATCTTATCATCTCGCCTATGTCGCCTCTGAAACCGCGGCATATCACCGCCAAATCAACCTTAGTTTGTTGGTTGGGCGACACTCCCGGCATATTGTCACTGAGCAGCAACACAGAGCCGCGCGGAGTGGAAATAACCCCTCTGTTGACAATCAGCCCCGGGAGATTAGCCTCACGGTCACACACAACTACCGAATCGAGGCGGCGCGAGTGCATGTACCGGATGTATCGAGCCAATGCGCGCTGTCGGATATGCTCCCTGTCATGAGGATTAATGCGTGAGGTCGACACGATAGCGAGGGCTTGGGGAGTGTTGACAACCAGTTCGGTTGCAGTGCCGTTGGCGGTGATATACCATTCGCCGCTTTCACCTTCGGGCGCTCTGTTGGCCTCGAAACAGCAGCTCATGGCGGTGAGGAGAAGAGCCGCCGAGACCATAATGGCCGGCAGCGTGCGGTTGGCGCGTCGTTCTCTCATCACCAGTCTCAGTGTTAGAATAAGCATCAGGGCGGCAAGCAGGGTGAGCAGGGAGATTCTGCCGGTGGAGATTTCGGCGCCGGGAAGCGACGCAAGACAATCAGCCCAACTGTTGAGCATATCTACCGACCGGTTTACCAACCCGCACAGCAATCCCGAAGGAATCCCTATGGCATTGAGGATTATCACACCGATGCCGCCCGATATTATTACCGGCACGATAAACGGCACCACGGGGATGTTGGCAATGATGAAATAGGTCGGCAGACTGTGAAAATGGTAGGCTATCAACCAGCCCGAGCAGAGCATTGTTACCACCGACACCGCAATGGCTGAGAGGATGATGCGACCTATTTTTGCAATCGGGGAGCGGGAGGAGGATTGGGGTAGAATTTCGGCTGGTGACAACTTTCCCGCAAAAAGGGCTATACCCGCCACTGAGGCGAAACTGAGCTGAAAGCTTACCGAAAAAAGTGCCTGAGGAGACGCAATCAATATCACCAATGCGGCTATACAGAGGGCGTTGAGAGTGGTAGACCGCCGCTCGATTATGTCGCCCCCGAGCATTATGGTCATCATTATCACCGCGCGGGTAACCGACGGGCTGAGCCCTGTCATCACGGCAAACAGCCATAGCAGGGCAATCGCTGCGAGTCGGTGAACATGTCGCCATGTCACCAATGCGAGCGGGGTCAGAAGCACAAGCACCATCATCGCGATAATCGAAGTGTGGAGGCCGCTGAGCGCGAGAATATGCGCGAGGCCGGTGTGAGAGAGGTTGTCGCGCATCTGTTGGTCATTCCATTCCTGAGAGCCCATCAGGGCGGTGGCGAGGAAAACCTTAGCTTGTGCCGACAGTTGGCTTTCACTCAGAATGTCGATGCAATCTTCGCGAAACGCATAGAGCCGCCCGAGAATTGACCTGTCGGGCGTGACCGAAATTATCTGCCCGTCGTTGACCATCGCCGTGTAATAATAGCCGGCAGCGATGTTCTTCTCAGCCGGATCGGTTTCATAAGGGAGATAATAAACCGGCTCTATATCCGAAAATTCACATCGGGCGGTAATCAAGTCGTCACTCCTCACAGGGGGCGAGGGGTGAGGGAGCAGCAGAGTCACCTTGATTTCACGACATTCCCTGAGAGCATCGGGAGTTGAACCGATAGCGCAAACCTTGCCCTTGACCAAGAGCGACGAGGGCATTTCGCTCACGTTTTCAATCCTGACCTGATATATATTTTCACCCGGTGGCAGCTCGGGCTTGAACTGCGACACATAGAGGTCGACGGCTCCCAGAGTGAAGAATAGGCAGATCATCCCTAAATATCCCCGCCTGAAAATAAAGCACAAGACAGCGCATATCACTCCCGCTACTATGCTCACCGGAATATTAAAACCCATAGCCGCAGCAATGCCAAGGGCAAAGGCTACGGCTATGGGGAGTGCCGGCTCGGAAGCCGGTCGGCGGAATATCATGTAAAACTTGCGGAGATTAGCTGATGGTGGTCATTACCACTACAAATGATGAAACTCCAATCACAATCCAGAGCAACACTGCCTGAACAAGAGGTTTAAATCCCACCTTCTTGATTGTGGCCAATGAGAGAGAGCAGCCGATGAGGAAGAGGGTCAGCACCAGACCGCGTTTGGCTATCAGCACGATGAAGTTGGTCACTTCGGAGGGGAGGGGAAGATAGGTGTTGATGGCCATTGCTGCCACGAAGAGGAAGATAAACCAGGGAATTGAAATCTTGTTCTTGCCAGACTCCTTGGCGTTGCTCTTGCGGAAAGCGAAGATTGTAAACAGAGCCAAAGGTATGATCCAGAGGGCACGGGTAAGTTTGATGAGCGTTGCAAGGCGGAGGGCTTCCATGCCGTAGGCGTCACCGGCGCCGACTACCGACGAGGTGTCGTGGATGGCGATGGCAGCCCATGTGCCAAACTGAGCCTGACTCATGTTAAACAAGTGGCCTAACGGGGGGAAGATGAGCAGGGCGATGGAGTTGAGAATAAATATCACTCCGAGACTCACAGCCATCTGATGGTCGTTGGCCTTGACCACCGGAGCAACGGCGGCGATAGCGCTGCCACCGCATATTGCAGTACCGGCCGAGATGAGCCATGAAGTTTTTTTGTCGATAGCCATAGAGCGGCCGAGCATTACGCCGATAGCCATTACACCAATAACCGAAATGACGGTAAAAGCCATTCCCTCACTGCCCGATTTGAGCGATTCGATGAGGTTCATGCCGAAACCGAGACCCACCACCGATGCCTGAAGCAGATATTTGGAGGTCTTTTTGTTGAATTTAGGAGCGGGGCATCCTAATGTGAGGGCCATGAGTAGACCCAACAGGAGAGCCAATGGCGGAGTGACGGTCGGAAAGCCTATCAGCTCAAAGGGAAAGGCTATCAGAATGACGAGAATTATATATATAATACGTTTCATTGTGGTTATGAAGGGTTTATTATTATCAGTATGTTATTGATTCTGTGACACTCCGCGCAAAGTGAGGGCAACACGGTTGCGCGACGGGTCGATGTCGATAACCTTAACCCTTATCAGCTGGCCGGGACGCACAATGTCGGCGGGCGAGGTGACGAAGTCGTCGGAAAGCTGTGACACATGAATCAGTCCGTTGAAATGAAGGCCTATATCGACAAACACGCCGAAAGCGGTGAGATTGACAACCTTGCCGTTGAGCTCCATACCGATGTGAAGATTCTCAATGTTGACTCCGTTCGACACCGGCTCGTTGCGGGTGGTCGATTCGTTGGTGCGCGGGTCACGGCCCGGTTTCTGGAACTCGAGAATAATGTCGGTGAGGGTGGGGAGGCCGAGCTTGCGGGTGGCATATTTGTCAAGCTCGATAGAGTTATATAGATTTGAGTCTCTCACCAGGCGCTCGGTTTCAACGCCTATATCTTCGGCCATGCGTTCGATGAGGGGATAGACCTCGGGGTGGATGGCTGTGGCGTCGAGGGGATTGTCGCCGTTGTGAATGCGAAGGAAGCCGGCCGATTGCTGAAAGGCTTTGGCACCCATGCGGGGCACATTCATCAGCTCCTGACGGTTGTGGAAGGGGCCGTTTTGGTTGCGGTAGTCAATAATATAGCCGGCGAGTTTGGGGCCTATGCCGCTCACACGCTCAAGCAGCTGACGCGAAGCTGTGTTGACATCCACGCCCACCGAGTTGACACATGATTCAACCACATTGTCGAGCTCCTGGGACAGAGCCGCAGGGTCGATGGAATGTTGATACTGACCCACGCCGATGCTCCGCGGCTCGATTTTCACAAGCTCGGCGAGCGGGTCAAGCAGGCGGCGTCCTATCGAGATGGCGCCACGGAGAGTGAGGTCGAGGTCGGGGAACTCCTCGCGGGCGGCGTCGGAAGCTGAATAAATGCTTGCGCCCTGTTCGCTCACGGTGCGGATGCTGATGTTGGGAGGGAGGTTGAGTGACTCAAAGAAGTTGACTGTTTCGCGACAACCGGTGCCGTTGCCGATGGCTATGACGTCGATTCTGAAACGGTCGATGAGGTAGGCCGCGATGTCGGCCGAGTGGTAGTAGTCGGTGAGGGGATAGATAGTTTCACAAGCCATCACTCCACCCTGGGCGTCGAGGCAGGCGAGTTTGCATCCCGATTTCAGGCCGGGGTCAACTCCCATCACTCTTTTGCGGCCGAGCGGGGGAGCCATGAGCAACGCTTTGAGATTGTCGGCAAACACCGCTATGGCGGCTGAATCGCTGCGCTCTTTGGCCGCGGCTGCCATTTCGTTGACAATCGAGGGGCGGATGAGGCGCTTGTAGGAATCCTTTACCGCGCGTGAAACTATGTCGCTGCACTCGGGTGTGGCGTCGGGTTTCACAAACATGCGGCAGAGTCGGTCGGAGATATTCTTGTCGTCGTCGCCGATGGTGATGTCGATTTTCAGAAATCCCTCCTGCTCGCCGCGTCTCATGGCCATGTAACGGTGGGAGGGGCAGAGGCGCACCAGCTCCGAGAAGTTGAAATAGTCTTTATATTTCTGAGCCTCCTCGCTGTCGGTGTTGACACCTTTGCTGACAATCATTGCCACGCGCTGAAAACGTGACCTCACCAGATTGCGCGCCTTCTCCGAGTCGCTCACCCATTCGGCAATTATGTCGGAGGCTCCCGACACAGCGGCCTCGATAGTAGGCACCGCAAGCTCGGGATCGACTTTCTTGCTGCTCTTGGTTACATATTTACGGGCTATCTTGTTGACATCGTCAAGCTCCTGGGCCATTATCATCTTGGCTAAAGGTTCCAGGCCGCGCTCACGGGCCTGGGCGGCACGGGTTTTGCGGCGGGGACGATAAGGCATATAAATATCCTCGAGCTCCACGGGGTCATAGCAATTGTCGATGCGTTCTCTCAGTTTGTCGGTCATATCGCCGGCCGCTTCGATAGCTGCGATCACGGTGGCTTTCTTGGCGTCGAGCTGAGCCAGAGTCTGGAGTCGTTTCTGAATGTTTCTCACCACGACTTCATTGAGTGAGCCGGTGGCTTCTTTTCTATAGCGTGCGATAAAGGGCACGGTGGCTCCATCCGACAGGAGTTTGACCACGGCCGATGCCTGACGGGGGCCGAGGTCCATCTCACGACTTATGATAGCTGCATATTCTCTTAACATGGTTTACAGGAAATGAGAACGGGTTTGGAGGGGAGGTTATGACGGTTTGGTTATCAGGTCTATGGCCTGATAAATTAAGATTAGGGTTGGGGTTTGGCGCGCAGGGTGAAGAGGGTTATCTCGGGGGTGGCGCCTATTCGCATGGGGAGACCGACAGTGCCGGCTCCTATATTGACATAGAGATGTTTGTCGGGATTTGACTTGTCGTCATAGATCCCTCCCCAGGTGGGGTAGCGGAACACCGCGGGCGACAATCCGGCCACTTCGATCTGCATGGCATGGGTGTGGCCCGACAGGGTGAGGGGAATGTCGATTTCATGACCGGCTATGTCGTTAACCCAGTGAGCGGGGTTATGGGTCAGCAGAATCTTCACCGAGCGGTCGTCGACATTGCTCATGGCTTTGCCGAGGTCGCCATAGACGGGGAAGGGATAATCGCCGATATTTTCAACGCCTATCACTGATAGCATGGCGGTGGAGTCGTTGGCCGGACAGACGGTATAAGAATCATTGTTGAGCAACTTCCACCCCATCTCGCCCTGAATGTCTATCAGGTCGGTTAGATTTTTGCGCTTGGCGTTTTCATCAGGCCATGTGTAATAGTCGCCGTAGTCATGGTTGCCGAGTATCGACACAACGCCGTCGCGGGCATTAAGGCGCGAGAGAGTGGGTGTGTGGGGGAGGATTTCGTCGGTCTGACGATTCACAACATCGCCTGTAAACACAATCAGATCGGCTCCAAGAGAGTTGATGCGGTCAACCAGCTTTGAAGTGAAAGTTGTATCTGAACCATAGGTGCCGGTGTGGAGATCGGAGAACTGAGCAATGGTATATCCGTCGAGCGCCTGAGGAAGGTCGGGAATCTCGACAGTGACCTCTCTCACCTGAATATTGAAGCGGTTGATGAGCGCTCCCCACCACATGCTGCAGAATGTCACCACACCGAGGATTGCGCCGAGAGTGCCGAGCCATTTGAGGCGGTGACGGTGCCATAACCTCGGTATGCGGCCCAAGAGGCTGAATATTACATAGATAAATTTAGGCCCGTAGAATGAGAAGAATGTGAAAAGCATCCACATCACTCTGAGCAGGTCGTTGTTGTCGCCCTCCTTGCGGGGAAGGGCCAAAGCCACGATGAGGAGAATATAGAGCAGAGCCGCTAAAACAAGGTGGAGATATTTCCAGAGTTTGTTTTTAAGGCGGCAGAGCGATTTGTAGATATAAAAATCGCTACAGGCGCATAAAGCGATGGCTAAAATTATTGGAATCAGCGGGATTCGCATTTACCGTTGGCTTGCAATTTGTTTTTGAGAGGGTTGGCATACATGTTGAGCATCATCTCAAACATATATGTATTATCGAGGTCGCTCGGCTTCTTGCCGTCGATTTCCACTTTTTCGAGCTGTGATCTGAGGTAGGCCTCAAAGTCCGCTTTTTCGTTGGGTGAATATCTGTCTTTGAAGAAATCGCTGTGGTGGAGCATGTCATAGGCCACATAGTTGATCGGATAGATGCGGTAGCCTTTATGAATGCTGCAGTCAATGAGGTGGCAGACTGTGCGCGCCATCTCATGCTTGTCGAGATCGGGCGAAACTGTGTCGAGGCTGTCGTTTATGCAGCTGCCGATTTCAAAATGCACATGCCCCTTGGGCCTGAGCAGCCCGGTTTCCATAGCGAAAAGATCGTCATGCTGACTCTTTTTAAATTCGGGGTCGAGACGTTTGAGCAGAAATTCGCGTGCCTTGAGATAGTCGTTGGGGTCGTATTCGTAGGAGATGGCCACCGGAACGATATTGATGGCGCGGATATTTTCGATAAGGTTGCCGCCGCCGGCCAGGCCGAGCATCTTGATGACGGCTTCCTGAGTCTTGTCGTTTGAATCTTTTGCACGACCCTCGCGCTGGGCTATCCACACGCTCTCATGCTTCTCGCTGATGGCATAATGTATATAGGCCGAGAGCTGACGGGCCGCTTCGAGCGCTTTGGTGAGCTTGAGGTCGCGCTTCACGATAAAACTCTTGTTGAGTTTCACCAGGTCGGTTATCCAGTCAAAAATAAGGAGATTATTACCTATAGCCACTTCAGAGGTGGGATAGCCTTTTCTCAGGAAACAAAGATTGAGAAAAGAGGCGTCAAGCACAATGTCGCGGTGGTTGGTAACAAAGGTGGAGGGCACGGCGGGGTTGAAATTCTCCATACCTCCGCATGTGATTCCCGTAGTTGTATTTGAACATAGCAGCTCAAGAAACGGCTGCATTATCTTATGTTGAAATTCATCTTTGTTGGTGATGTCGAGGAGGATTTTCTTGAAGTTTTCGTAATCAACCTGAGGCATCACATATTTCACTGCGTGCTCAAATCCGGGTTCACGAACCAGCGTGGCCATTTTCGATGAAAAAAATTGGTCATCGATAGGGGCGATGTCGCTAAAGTCGTATTGAGAACTCATGATATATTCTTGGATAGGGTTATGCTGAAAAATCTAAGGTGAAATCTATGCCGGCCGTCGGCCTGTGGCATAATTGTCTACAAAGATAGACTGATAAGATGAATTTAGCAAAGATTTTCAGGAAAAAATGGGTGAAGTGTTGCCGCGAAGTGTGCGAAATGTCATTGTTTTGCGCTTTTGCCAATGATTTGTGCAATCATTTTCAGGCTTCTGCTATTATTGGGCGGAGGTGCCTCCGGCAATATAGACGCGCCATTTTTCAAGCAGCCCCTGCATGTCGGCGGGGAGGGGAGCCGAAAAGTCCATTTCTTCGCCGGTGGCGGGGTGACGGAATCCGAGCGTGCGGGCATGAAGCGCCTGTCGCGGGCAGATCTCCTTGCAGTTGTCGATAAAGCGGTTGTAGCTTGCCGAGCGGAGGCCGCGAAGAGTCTTGTCGCCGCCATAGCGGGCGTCGTTAAACAGCGGGTGACCTATGTGGCGCATGTGGGCACGGATCTGGTGGGTGCGGCCGGTTTCAAGCACACATTTCACCACCGACACATGGGCCAGCGGCTCGATCACTTCATAGTGGGTCACGGCGGGCTTACCCATCTCTGAGCCAACGGGAAACACATCCATCTGCAGGCGGTCTTTGAGCGAGCGGCCTATGTTGCCTTCGATTCTTCCCTTGGGAGGCTCGGGGATGCCCCACACCACGGCGTTATATTCCCTTCGGGTGGTTTTGTTGAAAAACTGTTTTCCGAGATCGGTTTTGGCATCGGGAGTCTTTGCCACGACAAGCAGCCCCGAGGTGTCTTTGTCAATGCGGTGTACCAGTCCCATTCTCGGGTCTTCGGGGTCATAATCGGGATTGTTGCGGAAATGCCATGCCAGGGCGTTGACAAGTGTTCCGTTATAATTTCCATGTCCCGGATGCACCACCATACCGGCAGGTTTGTTGACCACCAGCAAATGTTCATCCTCAAAGACAATATCGAGTGGAATATCCTCGGCTACGATTTCGTTTTCATAGCGGGGACGGTCCATCACTATCTGCACTACATCGAGGGGCTTGACGCGATAGTTTGACTTGACCGGCTTGCCGTTTACCAAAATACATCCGGCTTCGGCGGCTTGCTGAATGCGGTTGCGCGAAGCTTTCCACATTCGCTCAACGAGAAATTTGTCAACTCTCAGGAGGGTCTGCCCTTTGTCGGCCACAAACCTGAAATGCTCATAGAGTCCACCCTCTTCGGCGTCGCCGTCTGAAAGGTCGCTGATTTCGAGGTCCGGGTCGTCGGCAAGCTCTTCGAGGCGGTGAGCAGGGGTTGCGCTAAGTTTGGGGTCAGTCATCAGAAGTCGAAAATATTGGTTGATTCCTCATCTTCGGCAGGCATTTCGCCAAGTGAGTCGACTGTCTCGGCGGGGCCGCTTCCAACCTCGATGGTAACGCGGGTGGTGACAGGTATTTTCATGCCGGCAATGAGGCGGCGGCTACCGGTTTTCACTCCCATCACGAGGTCCTTATATTCCGAAGGTACCCACTCTACCGATACGTTGGTCAGACCTACTCCGGCGAGCAACGCTCTTGCCTGACGCTCCGAAACGTCGGTCACCGAGGGGAGTGTCACCATTTTGGGGGTGGTGGCGTTGATGGTGAGATAAACCTCGCGGCCATGTTTAACCTTTGCGCCCTGCTTGGGGTTCTGGTCGAGCACGGTGCCGGGCAGAGAGGTCGAGTCATAGAGAGAGTCGCTGACTTCGGTCACGAATCCTTCGGCCGAGAGGCGGCCGAGAGCTGTGCGGTAGTCAAGACCCTCAACGTTGGGCACTATTTCATATTCGCCGTGAGAGGTCCAGCTGTCGAGCCACATCAGGGCGCCCCACACAATTATAAAACCTACCGCGGCCATAATGGCGAGGTTGATGAGAAGAAGGCGCATAAAGCCTCCTTTGCGGGAGGTTTTGGTGCCGGTGTCGGGTCGTTTATTGCTGTTGGTTGACTGATGAGGATTCATGAAGTTTTAACGCAAAAAAGAGGTTGTCATGACGCTCTGTCGATTAAATCAGCGCAAAATTAAGAAAAAATAATGATAGAAAGCCATAATTACCGATAACTTTTGCTAACTTTGCGTTCCAAATTGCCTTTTTGCGGTTGAACTCAATCAGAAGGGTTGGGGCATCGGGCGTGAAAAAGACAATAATTTAATTAAAAAGAACGCGTTATTTTGAAAAAATATCTCATTATCGCTTCGGCCGCTTTGGCTTTGTGTTGCGCCATGCTCACATCATGTGGCGAATATCAGCGTATTCTCAAGTCAAACGACATGACTGCCAAATTTGAATTTGCCAAAAAGGCCTACGCCGAGGGTCGTTATGTGCAGGCTTCAACTGTGCTGAGTGACATTGTAGGAGTGATGAAAGGTTCCTCAAACGCTGAGGAAGCTCTCTATCTGCTCGGCATGAGCTATTATGAAAACAAGGATTATCCCAACTCGGGAGTTGTTTTCAAGCAATATTATTCGCGCTATCCCAAAGGGCAATACACTGAGCAGGCCCGTTTTTATTGCGGCTACGGCTATTATCACGAGTCGCCCGATCCTCAGCTCGACCAGTCGGATACCATGAAGGCCATAGAGGAGCTTCAGGGCTTTCTCGACTACTTCCCTACAAGCGATCTGGCTCCCCAGGCTCAGGAAGCTATCTTCGAGCTGCAGGACAAGCTCACCCTCAAGGAGCTTCAGAGCGCCCAGCTCTATTACAACCTCGGCAACTTCATGATGCAGAACAACTATGAGTCGGCTATCGTGGTTGCCAAAAACGCCATCAAGACTTATCCTTATTCAAAATACAAGGAAGACCTCGAGCTGCTGATTCTCAAATCGCTCTATCAGGAGGCACGCCAGAGTATCAGTGAGAAAAAGGTTGACCGCTATCGTGATGTGCTCGACGAATACTACTCATTTGTCAACAACTATCCCGACAGCCCCAATCGCGACGAGGTGGAGCGCATAGCCACCATTGCCCGCAGCTATGTCAACGACTGATGCTCTTATTTAACTGAGAAACAAAACTTTCAATATATCTTTTCAACATAGAAATGGATTACAAGAAAACCAACGCACCGCTCAATACTCAGCCCCGCGACATGATTGAGCTTTCACAGGACACCGGAAACATCTATGAAACCGTATGCGTGATTGCCCGTCGTGCTAATCAGATTGCCGGTGAGATGAAACATGATTTGGAGAAGAAACTTCAGGAATTTGCAACCCTCAACGACAACCTTGAGGAGATTTCTGAAAACCGTGAGCAGATTGAAATCTCACGTTATTATGAGAAGCTTCCCAAACCCACCCTCATCGCTACTCAGGAGTATATCGAAAAGAAAGTTTATTTCCGCAATCCCGCTAAGGAAAAACGGAATATGGATTAATCAGCCAAGTGCTGAAATTTGACCGGGGTGGCCGGGCATCTCTGTTTCATCCCTATAAGGAGCATGAGGCGGGATGCCCGGCCACTCCGGTCGTTTGTCTTGATACCTTAATATCTTGCTGTAAAAAATCTAACACCGGTCTTATGCGAAGAATTTTTCAGATTATCCTTGCGCTGGGGTTGCTGATCCTCGCTTCTCCCGCAGCTTATGCTCAGATCGTAACCACAAGTCCGTCGCCCCTGCAGACTGATTCGAGCCCCATCGTTATTACATTTCATGCCAACGAGGGCAACAAGGGGCTTGCCGGCCTCGGCCCCAATGAAGCCGTTTATGCCCACACAGGTCTGATAACCAACAAATCAACCTCTGATACCGACTGGCAGTATGCTCCCACATGGCTCGACAACTCGGCAAAATATAAGCTCACCTATGTGAGTGCCGACACCTGGCAGCTCACCATCCCCGACCTCTACAGCTATTTCAATGTGCCGCAGAATCAGGGAATCGTGATAAAGAAACTGATGTTTGTGTTCCGCAACGCTACCGGCAGTCGCGAAGGCAAGACCGCTACCGGAGGAGATATAGCCGTAGAGGTGCTCCCCTCGGGATTTCATGTGTCGCTGTCGTCGAACTACGCCGCTCTCGGAGTGGTTGGAGTAAACAGCGAGCCTGTAATCGAGGCAATTGCCACAGCTGACTGCAGCACCCTTTCGATAGAAATTGACGGCAATATCTACAAGACCGCTCAAAATACCACATCATTCTCGCTCCCCGTCGCTCTTTCGGCCGGCGGACATAAGGTTGTGGCCAAAGCCCGCTCGACTCAAGGGGTAGAGGCTGTTTCCGACACATTGAAACTCCTTAAGGTTACTTCGATCGACCCTAAAGGTTATCCTGCCCGCGACATTATCAGCGGTGCGGTTTATGATGCGGCGTCAGGAATCTCACGTTTCTGCGTGGCTGCTCCCGGAGCCAAAAACGTCGTGATAGTCGGTTCATGGAACGGCTATGATGTCTCAAAGGCTATCCAGCTCACCCCCGCTACCCAGTCATGCACTCTACCCGCCGACACCACCTATATCAAGAATGCCTATATGCTCAAAAAGCCGTGGTTCTGGTGTGAGGTCGGCAAGCTCGATCCCTCAAAGACCTACACATATTATTATATAATTGACGGCAAGGTAGCCGTGGCAGATCCTTATTCCAACCTTGTGCTCGACCCCGACAACGACCGCTATATTCCCGCTTCGGTTTTCCCCGACATGCCTGTCTATCCGATTGGCAAAGTGGCCGAGGGCACATGTCTGTCGGTATTCAAGCCCGCCGGTTCGGCTTATAAATGGTCGGCAAGCAGCAACAACTTCAAGCCGGTTGACAAATCCCGCATCGTGGTTTATGAGCTCCTTATCCGCGACTTTACCGGCGAGGAGGGTAAGGCCAATGCCTCGGGCACTATCGACGGCGTGATTTCAAAACTCGACTATATTGCCTCGCTTGGAGTCAATGCGGTGGAGTTTATGCCGATAATGGAGTTAGGAGGCAATAACTCGTGGGGCTACAATCCTAATTTCTATTTTGCTCCCGACAAAGCCTACGGCACCCCTGACGATTATAAGCGGTTGTTTGACGAATGTCATAAGCGCAATCTCGCGGTGATTCTCGACGTGGTGCTCAATCAGGCCGATTCGCGCCACCCCTGGTATCGCATGTATTCCCCCGCCGAAAATCCCTTCTTCAACGGCTCGGCTCCTCACAGCTACAGTGTGCTCAACGACTGGAATCAGGATAACCCTCTCGTGGCCCGTCAGTGGAACGACATGCTCACCTACTGGATGGAGGAATACCGTGTTGACGGTTTCAGGTTTGACCTCGTGAAAGGTCTCGGCGACAACGGCAGTTATAACACCAACTACAACCGCGCTACAAACACTTTCAGCTCCCCATCAGAGGCCAACACCAACCGCCTCAATCAGTCGAGGGTGGCCCGCATGAAAAAGCTCAACGCGCTTGTAACCTCCATCAAGCCCGACGCTATCTTCATTAATGAGGATCTTGCCGAGGCGGGCGAGGAAAATCTCATGGGCGAGGCAGGTATGCTCAACTGGGCCAATATCAACAATTCTTCCTGCCAGTTTGCAATGGGCTATTCGGAGGACTCAAACCTCAACAGGTTTTATGCTCCGGCCGACGGTGGCCGTCTGCGCGGATCAACAATGAGCTATGCCGAGAGCCATGATGAGCAGCGCATGGCCTACAAACAGACACAGTGGGGTGTTGACGCAGTGAAGAAATCGCCGGCTATGGCAAAACGACGCCTCGGCTCGGTGGCCGCCCAGATGCTTCTCACTCCCGGCGCCCACATGATATGGCAGTTTCAGGAGCTCGGCGATGCCCAGAATGTGAAGAATGACAACGGCTCAAACAACACCGATCCGCGCAAGGTGGTGTGGAGTCTGCTCAACAACACCGACAGCCGCGACCTCATGCTCATCTACCGTCAGCTCATGACGCTGAGAAACGCCCACCCCGAGCTGTTTGGCAACGACGTGATTCCCGAAATCAATTGCGCGGCTAATGACTGGTCGGGCGGTCGCTCAATCTATCTCACCTCGGCCGACCGCACCACACATCTCGCCTGTGCCATCAATCCTCTCACCGACAAAGCCATAAGAATCACCCTCAAACTTCAGGGCAAGGATTATAACCTGCAGGTGGCAAGCGCCGGCACTTCGCCTCAGCTCAATATCGACAACAGCGGCGTGGCCACGGTGGAGATTCAGCCCGGAGCATTCGCAGTGTTCGGCAACTTCAAGGTCACCGGAGTCGATTCTGCAAGCGACGATTTTGAGGATGGCCCCATGTCGGTCTATACTATCACCGGTCAGCCGGTCAAGATTGCTCCCGACGCCTCACTGCTTGATCTTCCCAAAGGAATCTACATAGTGAAACAAGGCTCGAAAATCACCAAAATAATCAGATAAAAATTGCCCGGGTCGTGAGCAAAACGCCCCGCAACATTGTTAAGAAAATAGAGTGTGCCCATATATGAGGGTCGCTCTATTTCTTAATTTTCCCACCCTTAGAATAGTTTTATAAATATTATAACTGAAATTCAACGATATGGATCTTAACCGGATTAAATCTCCTGCAGATATTCGCACTATGAGCATTGATGAGCTTTATGAGCTCTCGGCTCAGCTCCGCAAATCACTTCTCGAAAAACTTGCTGCCCACGGCGGCCACATTGGCCCCAATCTCGGCTTTGTCGAGCCAACAGTGGCCCTCCACTATGTATTCAATACCCCCGAAGATAAGATAGTCTATGATGTGAGTCACCAGACTTACATTCACAAAATGCTCACCGGACGAATGGAAGCGTTTACCGATCCGGCCCATTACGACGATGTGAGCGGCTTTACCGATCCCGCCGAATCGCCCTATGACCTCTTCACTATCGGCCATACTTCCACATCGCTCTCCCTGGCCGGCGGTCTTGTGAAGGCCCGCGACCTCAAGGGTGGCAAGGAGAACATTGTTGCCGTGATCGGCGACGGCTCTCTCAGCGGCGGTCAGGCTCTCGAAGGCCTCGACTTCGGCGCCACTCTCGGCTCGAATTTCATTGTGGTTGTCAACGACAACGATATGTCGATCGCCGAAAATCACGGCGGCATTTATGACAACCTCCGCGAGCTCAGACAAACCAACGGCACCGCCCCCTGCAACCTCTTCAAGGCCATGGGTTGGGATTACCGCTATGTGGCCTATGGCAACGACCTCAGGGCATTGATCAACGCTTTTGAGAGCGTGAAGAATATCGACCATCCTGTCGTTGTGCATATAGCCACTCAGAAAGGTTGCGGCTATGCTCCCGCCGAGGCCAACCGCGAGGAGTTTCATTTCGGTGCTCCGTTTGACCTCCCCACCGGTCAGCCGCTCAATATCAGCGAGGCGCCCGGCTATGACGACATTTTCCTCGCCGAGACTATGGAGATGATCAAGGCTGACAAAAATGTCGCTGTCATCACCGCCGGCACTCCCGGTGTGTTGGGCTACACTCCCGACATGCGTAAGCTTGCAGGCGATCAGTTTGTAGATGTAGGCATCAGCGAGCAGGAAGCCATGGGCTTTGCCTCAGGCATGGCCAAAGCGGGCGGACGACCGATATTCGGTGTGGTCAGCTCATTCCTCCAGAGAGCCTACGACCAGATGGAGCAGGATGTGGCTGTCAACAACACCCCTGTAGTCGTAAATATCTTCTACGGTTCTATTCTGGGCATGAACGATGTTACTCACCTCGGATGGTTTGACATCGCCATGGTGGCCAACATACCCGGTTGGGTATATCTTGCACCCACATGTGAGGAGGAATACAAATCAATGCTCGCGTGGGCGGTGAAGCAGACTCAATATCCCGTGGCCGTGAGAGTGCCCGGTGGCAGTGTGGTAAGCTCTGGCCGCGAGTTCCCCGACGACTACTCGGATCTCAACAAGTTTGAGCTTGTGGAGCAAGGCAATCAGGTTGCCGTCATCGCCGCCGGCACGATGTTCGGCATCGGTCAGGCCGCAGTCAATGTGCTTTCACACATGGGCGTAAGCGCAGCCCTCATCAATCCGCGCTATCTCAGCGGCATTGACACCGCTATACTCGACGAGCTTGCCGCCAAGGGAGTAAAGGCCGTGGCCACTCTCGAGGATGGAGTTGTTGAAGGCGGATTCGGCGAAAAGATCGCCGCCTATTATGCCGAAAAGGGTGACGTGAAGGTGAAATGCTATGGTGCGCCCAAGGAGCTGAGAGACCGCTATGACCGCGCCGCTCTGCTCAAGGAGTGTCGCCTGCAGCCCGATCTCATAGCCGCCGACCTCGTGGCCATGAGTCCGGCCAACAAATAAATATTCAGAAACTAAAACTTATAAGATATGTTACAATATATTGCTACCAACAGCAGCCGCTATTCCATCGCCGAACAGTGTCAGATGGTAATTGAGGGCGGATGCAAATGGGTTGAGATCGATCTCCCCGGCGAGAGCGACGAAGATGTTAAGAAAGCCGCTCTGGATGTAATCGAAGTGTGTCGTGAGAGCGACACGTTCCTCCTCATCAACGACCATGTGGATGTTGTGGAGGAACTGAGAGTGTCGGGTGTGAGACTGTCAAGCGTGAAGGATGCCGCAGGTGTGCGCGACCGTCTCGGCGCCAACGCCATTATCGGCGTGAATGTGTCGACCTATGAGGAGATAGAGTCGCTCCGCACCGCCGACATCGACTTCGTAACCGTGGCAAACAAGACTACCGCCGAGCTTAAGGAGATTGCCGACAAGGTCAAGGCCGCCGATCTCGGCATTGCTATCGTGGCTCTCGGCGGTGTAACCCTCGACAATGTCGAGGAGGTGCTCAACACCGGTGTCAACGGCATTGCCGTGAGCAAGTCCATTCTTGAGGCCGAGGACCCCATGCTGCGCACATCGCAGTTTCTTGAAAAAATCATTCCGGTTAAGGAATAAACCTCAGCGATAAAAATAATTCGACCGGCTGATGTCATGGCGACGTCAGCCGGTCGAATTATTATCGGGGTAGGGGATTATTCTTCTTCGCGGGCCTCAAGAAGCTCGAGCATCTTGATGGCTGAATCGGGAATACGGGTGCCGGGGCCGAAGATGGCTGCCACACCTGCACGATAGAGGAAGTCATAGTCCTGGGCGGGAATCACACCGCCGGCGGTTACGAGGATGTCTTCGCGGCCAAGCTTGCGGAGCTCCTCGATTACCTGGGGCACGAGGGTCTTGTGGCCGGCGGCAAGAGAGCTTACGCCGAGAATGTGAACGTCGTTTTCAACGGCCTGACGGGCGGCTTCGGCGGGAGTCTGGAAGAGGGGACCCATGTCAACGTCAAATCCGCAGTCGGCATAGCCGGTAGCTACAACTTTGGCGCCGCGGTCGTGACCGTCCTGACCCATCTTGGCAATCATGATACGGGGCTGACGGCCTTCGCGTTTGGCAAACTCCTCACACATCTCCTGTGCTTTCTTGAAGTTGGGATCGTTTTGGGTTTCGTTTGAATACACTCCTGAAATAGTTTGGATAGCTGCTTTATAACGGCCTACAACAGCTTCGCAGGCGTCGGAAATTTCTCCGAGGGTGGCTCTCAGGCCGGCTGCCTTGACAGCGAGGTCGAGAAGGTTGCCCTCTTTTGTGCGCACACATTCGGTGATGGCGGCGAGAGCTTCCTTAACCTTGGCCTCGTCACGGTTGCCTTTCACCTCGTTGAGACGCTCGATCTGTTCCTTGCGCACCTCGGTGTTGTCGATTTCGAGAATGTCGATGGGATCTTCGTGGTCGAGACGATATTTGTTGATACCCACGATAGTCTGACGACCTGAGTCGATGCGGGCCTGGGTGCGGGCGGCAGCCTCTTCGATGCGGAGCTTGGGCAGACCGGTCTCGATAGCTTTGGCCATGCCGCCGAGCTTCTCGATTTCCTGGATGTGAGCCCAGGCGCGATGAGCGATTTCATGGGTGAGGCTCTCAACATAGTAGCTGCCTGCCCAGGGGTCAACCTGCTTGGTGATCATGGTCTCCTCCTGAATGTAGATCTGGGTATTGCGGGCAATACGGGCAGAGAAGTCGGTGGGGAGGGCGATGGCTTCGTCGAGGGCGTTGGTGTGGAGCGACTGGGTGTGACCGAGAGCGGCACCCATAGCCTCGATACATGTGCGGCCTACGTTGTTGAAGGGATCCTGCTCGGTGAGCGACCATCCCGAGGTCTGGGAGTGGGTGCGCAGTGCAAGCGATTTGGGGTTCTTGGGGTTGAACTGCGACACGATCTTGGCCCAGAGCATACGGGCGGCTCTCATCTTGGCGATCTCCATAAAGAAGTTCATGCCGATAGCCCAGAAGAATGAGAGACGGGGAGCGAAGGCGTCGATGTCGAGGCCGGCGTTGACACCTGCGCGGAGATATTCAAGACCGTCGGCGAGAGTATATGCCAACTCGATGTCGCAGGTTGCGCCTGCTTCCTGCATGTGATAGCCCGAAATCGAAATCGAGTTGAATTTGGGCATGTTCTGCGAGGTATATTCAAAGATGTCGGCGATAATGCGCATCGAGAACTCCGGCGGATAGATATAGGTGTTTCTCACCATGAATTCCTTGAGGATGTCGTTCTGGATAGTACCGGCCATCTCCTCAAGTTTGGCGCCCTGCTCAAGACCGGCGTTGATATAGAAGGCCAAAACGGGGAGCACGGCTCCGTTCATGGTCATCGACACCGACATCTTGTTGAGGGGTATGCCGTCGAAAAGCACCTTCATGTCTTCGATCGAGCAGATCGACACACCGGCTTTACCTACGTCGCCTACCACACGCTCGTGGTCGGCGTCATAGCCGCGGTGGGTGGCAAGGTCAAAAGCCACTGAGAGGCCTTTCTGACCGGAAGCAAGGTTGCGGCGGTAGAAAGCGTTTGACTCGGCGGCGGTGGAGAATCCGGCATACTGACGGATGGTCCAGGGGCGCAGGGGATACATGGCGCTATACGGGCCGCGGAGGAAGGGAGGAAGACCGGACACATAGTTGAGGTGTTCCATGCCTTCAAGATCCTCTTTAGTATAGATGGGTTTCACGGAAATGCGCTCGGGGGTGAGCCATTCCTCGCCGGCGGCGACAGTGGCGGCAGATTTGCCGAAAGCGTCGCTAACTATATCGATATTTTTAAAATCAGGTCTCATTGATTGGATGTTTACTAACGAGGGGAAAGGTTGATTATTTGAGAAGACGGGCATTAAAATCCTTGAGTGTGTCGAGCACATTGACCTTCACGTGAATGAAGTCTTTAATGCCTGCGGCTTTAAGCTCCTCGCTGCAAGCGGGAGCGCCTGCCACTACAAACTCGGCCTTTCCGTCGAGAAGTTTGAAGGCTTCGGGAGCGAAGGTGGCATATTCGTCATCGCTTGAGCAGAGCACCACAACGTCGGCTTTCTTTTCGAGAGCGGCGTTGATGCCGTCGGCCACTGTGTCAAAGCCGAGATTGTCGATAATCTCATAGCCGGCACATCCGAAGAAGTTGGTCGAGAACTGAGCTCTGGCAAGACGCATGGCGAGGTTGCCAATGGTGAGCATAAACACTTTGGGACGGTTGGCAGCTCTCTCGGTAGCGAGACGAAGGGCCTCGAAATCGCTGGCGGCGCGTGAGGTGGGAAGTGACTCTACGCCACCTTCGGCATTTTCGTGCTTGCATCCGCAGCTGCAACCGGTTGTTTCAATCTTGTCGGCAGCCATTTCGTTGATGTTGGGATACTGGTTGGTGCCGAGAAGAATCTCTTTGCGGCGGGCAACGTCGTTGTGACGCTTATCGCTCGATTCCTTGACAGCTTTCTGCACGTAGCCGCTGTTGATGGCAGCGAGAAATCCGCCCTGGGCCTCAACATCGAGAAATACTTTCCAGGCCTCTTTGGCGATGCTCACGGTGAGGGTCTCCACATAGTAGCTGCCGCCGGCGGGGTCGACCACCTTGTCGAGGTGGCTTTCCTCCTTGAGAAGGAACTGTTGGTTGCGGGCTATGCGCTCGGAGAAGTCATCGGGCTTCTTGTAGGGAGCGTCAAAGGGAGTGACGGTGATTGAGTCAACACCTGCGAGGGCGGCCGACATACATTCGGTCTGGCTGCGGAGCAGGTTGACGTGAGCGTCATAGATAGTCTGGTTGAAGCGTGAGGTGGTGGCGTGAACAGCCATCTTGCAGCTGTCGTCGCTCTTGGGGTTGTATTGCTTCACGATCTGAGCCCAAAGCATGCGGGCGGCGCGGAATTTGGCCAGCTCCATGAAGTAGTTTGAGCCCACACCCATGTTGAATTTAATCTTGTCGGCCACGGTGTCGGCGTCGAGACCTGCTTCGGTGAGCATAGTCATCCATTCGGCACCCCAGGCAAGAGCATAACCGAGCTCCTGGCTGATATAACAGCCGGCGTTGTTGAGCATGTCGCTGTCAACACCGAGCACTCTCAGACCTTTGACCGGAGCGGAAATCGAAATCAGTTCTTCGGCCATGGCACGCATGTCGCCTCCGAAGGGAACGCCATGTTTGAGCGCTTTGCGCATGGGGTCGAAGTCGATCGAACCTTTGAATGTTGCTTCAGCGCCGTTGGCCTTGATATAATCAACGAGCTGTTTGGCGAGGGGTATGGCGTTTTTGGGGCAGCAGCCGAAGTTAACTTCCACCTTGTTGAGGTCAACATCTTTGAGAAGAGCCTCTACGATGCCGGGAGTAACTTCGCCAACCTTGATACCCAGTGAGTTTACACCCTTGGTGAGCACTTCGAGAGCTTTGGCGTTGACTTCAGCGGGAGTCTCGCCGTCGATTTCCTGACGGGTGAGCCAGTCGTTGTTGTCACGGGTGCCTCTCACATAGGGATATTCTCCGGGCAGCGAGTCAAGAGTCTTGAAGTCGGCAATATCCTCAGCCCTATACATGGGTTGAAGGTTAAAACCCTCGTTGGTGCGCCAAACAAGCTTTTTGTCAAAGGGAGCGCCCTTGAGGTCAGCCTCCACCTTGGCTTTCCACTCCTCAGTGGAAAGGGGAGGAAACTGTTGAAACAATAATTCTTTTTTTTCGGTCATGGTTTATTTGAAGTAATGATAAGATTATCGTTGTGATGAGGAGAAACAGCGTTGCGCGGCAACCTGCTCTGCAAAATTAATAAAAATCATTGATACGACGGTTAGAAATAGCTGAAATAATCCTTTATATTTTTAAAGAGGTGAGGGCGCGGGGAGGTGAGGGGAGAATATTTGCGATTTATTTGGAGGTTAATGGCAAAAAGCTGTAACTTTGCCCTATGTTTTGGTTTGCGGAAACGCGATTAATAGGGAATCCGGTGTGACTCCGGAACAGACCCGCTACTGTAAGTCCCGTTAACCTCACTGACATTATGCCACTGCCGGCCCTGCCGGCGGGAAGGCGTCGGTGGGAGGGGATAAGTCAGGAGACCTGCCAAGACAACATAGTTTCATGGCTTTCGTGGACTAAAGCTTGTGGACAGAGTAGGCACCATCCCTTTTGCGGGAATGTTCCTATGGTGAGTTCTGCAAATTTTCTCCATGAAATCCGGTTAAATAAATCCCCGGGTATGGAGAAATTTTTTGTATAGTGCCGCTACCTGCATTTCCCACAAATAATTTTTCCGATACCCTCATCCAAGTCTTTCGGAAATATGAATATCGTCAATAAATCAATCAAGTGGCTGCATAAGGTGACCGGTCTTACCATAGGTGTTTTCTTTATCATGTGGTTTGTGACCGGAGTAGTTCTGCTCTATCACTCCTATCCGCGCGTTATCGACGCCGACCGATATGCCCGGACCGAGCCGTTGGCTGCAGATGATATGCCTGCTGTCAGTCAGATTCCCGGACTTGCCGATACCGTGGCTGTCAGTACGCTTTCGGTGACAAGAAAGCGGGGTGAAACTCTCTGGACCATCAGCGGCACCGACTATCGCAAGGAGACGCCTATGGATATTGTGCCTTTGCCCGATGGTGAATTTATCTTTTCGGGCGACACACTCCTGCCACCCGCTCCGCTGACCTCACTCGGTCTCGACAGCATCGCCATGTTGTGGGCCTCGTCTTCAAGGATTGAGAGGGTCGACACGCTTCATGAGCGTATGCAGTGGATAATGTATGAACGTTATGAGAAAAGTCTGCCGATTCTGAGATATTTCTTCGATGACGACGACAGGACAGAGTTGTTTATATCGCAGAGGAGCGGCGAGGTGCTTCAGGTAACGACCCGCAGCGAGAGGTTCTGGTCGTGGATAGGAGCGATTCCCCACAAATTTTATTTCCCCTTTTTGCGTGAGGATGTTAAAAGGTGGGAGAATGTGCTGCTTGTGGGAGGCCTTTTCTGCCTCGCGGCAGCATTGAGCGGCATGTATATCGGCATTTACTTTCTCGTGGTCAACCGCCGGAAAAACCGTCATATCGGCTCGCCGTTCAGAAAAAGGATATGGAGATACCACCATGTGGGTGGACTGATATTCGGCATTTTCCTGATAGCGTGGGGCATAAGCGGAAGCCTGGCTATGCAGAGGGTGCCGAAATGGCTGGTTAACTATGAAGGTGACTATTTTGTCAGCTCGTCGAAGTTGTGGGGCAAAAAGCCGCTCAGTCTTGGCGATTACAAGCTCGACTACCGGCATCTGTTTAATGACTATAAGGATATCAAGAGCATATCGTGGGAGCATTTCGGCGATATCCCCGCCTATTTCATCGTCAGCGGCGACGAGGAGATTTATATCGACGCCTCGCATGCCGGCAAAGTCGCTCCGCTCAATCTCCCGAAGCAGACTGTAGAGCGGGCGGTGGAGCGATATTTCGGAAAAGAAACCCGCTTCACGATGACCCTCATGGATAGCTATGACGAGTATTATCTTTCGAAAAAAGGGGATTATCCGCTGCCGGTATGGAAAGTGGATGTTTACAATCCTGACGGGTCGCGGCTGTATATCAGCCCGTCGGACGGCTATGTGAAATATCTCAACCGTAACCGCATGGCCAAGAAATGGCTTTTCAGTGCCACACACTATCTCAGCATAAAGTATTTCGTGCTCCACAACACCTTGCGCCTTATCTGTCTCTGGGTGTTGTGTGCGGGATGTGTGTTTGTGTGCGTCACAGGTCTCGGAATCTATTTTTCAAAACTAAAACCCTCTCATCGGGGAAATAATATCAGGTAATATGAGTCACACATTTGGGAAGTGTGGCGGATTTTGAGTAATTTTGCAGAATCAACGGAGGTTTTTCATCCGAGTTTCTACAGATTATGATATTACGGAGAGTGAAAGCGCTGATAGCGTTGGCGGTCATGATGACCGTAGCCTTGACCGCGTCAGCCCAGAGTTTCGGTAGCTCGAGCATAGCCTCAGGCTCATCGGGTTCATCTTCGTCATCCTCAACCAAGTTGCCTGAGCAGGTGGTGTGGGCATGGAAAATGCTCCCTCCGCTCGGTCTCCGCGAGAGGGTGGCGGTCGACACTACGCTCTATAACTATTACCTGAACTTCGTGCCCAACGATGTTACCCCCGCTTGGGCCACTACCGGCAACTATGGTGCCGAGGGCATGAACATGCTCTTTATGGAGCGTGAGAATTACAGTGACTTCTTTTTCCGCGACGCGCTGAGCCACTGGCTGCCTATGAGAGGCAACCATGTGTTTTATAACTCGCGTATTCCCATCACCCAGTTAGGCTACAGCACCGGCGGCGGCAAGGAGAACACTCAGGATAGATTGAGCATGAATTTTTCGGGCAATGTGAACCGGCGTATTCAGATAGGCGCGATGCTCGACTATCTTTACAGCAAGGGCTCGTATGCCCATCAGTCGGCCAAACATGTCAACTGGGGACTGTCGGGCTCATATATGGGTGACAGATATGAGCTTCAGGCTTTCTATAACCACTACAATTCGCTCAACAAGGAGAATGGCGGCATAACCGATTCGCTCTACATTGTCGACCCGGCGATATTGCAGGGCGGTGTGAGCAAAATCGAGCCGTCGGCAATTCCCACCAATCTGTCATCATCCCACAACCGTCTCACCGGCGCCGAGCTGATGGTCAACAACAAGCTGAAATTCGGCTTCTGGAAAGACCTGCCGCGCGACACCCTCGAAAGCGGCGAGCCCGACCCTGCCGACACTATTCCCAAGCGGGAATTTGTGGCCGTTAGCAGCGTGACATGGACATTGGATTATCAGAACTCGCGCCACCTCTTCATCAATAAATCGAGTGAGGAGGAGCAGAGTTTCTGGACAAACCACTACCTCAACAATTCGGCCACTCACGACGTGACCAAATACTGGTCGCTGAAAAACATCGTGGGTCTGTCGCTTGTGGAGGGCTTTCACAAGTATGCCAAATTCGGCTTGTCGGCCTTTATGATTCATGAGATAAGGAAATATAACCAGACTCCCGACACGGTTACCTCTCTGGCCCTTGACGGGCTCACTCCGCTCCCCGAGGGTGTCAACCCTGCTGCTACGGCTACCCGCAACCTGCTGTGGGTGGGCGGTCAGCTCACAAAGCAGAGGGGGTCGCTGCTGAGATATGACGCCACGGCAAAGTTCGGTCTTATCGGCGACGCTATCGGCGAGGTTGATCTCGACGGCAATGTCAACACTTCGATTCCTCTTTTCGGCGACACACTCGATGTCGCCGCCGCCGCTTCGTTCAGCAACCGCACCGCTCCCTATCTGCTCAACAATTATATTTCAAACCATTTTGCATGGCAGAATGATTTTGGCAAGGAGCGCCGTTTGCGTGCCGGCGGAGCTATCGACTATTCGCGGTCGCGCACAAGGGTTGAGGCCTATGTTGAAAATGTGCAGAACTATCTCTATTTCGGCGATAATTTCCTCCCGGCTCAATATTCTGGCAGTGTGCAGGTGTTCAGCGCCTCGCTGCGTCAGAATTTCAAGCTCGGCATTCTTCACTGGGACAACCGCGTGACCTATCAGACCTCCTCAAACGACGAGATAATTCCTCTTCCCAAACTGGCCGTCTACTCCAACCTTTATCTGTGGTTTAAGGTAGCCAAGGTGCTGACTGTGCAGATGGGAGTGGACTGCGACTGGTATTCCAGATATTTTTCGCCGACCTATCAGCCGAGCACTATGGCGTTCTGCAACCAGCGCTCAGCCAAGGCGGGCGGTTATCCCTTTATGAACGCCTATGTCAACATGAAGCTGTCAAAGACCCGCTTCTATGTGCTTTTCTCCCACTTCAACCAGGGCCTGATAGGGGGCAACAACTATTTCTCGATGCCCCTCTATCCCATGAATCCGCGCAGGTTTCAGATGGGTCTGATTGTTGACTTCCTCAATTGAGTGGAAGAAGATTATCTGGCGTATTGGGCCGGACGGAGAATAAACGGAAACGGCTCATGAGGCTTGACGGTGGTGTCGGCCTTAACTTCCTCAAGACCTTTGAGAGCTTCGATGGGTACGGTGGTTGACATCGTGGCCACGACATAATAGCCCTCGGAGGTTTTCATCATCACGGCGTCGGGATAGTGGGATTTTTTAAGCCTGTTGAACATTGAGCGGGCATTGAAAATCTGCTTGAACTGACCCACGGCCACATTATAGCGGTGGATTGAATCGAGCGGCGAGGTGATTCCCGACTCGCTTCTCACCCATGTTGTGGCCATCGGAAAGGAAACATCGCCCACGGTGTGGATAGTGGGTTTGAGCTGACCGGTCTGAGTCAGGGCAACGCCGTTGGTGAGGTCACCGCCGTTGCGCTCTATCTGGTGCTGACGCGCGGTTTCATAGGCGGTGCGGTAGTTTTTTTCAGAGGTTTTGCAGCCTGCGAGCAGTGTCAGGGCCATGGCCGCTATGATGGCTATCGGTTGGATTGATTTCATAATTCTTTTTTGGGGTTGAGGGTTATAACTTCAAGTTCGGTGGGGCGACCCTGATCGATTTTGAGTCTTATGATAGTGCGGTCGCGCTGCCAGCCGTGGTGACCGGCAGCTCCGGGATTGATGTGCAGCAGGTTGAATTTAGGGTCGGGCATAACCTTGAGAATATGCGAGTGACCGCACACGAGCAGCTTGATGTTGTTTTCGGCAATCACTTTTGCCGCTCCGGGGGCATATTTACCGGGATAGCCGGCAATGTGGGTGAGCCACACCTTCACCCCCTCGACTTCAAAGATGTGCGACTCGCTGCAGCGACGCCTCACCATGCCGTGGTCAATGTTGCCGCTCACGGCCCTGACCACCGGGGCGATCTCCTGAAGCCGCTCCACGATGGTGTAGTCGCCTATGTCGCCGCAATGCCATATCTCGTCACATCCGGCAAAATAGTGACTGAACTTGTCGTCCCAGCAGGAGTGGGTGTCGCTTAATATTCCTATGAGTTTTGACATGAGCGGGTAATCATATATGAATCATGCGCACACAGTCGAGCAAGAGGGTGTTGCGCGCATCATCGGGGTTGAGATTGTCGGGGAGCATGAAGATGAGGGAGATAGTGTTGGAGCCTTGTCGCAATGTGGCTTTGAGGGTGTTGCTCCACCCTTCGCCGCCATAGGGGGGAGGGAGAATAAAGGTGCCGCAACGCAATCCGTTGACAAACAGGGTGCGCAAGGCCGCGCATCCGCTTCTCGGCATGGCGGCATAGTGAAGCGAAATGAGATATTCGCCGGTTGAGGGCACTTCGGCTGTGAGGGTGATGTTGAGATTGCGGTCGGGTGAGAGTTCCACAAACCGTTTGGCGTCGTTGCGTCCCGCGCGGCCTCGGCTCACATGCCTCAGGGTTTCCTCGGGTTGAAGCGTTATGATCGACTTATTGCCGGCGGCTATCAGTGGGCGCGCGCTCCAGCCGGTTATGCCCTCGCGGTTTTCAGCTTCGATCATCAGGATGCGGGCCACCGAGTCGGTGGGGAGCGAGAGCGAGGGGGAGGAGATGTTGTCGAAATAGTGGCCGTTGTCGATCACCACATAGCTCAGCGTGTCGGAATAGTTGAGAATATCCAGACGGTTGCGGCTGAGATTTACGGCGGGAACGGGGGGAATCTGCGCGGTAGGTGTTGGCTCTGCAGGCTTAACGGGGCGGGTCTCGTTGGAGGCCATAGTCATGTTGACAACCACGTTATGCTCGCCGATGAGCGAGGCCGGAATTTCGTTTGACTCAAGAGTGCGCGAGTCGAGAGTGATGTCTGAAACCCGGCTGCCAGAGCCTACGATAGTGATGTTGAGGGTGGCGTTGCGCCATCTGAATCCGGTAAGGTTGAGGCCCGAATGGAGCTGCGCGGGCACTACGGGTCGCAATTTCAGCGAGCCGGGGGTGGAGGTTATGCCGAAAAGCGCTTTTATCACCAGTGAACTGACTGCGCAAACCTCGTCGGTGTCAATGCCGGAGTTGAGATTTCGGCTCAGAAGAATGAGGCAGTTCATCAGCGAGGAGAATCCTGTGGCATCGTCGGGATAACTTCGGGCCACCTCGGCAGAAGCAACCGCGAGACTCGCCAATTGGAGTGAGGAAAGTGTGCTTGGATCTACCGACCTGATAATGTCGCGGGCGATTGAGGGGGAAAAAGCTCCAGTTGCTGCAGCAAGCAGGTTGGCCTCGACGTCGGCAACAGGCGATGAAACCGGGTCGGGCAGCCCGTAGAGAGCTGACGCGCACATCGAGAGCCTCGGAACCCAGTAGCGGCTCAGCAGCTGCCGCCCTAACTCATTGGCGCGCCGGAGCATATTGTGCCTCCGCTCCATGCTCACGGCTGAATTTTCGGGTGTGAGGAGCGCGAGTGAGCAGAGGGCTCTCTGAGCAGCAAGATTGACGCGAAAACTCATGGCGCTCATCTTTTCGGCCGGGAGCATCCAGGGGGCATAATACTCATCCAACTTCAAGGAGTCGAGCGCCGGGATGCCCAACATAAAAGGGGAGTCGGGCGAGGTGAGCACCCTGAGGTCGGAGGTGAGGGAGCGGTCGATAACTTTGGCGGCATAAGTGCCCCAATCCTCGTGCGCGTGAGTAAAATAGAGGTCTTTGGCGGCCTGAGCCCAGATGAGACGGTCGGCGTCGCTCATAGGCCATTGGCGGGGAGAGGAGGTGTGGCCAACTGTCATCACTCTCATCTGCTCGCTGTCGACCAATGAGCGGAGAGCCTGTTGTGACTCATCGGCATCTCCGAGCGGAAGGAGGGCGATAAGCTGATAGGAGTTGAGCGAGGATGCGAAGCCTGAGTCGGAGGCATGACTCATCGCAGCGTTGGCGAGTGAGTCGAAAAAGGGGAGAGAGCCGGAGAGAATTGGGGAGTTGACGGCGCCGACAGAGGGCTTATTTTTGAGAACCTGAGTGAAGCCTTCCGACTTCACCACAGTTGAGCCTTCCGACTTCACCACAATTGAGTCGGCATAAAGCTCTATGCTTCCCGACGGGAGGTTGACATGCCAAAGCGGGGCGGTGTCGTGAGCCGACTGCGCGCACCCTGCCGTGATTATGACCAGAGCCACAATCATCAATCGGGTGAGAGCTGCCGGAAAACCCATCAGTTTTTTCTCAATGTAAAAATTAATCAGTCTAAGGGGAGCTTGTTGAGCTGCTCAATGTAGTTGAGAATCTCGTCACGGCCTCGGCCATCCTCGCTTGAAGTGAGGAAAACGGGGGGAAGCTCCTCCCATGTTTCGAGAAGCTTGGTGCAATAGGCGGCCACCTTCTGTTTGCCGGCCACAGGACCCATCTTGTCGAGCTTGGTAAACACTATGCTGAACGGCACGGAGTTTTCGGCCAGCCATTCCATAAACTCCAGGTCGATGCGCTGCGGGTCGAGCCGGGAGTCGATGAGCAGAAAGAGGTTGGTCATCTGCGGGCGGTTGAGGATATAACCCTCGATCATTTTTTTCAACTCATCGCGCGAATCCTTGCCGCGGCGGGCGTAACCATATCCGGGGAGGTCGACGATCGACCATGAGTCATTGATCGTGAAATGATTGATGAGCATGGTCTTGCCTGGAGTGGCCGAGGTCTTGGCAAGGTTCTTGTTGTTGGTGAGCATATTGATGAGAGAGGATTTGCCTACGTTTGAGCGCCCGATAAAGGCGTATTCATGACGCATATCCTTAGGGCATTGGGCCACATTGGATGATGAAACCTGAAAACGGGCTGAATTTATTAACATTGTCTTTCTGTTTTTTTGGGGTTCTGACTATTTTGGTTAATTATGAGGCCTTACCTGCCGAGCAAGAGGGGCGCAAGCGAGTCGGGCGATTCGGTTCTGACGGCATCTTCAAATCCCGACTCATAGGCTTGGGCGGCCGAGCTGCCGAAGCGGGTAGCAATGATCTGCTGACGCGCCCGGGTGTCGAGCAGCCTTACCAAAAAATCCTCTTCGGGGAGGTTTTCCCTCAGCAAGGCGGTGGCATGTTCATATCCGAGTGAATAGGCTGCGGTGTCGGCGGGTGCAACCGAAGCTACCCCCGAGCCGGAATGAAAACTGCGGCCTATCATCATCACGACCGATACCAACAGAGCCACACAGGTGGCTGTGAGGGTATAGACCGGATAGGGATATTTGCCGGAACGACTGAAAGCAAATACATTCATAGTAACAAAATCATCAGTATGAAAGTTTCAGGTGTGGTTGACAAGGGTGGCGACACGGTCTCTCACCTCCTCCATGAGCCAGCGCGGGGTGGAGGTGGCGCCGCAAATGCCTATTGAGTCGGCATCCTTGAGCCATGCGGGGTCAATGGCGTCGGAGTTGGCAACCAGATGGGTGCGCGGATTGACCGAGAGACACTCGCCATAGAGCACCTTGCCGTTGGAGCTTTTGGCTCCCGCCACAAAAAGCACCACGCAATGGGAGGCGGCAAAGCGGCGCAGATTGTCGGCGCGGTTGGCCACCTGACGGCAGATTGTGTCATGGGAATAGAGATTGACCCCCGGCGAAAGCATCTCGGCTATCAGTGAGGTGATCTGCTTCATGCCGCTGAGGCTTTTGGTGGTCTGCGAAAAGAGGTAGACATCTTTGTCGGGATTGATTTTCGACAGTTCGCTCTCATTTTCAATCACTATGGCCCGGCCGAGAGTCTGGCCTACGAGACCGTTAACCTCGGCGTGACCATGCTTGCCGTAGATCACAATCTGGGCGTCGGGGTGGTTGTCGCAGGTTTCCTTGATGCGCCTTTGGAGGGCGAGTACAACCGGACAGGTGGCGTCGATGATGGTGATGTTGTTGCGTGCAGCTGTCTTATAGGTCGAGGGGGGCTCGCCGTGGGCTCTGAGAAGCACCTTGGCATCGGTTATCTCGGAGAGACGCGCGTGGGTGATTGTCACAAGCCCTTTGTTGCGCAGACGGTCAACCTCGTCGGAATTATGCACAATGTCGCCGAGGCAGAACAGAGTCTCCCCTTTGGCAAGCTCCTGTTCGGCTTTGTTGATGGCGGTAACCACTCCGAAACAGAATCCCGAGTCGCTGTCAATCTCTATTTCGACGGGTCGGCGGCTCATGAGCGGGCGGAAGATTCAGACGCTTTGGCCACAGCTTTGTTAAATTGGTCAAGCAGCCATTTGTCCTGTTGCTCGATAGTCATGTTGGAGTTGTCGAGGGCAATGGCGTCGTCGGCCATGCGCAAGGGGCTTTCGGCGCGGGTGGTGTCGATATGGTCGCGATGAACCACATTGGCCAATATCTCCTCGAAATTTGTAGCCACGCCTTTGTCGGTCAGCTCTTTCAGACGGCGCTGGGCGCGGGTCTGAGCCGAGGCGTTGACAAAAATCTTGAGCTCGGCGTCGGGAAACACGGTCGAGCCAATGTCACGGCCATCCATCACAATGCCGCGGCTCTTGCCGAAAGCCTGCTGCTTGGCCACGAGGGCGTGTCTCACTTCGGGAATTGCCGACACGGGCGACACATTGTTGCTCACCGGCAGCTCGCGGATTTCATTTTCAACATCTTCGCCATTGAGCAGGGTCACCTGACCGTTGGCCGAGGGGCGGAAGTCAATCACTATGCCGGGGAGGGCCTTGATGATTTCTTCGGTATAGACGGTGCCGTCGGGGGCGATCATGTTGTTGCGCATGGCATAGAGGGTGACGGCGCGATACATAGCACCGCTGTCGATATAACGGTAGCCTGTTTCGGCGGCGAGACGGCGAGCCATGCTGCTCTTGCCCGATGAGGAATATCCGTCGATTGCTACAATGATTTTCTTCATGACTGATTAACTAATATGAGGTCAATGGGTTAGCGAATAGAGGTTGGCGGTGAAGTTTACCATCAGCGATGTGGCTCCCGAGTGTGGCTGAGAGAAAGCCAGCCCTACTCCGAAATTCGAGAGATTTAGACCGGCACAGAGCGAGAATCCGCTCAGAAAGTTGCGCGAATAGGTAGCCATATCGGTGCGGGTCTTGTAGTTATAGCCTATGCCGGCATAAAACTTTTCGGAGGGCACGAAGTCGGCGGCAAACACCAGATGGCGCATGAGGTTGGAGCCAAACGTGTCTTTGATGACGGTCTGCGAGCCGGTGTCGGAGTCCTTGAGGTCGTAGAAAGGAAGATGCCAGCGGGTGAGATTCCACGCCGTGACGCTCCACCTTATGGGGAGAGTGCCGAAGCTTTTGCTCCAGCCGAGTCTCACGTCGATAGGCAGGCGGTCGTAGGAATCGTTGAAGCGCTTTATCTGACCGCCGAGATTGGCCACTACTACCGAAAACGACAGGTCTCTGTCGGGGTCGTAATAATTAGCGCCGAGGTCGGTGCAGAGCGCCATGGCAGAATAATCGCCATAGGAGCTGTGGGCCAGTTGTATGGCAAAGCCGCCTCGCCATCTGTCGCTGAGGTCGTGGGTATAGCCGCCCGAAAAGGTTATATCCTTGGGGGAGTAGGAGCCGGTGACTATGCCGTTTTCATCGGCGGCGGTCATTGAGCCATAGCCGAAATAGTTGATTGCCGCAGTCCAGGCACCACGTTCGCCGGCGTTGTTGCCAAATCTCAGGGAGGCGAAATTGCTGTCGCCGAGATAGCGCATATAGCTCACGCCGAGTTGCATGTCAAACTCGGGGCCGAGCAGCGCCGGGTTCTGATCAATCGAGAAGATATTGTCGGGGTCGGGAAGGGTGATGTTTATGCCACCGAGACCGTAGATGCGCGATGAGGCCGTGACATTCAGAAAGTTATATGCAGGCGATGACCCTGAAAGGTCCTGAGCCCGAAGCGACGGCCACGCCACGGCCACTGTCATGATAGCGGCTGTGAGGCGCAATAGTGATATTGATGGTTTTAAGAATTTGCTTAAAGTCATGGAGTGGAAAATGATCTCCGGTTTTGGTTTCAGGAACATACTGATTGCCTCGACCTAAGCCCTCTCAGTCAAAGCGACCTAAGACCACGCAGTCAATATGCCTAAAGATAATAACGCCACCTCCCCGCCTAATATTGTGACCCCCCACCTAATAATAAGGAATACATGAAAAATGGATGGATAATTAAGTGGTCAGGGGAGGGGTGGGGAGAAAGTTGCCCGGAAATGTAAATAAACGTAAAACAACCCTAATCATTCTAAACCTTTTTGGGTTATGAGCGAAGATTGAGCTATCTTTGTAGTCCCAATAAATTTTCAGTAATCAAATACTCAGGAATTTTTATTCATGTATTCCGGACTCAAAAAGATTCTTACCATATTTTCTCTCTTTCTCCTCCTTGCCGCAGTGTCGTGCTACGCCCAGTTTAAGCGCACGGTGGCCTGCAGAGTCTCTACTTCAAGCGGAATAACCTCATTATCAGCCTATCCCTATGATGAAGTCGATGAACCTCCGACTTATCCCGGCGGCGATAGTGAGATGCTGAAATATATCAACACCAACCGCCGTTACCCCGCCAAGGCCTATGCCGACGGCATAGAGGGTAGGGTGCTTTGCAGTTTCATCGTGAAGGCCGACGGAGAGATCTGTAATGTTGAGGTGATAAAGGGCGTTGAAAAATCATTAAACGAGGAGGCCGTGAGGCTCATCAGCGAAATGCCCGACTGGGTTCCCGGCAAAGTTGACGGAGAAAAGGTGGCTACACTCTGTATTCTCCCCATAGCTTTCAGAAAATAAGATAGTTTTCGCGGAATATGCGGGCCAATACGGAACTAATGATTAACTTTGCGCCACGTTAACTCTTTTCCCCTAAATCTGAAAATGCTATCACAATCCGACTATCAGTCGCTCATCGAGGCAGAGATTTCAAGTCTGGCCCCCAAGAAACATCCCGATTCACTTTACGAACCTATCAGATATACCCTGAGCGGAGGCGGCAAACGTCTGCGCCCGGTTCTGGTGCTGAGCGTGTGTGAGGCTTTCGGCGGTGTTGCGGCCAATGCCATGAATCAGGCACTTGCTCTTGAGATGTTTCATAACTTCACATTGCTTCACGATGATGTGATGGATAAGGCCGACATGCGCCGCGGCCGAGTGACTGTTCACCGCCGCTGGGATGACCGCACCGCCATATTGAGCGGTGACGCGATGCTCACCCTTGCCTCTCAGCAGATGATGGAGAAGTGTGACGACGAGCTGATAGGCCCGGTGTTGCGTCTGTTTAACGACACCGCCATGAAGATATATGAGGGTCAGCAGCTCGACCTCGATTTTGAAAACCGCATGGATGTCACCGTCGTGGAATATCTCGAGATGATAAGACTGAAGACCTCGGTGCTTCTCGGATGTGCCTGCGCATTAGGAGCGATAATGGCCCGCGCCGACCGCAAGGATGTGGAGGCTTTCTATCGCTATGGCGAGGCGCTCGGACTGGCTTTCCAGCTTCAGGATGATCTTCTCGATACGTTCGGCGACCCGATAGTGTTTGGCAAGGAGATTGGCGGCGATATTTCAAACGACAAGAAAACCTGGCTGCTCATCAAGTCGCTCAGCGACGATACAACCGGAGTGGTGCGTCAGGAGATTCTTCACCCCTCGCCCGCCAATGAGAAAATCGAGCGCGTAAAACAGGTTTATCTCTCGCTCGGGCTTCCTGAGAAGTGCCGTTCGCTGATTGACCTCTATGTAGAAAAGGCGATCGCCGAGCTCAACAGCGTGAAACTCTCTCATCCGGCACGTGACTTCTTTGTGCAGCTTGCCGACCGCACCCGTACCCGCACACATTAAATAATGGTTGATACTCACACCCACCCTTATCTGCCTGAATTTGAGGAAGACCGCGACGACGTGGTCAAAAATGCCATTGCCTCGGGCGTGGAGATGATGATTCTCCCCAACGTTGACCTTACGACCATTCAGCCCATGAAAGAGCTGGCAGCCCGCTGGCCCGAAAATACCCGCATGGCAATGGGATTGCACCCCACCGAGGTCACCCCCGCCTGGCGCGAGGATATGAAAACGATCGAGGCCGAGCTTCGAGGAGCGACTCCCTATGTGGCTGTAGGTGAGATAGGCATGGACCTCTATTGGGACAAGACCCACCGCGAGGCTCAGATGGAGGCGCTTGAATATCAGATGAAACTTGCCACAGAGCTGCGGCTGCCGGTGATTATCCATTGTCGCGAGGCCCTTGACGAGGTGATCGAGGTAGTGAGCGGACTTGAGGTTGTTCCCCCTCTTGTGATGCACAGTTTCGGTGGCACCGTTGACGATGTGGAGCGGTTGCGCAAATATGGCGACTTTTATTTCGGAATCAACGGCATAGTGACCTTCAAGAACTCACGCCTGCGCGAAGTGTTGCCCGCAATAGGACTTGACCGGATTTTGCTCGAAACCGATGCTCCATATCTCGCGCCTGTGCCTCATCGCGGACGTCGCAACGAGCCGGCCTATGTAGTAGAGACCGGCCGGGAGGTGGCGCGCGCCCTCGGCGTTGATTTCGAGGAGGTCAAAAGTGTGACCGACAGCTCGGCAAGAAAATTTTTCGGAATCTGATCTAGGCTCAGCGGCCTGAATAGAGAGTGTTGTAGAAATCGCGATACTCTCCCGATGTCACATTGTCGAGCCACTGATTGTTGGCGAGATACCATTCAACGGTTTTTTCGATACCCTCCTCAAATGTAACCGAGGGTTTCCAGCCGAGTTCGTTACAGAGCTTGGAGGGGTCGATGGCATAGCGCAGGTCGTGACCCTTGCGGTCGGTGACAAAGGTTATAAGTCCCAGCGAAGTTCCCGGTTCGCGCCCGAGCAGACGGTCGGTGATGTTGATAACGAGTTTCACGATGTCGATGTTTTTCCACTCGTTGAGACCTCCGATATTGTAGGTTTCGCCTACTCCTCCGTTGTGGAATATGAGGTCGATGGCAGCGGCATGGTCCTCGACAAATAGCCAGTCGCGCACATTAAGACCCTCGCCATAAACGGGGAGCGGCTTGTTGTGGCGAATGTTGTTGATCAGCAGAGGAATGAGCTTCTCCGGAAATTGGTTGGGGCCGTAATTGTTGGAGCAGTTGGAAATCTTCACCGGCATTCCGTAGGTGTGGTGATAGGCCCTGACGAAATGGTCGCTCGAAGCTTTAGAGGCCGAATAGGGTGAGCGGGGAGAGTAGGGGGTAGTTTCGGTGAACATCTCCGGTCCCGGCTCCAGTGATCCGTAAACCTCGTCGGTCGAAACATGATAGAACAGTTTGCCCTCCATTCCCCCGGGCTGTTTCTCCCAATAGGTCTTGGCGGCCTGAAGGAGCGAGAGTGTGCCCATGACATTGGTGCGCGCAAAGGCAAACGGATCGAGAATCGAGCGGTCGACATGGCTCTCGGCGGCAAGATGAATCACCGAATCAATGTTGTGGGCGGCGATAATTTCCGACATCTTTTCGAGGTCTACGATGTCGGCCTTGATGAATGTGAACCGCGGATTATCCATCACATCGCTGAGATTGTCAAGATTGCCGGCATAGGTGAGCAGGTCAACACACACGATGTTATAGCCGGGATGAGCTTTGAGAAAGCGGCGTATAACGTGAGAACCGATAAAACCGGCGCCACCGGTTATGAGAATATTCCGTTTGTCCATCTGGGTCAGAATGTGAAGGGTGAGTCGAAATCGGAGAGCAGGGGGAGGAGTTTGTCTTTGGGCGATGTGATGGCCTCGGAGTCGGCAAAGGGGAGGGTGATGCCGAGAGCCAGGTCGAAGATGTTTATTCCTCCCTCATGAGCAGGAGAATAGTAGTTGTCGCACTTATATGTGAAGAGGGCAGTGGGTGACACCACGGCAAACCCGTGGGCTACGCCGTGGGGCAGAAAGAGCTGCAGGTGGTTATCGCCCGAAAGGGTCACCGATACATGTTGTCCGTAGGTGGGAGAGCCTTTGCGCAGGTCGACGGCATAGTCGATCACTTCGCCCGAAAGCACTCTCACAAGCTTGGCCTGACACATCGGGGGAGCCTGAAAATGAAGCCCTCTTATGACTCCATATTGCGAGCTGCTTTCGTTGTCCTGCACAAAGCGGAGGTCGCAGCCTGTTAGCCGGTGAAACTCTTTCTCAACAAAAGTTTCACAGAAATAGCCGCGCTGATCGCGGATGATGCGGGGCTCGATAATCTTAACTCCGGGAATGGCGGTGTCGATGACTTTCACAATGATACGGGGGATGTTGAATGTCGGTTAAACTTAGGGGTTGAGGAGGAGCTTAATAGTCGTAGCGTGGCGGCGGAACTGTCTCGGCGAGCTTAAGCAGATATTTGCCATAGGAATTGTGAGCCATAGGGCGCGCGCTTTCGAGCAGAGACTCTTTCGTGATCCACCCGCGGCAATAGGCTATGCCTTCAAGACAGGCCACCTTGAGGCCCTGACGCTTTTCGATGGTCTCGATATAGGCCGAAGCCTCGGAGAGCGAATCGTGGGTGCCGGTGTCGAGCCATGCAAATCCTTGGCCGAGCAGCTCGATGTCGAGGCGGTCTTCTTCGAGATAGAGCTGATTGAGCGAGGTTATCTCCAGTTCTCCGCGGGCCGAGGGTGTGATGGTTAGGGCTTTCTCAACCACATCTCCGGGATAGAAGTAGAGGCCCACCACGGCATAATCGCTCTTGGGGTTGGCAGGTTTCTCCTCGATAGAGATTATCCGGCCAGAGGGGGAGAACTCGGCCACGCCATATCTCGAGGGGTCGTTGACATGGTAGCCGAACACCGAGGCGTGGTTTTCTTTTTCGGCACGTTTCACCGCCGAGCGGAGTTTTTCGTTAAATCCCGCGCCATGAAATATATTGTCGCCCAACACCAGACATGCCGGTTCGCCCGCAAGCCATTCGGCGCCAATAATAAACGCCTGGGCTAATCCGTCGGGCGAAGGCTGGGCGGCATAGGAGAGTCTCACCCCGAAGTCGCTACCGTCGCCCAGCAACCGCTGAAACGCCGGCAGATCGGTGGGGGTGGAGATGAGGAGAATATCGCGGATGTCGGCATTCATGAGCACCGACATGGGATAATAGACCATCGGCTTGTCATAGACCGGCAACAGCTGTTTGCTCACACCCTTGGTGATGGGGTAGAGACGTGTGCCCGAGCCGCCTGCAAGAATTATGCCTTTCATCTGCTGACAGGGAGTTTAAGGATTTATTTATAACGTGCCCACTTGATGAGGTCCTTAACAGTGGGCTTCTTACCATACATGAATATGCCGATGCGGTAGATCTTGGCGGCACACCACACGATAGCGGCCACACCCGCCACGAGAAGAAGTATCGACACGATGATTTCCCAGGCCGGAACGCCATAGGGTATTCTCGCCATCATCACCATGGGAGAGGTGAAGGGAATCAGTGAGCTCCAGAACGCTATGCCCGACGAGGGCTCGGTGGCGGCGGTCATGCCGAACACCAATCCGAGAATGATAGGCACTGTAGAAACGCTTTGCAGCTGGGAAGCATCCTGAATGTTGTCGACAGCCGAGCCGATGGCTGCAAAGATGGCGGCATAGAACAGGAAGCCGAGTATGAGGTAGAGTGTCAACAATGCAAAGGTCGAGATGATATAACCGGGGTCGGAGAACATCGTGAGGGCGGCCAGGATGTCGCCGTCGACCGACGCCTGAGCTATGTCGAGATTGCCCGAATTGACAGCGGTAATCTCACCGGCGATTTCAGCGGGGAGAATGGCGGGGAGCAGAATGGAGCTGAACAACAGCAGCAAGCCTGCCCATATGATTATCTGAGTAACAGCTACGAGACCTATGCCGGCTATCTTGCCGAGCATCAGTTTGGTGGGGCTCACCGACGAAACTACAATTTCGAGCACCCGGTTGTTTTTCTCCTCGATTATCGAGGTCATGACCATCTGACCATAGAGAAGCAGGAACATATAGAGCACGAAGGTGAGGCCGAAACCGAGAAAATAGCTCACTGCGGCCGATTGCTCCTTGTTGCTGTCGGTGCGGGTCGACGAGATTGTCAGGTCGGGGGTAACCTGCTTGAGTATCTCCTGAAGATTGGCGATGTCATAGCGTTTGAGGCGCTCTTTCTCCACAATCTGCTCCACGCGGTTAACAATCGTGGTCTCGAGGGTGAGCGATGATGAGCCGTTGGTGTAGAGCTTGAGGGCCTTGTCGCTGTCGAGCAGTCCGGCCGGAATTTCAAGCACACCGTCGGCTGACTCGACATTGATGAGCGAGTCGACGGGGAGCGGCGACAACACGAAATTCACTTCATCATCCCCGCCCTCTGACTGGGCGGCGATGAGCGCCGGGCCCACGATATAGTCAGGGTCGGAGACATAGATAGTGCGGTCGGTCGAGCCGCCATATATCATCAGGAGGGCGGGAATTATCATGATCAATACCATCAGCACCGGGAGGGCGATGGTGGTGATGAGAAAGCTTTTTTTGCGAACGCGCTCATAAAACTCGCGCTCTATGATAAGAGATGTCTGTGACATGAATATTGTGGGGGGAAAAGTGGGTTTATTTGCTGTTTGATTCGTTGACGGCATGAATGAAGATGTCGTTCATCGACGCTGTCGACTCGTTGACGCCGAGCAGCGTGGCCCGGTTGTTGACAATCTCGATGGCCTCTTTGAGCCGGTTGCCGGGATTGAGTCTCAGGTCGAGGATGTGGCGGCCGCTCTTGTCGGCCGAGAGGCTGAAATTGCCGGCGATAGGCTGGAGCAGGGCCATGATGTCGGCGGGGTCGGCTTCGGTGAATGTGAAGTTATAGCGCCCTTCGGCATATTCGCGTCTGAGCTTGGCCACATTGCCGGTGAGAATGTTGCGCGACTGATTGATGAGGGTGATGTTGTCGCAGATTTCCTCAACCGACGCCATGTTGTGGGTAGAGAAAATCACTGTGGCTCCCTCATTCTTGAGCTTGATGATTTCGTCTCTGAGCAATCCGGCATTGATGGGGTCGAAGCCAGAGAACGGCTCGTCGAAAATCAGCAGCTTGGGGCGGTGGAGCACCGTGACGATAAACTGCACCTTCTGGGCCATGCCTTTCGACAGCTCCTCGACTTTCTTGTTCCACCAGTCGGAGATGCCGAAACGCTCAAACCATTCCTTGAGCTGACGGGTGGCGTCGCCTTTCGAGAGGCCTTTGAGACGCGCGAAAAAGAGAGCCTGCTCGCCCACCTTCATTTTCTTATAGAGACCGCGCTCCTCGGGCAGATAGCCGATATAGGCGGTGTCGGCAGCCGTGAGGCGGTGACCCATAAAGTCAACCTCGCCCGAATCGGGAGCGGTGATGTGGTTGATGATTCTGATGAGGGTGGTCTTGCCGGCGCCGTTGGGGCCGAGCAGACCGTAGACAGTCTGTTCCTCAACCTCTAAGCTCACGTTGTCGAGCGCGAGTTTGTCGGTATATGCTTTGCTGACGTTTTTAACTTGAAGAATCTTGTTGCTCATTATGATACGGGTGTCAGAGATCAGTTACATTGTTTCTTGGGTTCCCTATTGTGGAAAAATCGGTCGATAATCACTGCTATAGAGCCATCGCCGGTCACATTACATGCGGTGCCGAAGCTATCCATCGTGATATAGAGGGCTATCATCATGGCGCAGTCCTCGGAGCTGAATCCCAGCACCGAGCTGAGCAATCCCAGCGATGCCATGATAGCTCCGCCGGGAATACCGGGAGCGGCCACCATTGTCACGCCAAGCAGCATGATGAAGTTGATAAACATGGGGAAGGAATAGGGCTGATGATGGAGTATCATCAGGGTGAGGGCACACGCCACGATCTTGAGCGTCGAGCCGCTGAGGTGGATGGTGGCGCAGAGCGGAATGGTAAAACCGGCTACCTCCTCACTCACGCCCATCTTGATGGCCTGGCGCAGGGTGACGGGAATTGTGGCGGCGCTGCTCGAGGTGCCCAGGGCGGTAAAGTAGGCAGGGAGCATGGTCCTGAGCATCTTGAAGGGATTGCGCTTGGCCACGATGCCGGCGATGGTGTATTGCAGTATGAGCAATATCACGCTCATCACGAATATCACCACAATCACAAGGGCAAAAGCGCTCATCACTTTGCCAATCTGGTTTTCAACGGTCATTATCAGAAAGATGCCGAAGATATAGACCGGCAGGAGGGGAATAACCACTTTGTTGATTGTCTTACTCACGATTTCGAGCAGCTCGTCGAAGCCGTTTTTGAGTACACACGAATTGCTGTAGGCCATGCCGAGGCCGAGCATGAATGAGAGCACGAGCGCCGTCATCACATTGCAGAGCTCGGGAATCGGAACGGAGATATAGGGGGTGAGCGACTCAGCTTCTGCGGTGATGTCGGCGTTGACCTCGGGCAGATAGGAGAGCAGTCCCGGGAAGAGACTCGACGATGTGAAATAGCTCAGCAATCCCGACATCACGGTCATGGCATAGGCGAGCAGCGCCGTGGCAAGAAGCATTTTTCCGGCCTTTGAGCCTATGTCGGCAATGGCGGGGGTGACAAAACCTACTATGATGAGGGGAATGAGAAAGCCGAGAAATTGCGAGAAAATCTCATTGAAGGTAGCTGCCAGTCGGGCAAACCATTCAGGCATGAAGAATCCCAAACCTACGCCGAGCGCCATGCCGATGATGATGCGCACCAGCAGACCGGGTCTGCGGTGTTTGGGCTTGGCTGATTCGGGGGCCGTAGCTGCTGAGAGGTCGGTGTTTGCAGACATAAGTCTAATGTGATAACGGTTATGGAAATTATTGCAAATTTAAGCATAATATCCGTTGTGGCAAAATAAAAAAATCCCGATGTGACCGCTTGCGGCGGAAATCACATCGGGATTGGTCAGAAGGTATGATTAACCGTTTTCAGACGGCGGGATCATTTCACGAGAATCTTGCGGGTAGCTGTGCCGCGCCGCTCGATGTAGAGGCCGGCGGGAAGCGACGAAGCGTTTTCAACGTTGAGGCGGATGCCGTTGAGGTTGTAGTAGACGGGAGCCTCGTTGTCGGTGACGGTTACCTCAACCGAGCTGGGCAGCTGGCCGGTGGTGAGCTCGCCGTTGAAGCGCACACGGATGTTGATGCCATTCCAAACCACAACGATGTCGAATGTTGCCATGCCGTCATAAGTTGAGTAGCCGTTGAGGTAGACGTCGGCCTCGATAGCGCCGTCCATGAGTTGCATACCCATGGTCTGGCCCTGATAGGTGATGCGGTCAACGCCGTCGTCGGTCATCATTACGTCGGTCACCACGATATCGCCGAGCTTGCCGATGCCGGTGAGCTCGAAGTCGGGGAGGGTGAGGGTGCAGTTCATGCCGTCGGCCGAGGGGGTGATGATCACCACGGCTTCCTGACCGCCGCCGGTGATGTCGCTGCCACCCATGTCGATGGTGAGTGTGCCCTGATAGATGTTGTCGTTGATCTGACCGTATGAGAAGGTCGATTCAACCGATACATGAGCGTAGTCGAAATTGAAGTTGAGCGTGAACTGAGCCATTTCGTGGCCTTTCATCGAGCCTTCGAGAATGCCGGTTATAGAGCCTATCTCGTCGTTGACCTCCATTGACTCAAACTGCGAGTAGAACTGCAGTAGGGTCGATGCACCGCTGACGCTGACGTTGTCGAACTTCATTTCGGGGAAGTCATAGCGGCCAATGCTGTAGGCGGGAATTTCGATCGAGCAGGTGGGGAGTATCTCACCCTCGCTGTTGACCGAGGTGGCGATGTTGACGGTGAGGGGTATCTCGGCGGTTACAGTCTCATTGCCATGTTCGGCGTCGGTGAGGGTGACGCTGAGGGTGCCGGGGAGGTAGGAGTTATTGACTGCGCCGGTAAAGGGAGCCTGATAGGAGGGTGCGAATACCACTTCTACAGTTTCGCCCCAGCTCTCAACATTGACGGTGGCGTTGAGGGTGAGCTCGTTGCCGACGTTGCTGCCGGTGAGTGTGCCCGAGGCGGTAACGGCGCCTTTGAGCACGCTCAGCTCCTCGAAGCTGCCCTCATAAGAGCGCGAGTCGGGAGTGGTTTCGTTGCCCTCGGCATCTATGGTATAACCGATTTTCTCGAGAGTGAGAGCCTCGACAGGCATACCCATGATTTTGAATGAGGGGAGCTTGACGGTGCAATATTGGTCGGAGGTGGTGATGACGGTCACCGAGGTTTCGTGGGTGTTGGTCTCACCCTCAGAGGTTGTGATGGTGAGGAAGCCGGGGAATGTGGTGGTCTCTGAAGGATAGGTAGAGACATTGACGGTTACCTCAGCCTTGATTTCAGTACCGTTAAAGCCTTCGGCAGAAGCGGTAATTACGGCTGAGCCCTCGGCCACACCGGTTATCACGCCCTCTGCGCTCACGGTAGCCACAGCTTCGTCAGATGAGGTCCAGGTGAGGGTAGTGGTCTCGACAGCGTTTTCAGGGGTGATCTCAGCCTCGATTTTCAGAGTCGATTCAACATAGATGTCGGCGGTTTGCTGTGAGAGGGTGATGCTCTCGGCAAAGGGACGAACGGTTACCTTACACTGAGCTTCGGCGCCATAGCCGTCGGCAGCGGTAGCGGTGAGGATAAAGGTGCCGTATTCGGTGGTGGTGAGGTTGCCCTCTTTGTCTATCGAAGCGCCGGCGAGAGCTTTGTTTTCCTCACTCTCATTGTCGGGGTCGGCAGCGAGAGCCCATGTCACATTGAGATTGTTGGCATCTTCGGGGAGAAGATTGAGCTCAAAGCGGTGGGTGGTGAGAGGCATCTCGAAGCTTTCGGGGAGACCCTTGATTTCGGTCACGGGACTGATGACATTGAGAGTCACCTTGTCGCTGAGGGTGTTTTCGGCGCCGTCGATTTCGAAGGTTACGGTATATGCGATTTCAACATTCTCAGCTTTTGCTTTGGGAGTGAGAACGCCCTCGGCAGAAACTTCGAGTGCGTCGGGATTAGAGCTTGTCCACTCACGCTTGGTGATGGTGTTGGCATCCTCGGGGAGCACTGTGGCGGTGAGCTTCACTTCATCCTTGCCGATCACGACGATGTTGTTTTCGGGAGCGCCCGAGATGGTAACGCTTTCCACAGCGACAGGCTTGTCGGAAACGGTGATTGTGAGAACGGCGGGCTCAACGGGCGAGGTAGCTTCATTGCTGGTAACGGTGGCGATGAGCTTGGCTGAGCCGGGGGTGAGGCCGGTAACTGTAGCAATGCCGTCGGCGGTGACAAGAGAGGCGGCTGCGCCTTCGATACTCCATGCCACGACGGGATTATAAGCGTTGGCGGGAGCGATGACGAGGTTTTCGATCGAGAAGTCGAGCGAGGCGCCGGTGAAGAGAGCGTTCTGCACACCCTCCTTAAATGTCACGGTTTCAACCTGACGGGGTTTCACATTTATTGTCCACTGAGCCGACTTGCCATTGCTTGAGGTAGCGGTGACGGTAACAGTGCCGGGAGCAACGCCGGTGAGTGTAGCGGTAGCTTCGTCAAATGTGGCTGCGTTGCCGCTAACTGCCCATGTCAGCGATTGGTCGGAGGCATTGGCTGGGAGGATAACGGGCTTAAGCTCCAGGGTGGCGTCGGTGAGGAGGTCGAGGGTTGCGGTGGCGTTGGTGCCGTCGGTGGTCACGCTTTCAACAGGTATCTTATAAGAGATAGTGTAGACGTGGGTGGCTTTGCCGTCTATATCCACAGCGCCTTCGCCGGTGTTGGAGTTGGTTACGGTGATGGCAACCTTAGCGTTGGCGGGGTCGTAGTTGACAACTGCTTTCGATGAACCGCTGGTCGACATTAACTCGTAGTTGAGAACGGGGTTGCCGTTTTCGGGATAATATTGATCAACCGAATAGTCGAAAACATCGGGAATGAAGCCGTCAACGTCGAGCGACTGCAGGCGGGAATAATAGACGAGTTTCACGTCGTCGACAATCAGCTCGGTGTTTTCCTTAAGATTACCGCGGTTCCAGTAGTCGCCGCCGCAGATCACCACATTCATCATCTCGGGAGTCTGATCGTTGAGATATTCAATAGGCATTGTGATCTGCTGCCATTCTCCGTCGGAGTATCTGAATGTGTGTTCGAGCTTGCCGATGAGTGTGCCGCTCTGATCGGGAGTAATTTTACCCATCACAGCGCGGTCGACATTGTCGCGCGACTGGGTGGGAGCACCTTTTTTACCGACTTTCGATTTGAAAGTGCCGCTCCATGAGTAGAAAAGCACTGTGGAGTTTTCATCGTTCTGGTCAACACGCTTAAACATGCCGGTGATGGCGTCGGGACGGGAGGAGAATGATGTGCCGCCATATGTACCACCGTCACAGTTTGCAACGGTTGATTCGGCATAAACCCAAGGTGTTCCTAACGTGAGATAACCGGGGGCGGGTGAACCTAAAGAGCCGACACCAACAAAAATATTCTTGAGCTGAGCAGCATAGTCAGATTCATAACCTGAAGTTTGGAAAACCAGCTCTTTAGTTACGGTCGTTATAACTTTCTGGTTTACAGATGAGCCATTCCAATCGGTGGGCTCTTTGCCGGGTCGCTGACGGTTTTCGCCGGCTTTAGGAGAGGTAAAAGTTCCTGTTCCGAAAGCATTAGTATTTCCACATGCAGATTTCCATGATTCAAAACCGATGTTGGGAAGCTGTTGTGCCCCGAGGTTTTGAGTCAGGAAAAGCGATGATACCGCGAGTGACAACACTCCTGCGGTTAATTTCCTACTCATAAATAATAGTTTGAGGTTATTGATTATGATTGATTATTATCAATGTAAAAAAAGCCGGTCATAAATGGCCAAAACTTATTCCACTGTTTTAGTTGAAAGGTGATTGAATCCGCAAAATTAACTAAAATAATTGCCTTATTGCGTTTTATTAATGTTAAAAATGTTATATTCGGGCAAAAAAATCGGCCGCGGATGTCTTGAAACCCGGGGCCGGAAGATTGGCTATGATATGAAAAGCAGGCTTATCTGACAAAGGTTTTGGTGCCGTTGATGATGTAGAAACCTGACGAGAGAGGCTGATTGTTTTTATATCGGCGGCCGGTGAGGTCAAAGATGCCGGTTGATGAGGAGTGCTGATTGAGGTCGGCCATAACATCCTCAATGCCTGAGAGATTATCCCACACCAGCGAGCCAACTTCGGCGGCAGTGAGGGCGCGGTCGTAGAATCTCACCGAGTGGATTGTGGCATCGGAGAGGTTGATTTTGTTGGCGGTGTCGGCATGAACGGTGCCACCGAGATAGATGGTATTGACACCTGTCTGTGTGCCGAAGTGGGGGAGGCCGTAGTCTTTGGTGCCGTTGATGTTGCCGAGCGAGGAGCCGTCGAGATAGTAGGTATAACCGTTGGTGGGTGAGGTGATGTAGATGAGTTGATGATGGCCGGTTGCGGCTCCGCTGCCGCGGGTGTACCACCCTTCGAGACCGTTATCCACACCGGTATAGATCACGCCGATGCCTCCGCCCGAGTGAACGAAGGTGCTGAAATGGGGATTGGAGGTGTTGACCGAGTCGCACGACGAGATGACAACCGAGCGCCCCTTGTTGGTGTTGATGGTGAGGTCGATGGCTACGGTCATGTCGCCCTCGATGGCGAGTACCTGAGAAGCGAGATTGTCGGGCACCTTATAGGGGGTGCCGGTGCAGGGAATGTCAAGCAGGGTAAAAAGGGGATTGGAGTTGTCGGGCACAGGAACCGAGGGGTCAACGGGGTCGATAGGCTCTGCCTCGGCAATGAGATACTGGCAACCGGTGTCGGAGGTGTTTGAACCGCCGCCCCAGTTATAGACCTGAAAGTTAAGGGCCGAGGTGGTGGTGTTGAACTGCGCGGAGCCGTTTACGATAATGAAATATCCGGGGCGGTCGCACGGCTTGAGCTCCCAACCTTTTGAAACTTTGGAGTTGGAGAGCTTAAGCTGGGTGTTGTAGGCGGCGGTGGTGGTGACTTTGTTTTCGGTGTCGCAGTTCACAATGTCATAGCCGCCGTTTTCGCGGGGCAGAAATTTCCACTGCGAGGCGGCTGTAGTGGCGGCGGGGAGAGTGGTGAGGCCGTTGCCCGACTGGCTTACAAATCTTCCTGAGCGGTAGTCGGAAATAACATAAACCTTCTCTTCGCCACCTTCGGGAAGCACCAGGGCGTCGGAAATGTGGTTGAGGGCTTCTTCGAGCTTGTCGGCAGCTTCGGTTATCCGGTCGGTTGTGGCGCCGGCATCGGCAAGATTCTTTATGACGTTGTCGCGACATTCGAGCAGGTTGGCGAGCTTTGACTCATCATATTGACCGGGAGCGGTGCCAAACTCAATCATTGAGGCGGTTTCGTAAAGCTGACCGGCTCTCATGCGCGCGGAGTTGTTGGCATAGAGGTCGTTAAACTCCTGCTCGGTGAGACAACCGGTGCCGAGCAGAGGGGCCAGCACCTCGGCCACCTTGGCATAACCGGGAGCGTAGAGATAGTTTTGAGTGATATACTTATCGGTGTTTTGGGCGAGGGGTGTGTAGATGTCGGCATAAACGGCGTTGTCGTATTTGTCGGCAAGCGAGAGAATCATCTCGTTAAACTCCTTGATTCTTGCGTCATTGCTGCCGTTGTTTTTGGGCATCATCGAGATGAGCACGAGCTTGGTGTCGGGCACGAGGGTGTTGAGGCGCTTGATGATTTTCTCGTAGGAGGTCTTTGCGGCGGCTACGCTCTGAGAGGCGTTTTCACACTCATTCAACCCCACATAGAGGGCGATTGTCTTTGGAGCGGCTTTGCGCGAGGGGTTGGTGCGGAGAATCGCGTCGAGGTTCTTATACCACTGGTCGAGGCTCAGGCCGCCGTAGCCCCAGAGGGTGCCGCGGTTTTTGACATCAGGCGATTTGAGCAGCTCGTGCCACTCGCCGCCATGTATCATTTCGTCGCCGAGAATCAGGATGTCGTCGGGGGTAACCTCTTCAACCGACCAGTAGGTCGACCTCATGCCGAGGCTGCCCGACAATGAAGAGGCATTTTCGGTGAAGGTGGCGGGATAGCTGCACTCAACACCCACATAGGGAGCGATGATGTCACACCATATTTTATAACCTTTGGCAGTGATGTGGAGGCCGTCATAGGAAATGGAATTGTCGGTAATGCCCATCATCGGCTCGAAAAGGTCGATGTAGGTAACGTTTTTCTCGTCACACATCTGCTTGATATAGGCATTGGTGGTGCGGATTTTGTCGAGAGTGCGGAGTCCGTTGGTAGAGGGGAGAATGCTCTGGATGTAGATTTCGGTGCGGGGCGATTCGAGCTTAAACCTGTCGACAAGTCGGCCGATATTTCCGGCAACGAGCTCGGGGGAGTCCAAGCCTGCGGTGCCGAGGTCGTTGGTGCCGATTTTCACAAACAGTTTGGCGGGCTGACCTGCTATGATAGGCTCGCAGTTGTCGAGCAGCTCGAGGGTGTAACCGCCCGAGGTGCCGCGGTTGATAATGCGGTGGTCAGAGCCGAAAGCTTCCCACCATTCGTGCATGTTGGTGATTGAGTTACCAAAAAAGACAATGCTCTCGTTATTGACTGGCAGGCCCTTGAAGGAGTTATAACGGTGATTGCGGAAAGGCACGTCGGCATAGGCTGTGGAGCTCAGCAGCATTGCGGCCAATGATAACAGGATTAAAAGTTTTTTCATGGAAAGGTGACCTCCTATGATGGTTTATTAGGTGAGAAATATCATCTGAGACAGATTAATCACAAAAGTAGTAAAAATTGTGAAACCACACACAAAAAAATTGGCTATCGTCGCGATAACCAATCTTTTTTTAACCTTAAATCTAATACCATGAAAAACTTTCTGCAAAACTACACCACCGTTATGGCCGGTGCAAATATCAGAGCGGAAAATTATCGTAGCGTTTAAAAATTTTAACATTCGCCCCGCCCGGGGTTAAAAAAGCTTCGACAGGGGGAGGGGATTGTCGTGGCCCGAGAAGCGGTAGCCAAGGCCTATCATGAGGTTGCGGGGATGGGCGAAGTTTCTCAGCGAGTAGCCCACGTTGAGCCATATCTTGGGGGTGACGAAGGTTTTGAGCGTGAGGCTCTGGTAGAAAATCTGCTGGCCGTCACCGCCTGTGATAAGGTTGCGGCCTATGCCAACGTTGACGGCAAAGATCGGCATCATCCATTCGGCCCGCGCGCTCAGGCCGAGGGCGAGCTGACGGAAGAAGGGGGGACGGCGATAGAAGGGGTGGGTGCCGGGCACATTGTCAACCTCATAGTCGCCGAGGTTGTCGGCCTCATCCCACTGCAGGTCTAGGCTGCCGCCCACGCTGAGATTGGGGGTGAGGGAATACATCGGGCTGAAGCACAAGCCAACCGAGGCAAAAGCTCCTGGGAGGGGCTGTGGATTGTTGTCAGTGTCGGCGAAATAGCGCTTGTGGGCCGCTCCCCATGCCAGCAGGTCGTAATGGAGACGCTTGCCGGTGAGGGTATCGGGTTGCTGAGGAGCTTTGGGAGTGAGGGGGTTGAGGGTGGTGCGACGAGTGAACTTATAGCTCAGGGCAATTCTCGGACCGATAACATTGGTGCCCGCATTGGGCGCACGGGTGTTGCCGTTTGAAAAGTGGGTCACATCGAGACCGCCGGTGAGGGTAAACCTCGGCGAAAGCTCATATTTGAGCAAGAGACTCAGGCCCAGACGCGCGGTGACGCTCGAACCGTTGACGATGTTGAGGGGCTCGGAGCTTTTGGTGGTCCACCCCATCGAGGCGCCGAATTCCCATTCATAAAACATGCCGAGGCGGTCGCTGACGCGCCACACCTCGTTGCCCTGATAAAGAAACAGCGACTTGGGGCTGCCCATCATGCCGGAGGCTGAAAAGGTGCCGAAGCCTAATGCCACGCCCTGATAGAGGTTGGGATAGGAGGAGTAGAGCTTATGGCCGGGGCTGAATTTCATCTGCGCGCTCACAGCACCTTCACCCATAAAATCAATGCGCTCATTCTTGCGGTTGTTTCCCTTAAAAAACGGATTGGTGGGGAAAACCCAGTCGGGGCGGAACTCTATTCCCGCCTCGGCCTCATAGCGCGAAGGGGATTGGGCGCCGGCGACCGACGGAAGCAGCGTTGCGGCCACGACCAGAGTTGCCACAGCTAAGGTCTTTAACCTGAGGATATTGCCGGATAGAAGTTTCATGACAGTCAGATATTGGTGTAGGCCACTATAAAGTCATAAGGAATGGAGACGGTGAGGCGTCCGGTGAGAAACACGGGATAGAGATGAGACCATTCGGTGTTGTAGGTCGAGATTTCATATTGCGCGCTCTTAACCTGATAGCCCATAAAGAGATAATAGGTGCGGTGAGACACGGGGGGAACGGTGATGGTGGCTTTAATAGCTCTCACTTCGTCGGGGAGCACGAAATCACCCTCATCTTCTTTAATCACATCCCCTTTGGGAAGATAGGAGATGTAGAAACGGTTGGTGGTGTAGGGGGATTTGTCACCCGAGGGGAGAGGAACATCGGTTATAAGAAACGAATCGCTGTCGACAGGCAGCTTGGGAGTATCGTCGGAGGGTCGGAAAAGGGCGGTGACGCAGGCGTTCTTGTAGGGGTAGACATCGAACTTGATGGAGTCGGGACCTTCGTTTTTGACGGTGAGTTGGTCGACAATCTTGTGGGTGCTTGAGGCCACGCTGTCGACTTCCCACGGCGAAGTGAAGCGGAGGTCACCGAGCATGTAAGGGGGGCATGCAGGGATGGTGAAGTTGAATGTCTGACGCGAATAGGCGTAGCACACAGTCAGCTGTGCGGTAGACTCTTTGGGCACATACCATTTATTGAGCGACACCGTGATGGCGGGAGAGGCTGAGGAGGTGTCGGCGGCCTCGATCTTTATATCCATCTGGCGGCTGACACACTCCAGGCGGGCGCCGAAGGGGGCTATCGGCTCTTCGGTGTCGATTACCGAGGCCACCGAGTCGCCGGGTATCCACACCGAGGCGTGGAGATTGCCGAGGCCTGAGAGTATCAGCGCTTCGGGAGCGGGGCTTTCGAGGTCGATTCTCACATTTTCTTCCGGCCACAAGGCGAAATCCTCGGGCTGAGGGGGGAGATCGTCGTCGCTGACAAACACCTGGGAATTGCAGCCGGTGACCAACAGCGCCGTAAGCAGGGCTTTGGCCGGGAGTCTGAGAAAATCTGAGTTCATGAATAAACGGTTTTGAAAAACAGGCCACCCCGCCGGGGCATTGTCTGCGACCCGAACGGGGTGGCCCGGTATGAGAGTCGAAATTAAAATCAGTTGATAAGGGGAGTGCCGGTCATCTCCTTAGGCTGGGGGAGACCCATGATTTTGAGCATTGTGGGAGCCACGTCGGCAAGGCGGCCGTCTTTCACGGTGGCGTCTTTGCGCTCGGTGACATAGATGCAGGGCACGGGATTGAGCGAGTGGGCGGTGTTGGGGGTGCCGTCGGGGTTGATGGCGTTGTCGGCATTGCCGTGGTCGGCGATGATGATAACTTCATAGTCAGATTCGCGGGCGGCCTCAACTGTATCTTTCACACACTCGTCAACAGCCTTGACAGCCTTTTCGATGGCTTCATACACGCCGGTGTGACCCACCATGTCGCCGTTGGCATAGTTAACCACGATAAAGTCAAATTGCTTTGAGCGGATAGCCTCTACAAGTTTGTCTTTCACCTCATAGGCGCTCATCTCGGGCTGGAGGTCATAGGTTGCGACTTTGGGCGAAGCAACGAGTATGCGCTCCTCACCTTTGTAGGGCTCCTCGCGGCCGCCGTTGAAGAAGAAGGTCACGTGGGCATATTTCTCGGTCTCGGCGATGTGGAGCTGACGCTTGTCGAGGCTTGAAAGATATTCGCCGAGGGTGTTGGTCACATTCTCCTTGTCGAAGATGATATGCACGCCGGTGAATGAAGCGTCATAGGGGGTCATGCAGAAATACTGCAGGTTGGGGATGGTGTGCATACCTGCCTCGGGCATGTCGTGCTGGGTGAGCACTGTGGTGAGCTCTTTGGCGCGGTCGTTGCGGTAGTTGAAGAAAATCACTGCGTCGCCTTCGCCGATCACACCACCTTTTTCGCCGAGAGTGGCGTTGTGGATAGGCTTTACAAACTCGTCGGTCACGTCGTTGTCATAGCTCTGCTGCATGGCCTTGACCATATCGTCGGCCTGTTCGCCGATGCCGTCAACCAGCAGGTCGTAGGCCACTTTGACACGCTCCCAACGTTTGTCGCGGTCCATGGCGTAATAACGGCCTATGATCGAAGCGATCTTGCCGGTGGTTTTCTCGCAATGGTCGCGGAGCTGCTCTATAAAGCCGATGCCTGAGCGGGGGTCGGTGTCGCGGCCATCCATAAAGCAGTGGATGTAGACCTTTTCGAGACCGTAATGCTTGGCAATGTCACAGAGGGCGAAAAGATGATCGAGCGAGGAGTGAACGCCGCCGTCAGAGGTGAGGCCCATGAAGTGGATAGCCTTGCCCGACTCTTTGGCATAGGTGAAAGCGCGTTTGATTTCTTCGTTGTTGAGAATAGAGCCGTCGGCAATGGCTTTGTTGATTTTCACGAGATCCTGATAAACCACGCGGCCGGCGCCGATGTTGAGGTGACCCACCTCAGAGTTACCCATCTGGCCGTCGGGCAAACCTACGTTTTCGCCGCTTGCCTGGAGTTGTGAGTGAGGATAGGTGGCCACGAGATGGTCCCAGTAGGGAGTGGGAGTCTGATAAATAACGTCACCTTTCGAATGGTTGCCAATGCCCCATCCGTCAAGAATCATCAAAAGAGCTTTCTGAGCCATAATTTATTGATAAAAAGTGAATTGTAATGCGTTTTCAACAGCCGGCGGTGCTCATTGGCCCTAAACCGGCTAATTTGTTGCAAAAGTAGCAAAAATTCGCGAAACCCCAATAACTTATAGGCCTTATATTTAATTAATGGCGGGCGCTGACGATGCGCTCGCCGAGATATTTGGCAAGCAGCTTTTTCACGTCGTTGAGCTCAATGAGCTGCTGCATCACCGTCATCACGGCATTGTTGTCGCCCGAGGCTTGGGCGGCCCTCAGCTCATGGCCGGCCTTGTTGATCGACAGCTCCACCTGGGCATATTTGAGCTCATAGACGGCGCGGGGCACGAGGGTTGACAGTCGCTCGCGCTCGGTCTCGACATGGGTGTAGCGGGTGTGGATGCGCGACAGCTGATAGCGCTCGGCAGCGAGCTCGGTGGAGAGTTTTCTCACCGTGTCGTCGGGGTCGGAGAGCATGGAGTGTTGAGCGAAATTACAGGCCGCAAGGTCGATCTCCTCGGCTATGCGACGGTCAACCTCCTGCTCAAGTTCCTTTTCCTGCTTCTCGATGTCGGCGAGACCGGTGGCGGTGGCGCGGATTTTGTCATAACCCTCCTGAAGCAGGCGCTGCTTCATCTCGCCGGCACGCTGCAGGGTCTCACGGTAGTTTTCGGGCCACACCTCGCGCAGCTTGAGGGCGGTTTGAAACACCGCGTCGATGTCGGGGTTGGAGAATGTTATGTCGTCACACACCAACTCATTGCTGATATAGTCGATTACTGTCATGGGGAGACCCTCGGGGTCGTTTTCGTTCTCACAAAACGCCGCCATTGAATATTTCACCACATATTTAATAAGCTCCCACTCGTTGGGGCGCAGAAATTTGCGCACCTTTTCCTCGGGATAGGTCGTGGCGGGGGCGGGAGCTTCGGTTGCCGGGGGAGTGAAGGGGATGGCCTCGTCACCGGGGGCGGGAGGAGTTTCGGGAGTCAGGGGAGCCTGAGCCGGCACATCATCCACTCCGCTCTGGCGGCGGTTGCGCTCTATCTCCCTCTCTTTGGCCGCTTTTTCGAGCCATTGAGCGCGAAATTTGGCGGTCTGGAGCGAAAGAACTTTCTCGTCAATGTTGAGCGAGCGCGAACATTCGGTCACAAACAGCAGCCGGGTCACATCGTCGGGAATCTTGGCGACCGACATGACAATATCGTTGATAACCTTTCCGCGGGCCACGGGGTCATTGCCCGCATCGGCCATCAGTATGCGAGTCTTAAAGGCTATGAAATCGGTCTCATTGTCGGCGATATATTTCTCAACCTCCTCGGCGGTGTGGCTCTGGGCGAAAGAGTCGGGGTCGTCACCCTCTGGGAGCAGGAGCACCTTTATATTCATCCCCTGTTCGAGCAGGAGGTCAATGCCTCGGAGGGAGGCCTTGATACCGGCAGGGTCGGCGTCGTAGACAAGGGTTACATTGTCGGTGAATCGGTGAATGAGGTTGATCTGCTCGGGGGTGAGGGCGGTGCCCGACGAGGCCACCGCATTTTCCACTCCGCTCTGATGAAGGGAAATCACATCCATATATCCCTCTACGAGCAGACACTTGTCTTTGTTGACAATCGCTTTCTTGGCCTGAAACAGTCCGTAGAGCTCGCGGCGTTTGGAATAGATGATACTTTCGGGCGAGTTGACATATTTGGCTATCTCCTTCTCCTTGCGGAGGGTGCGGCCGCCAAAAGCCACCACCTTGCCCGACAGGGAGAAGATGGGATAGATCACCCTGCCGTGGAATTTGTCTCTCAGCTCGCCGCTGTCGGTGGAGTAGCAGAGTCCGGTCGAAACGAGATAGTCGGGGAGGTAGCCTTTTTCGACGGCGGCTTTGGCGAGGGCATCGCGCTTTTCGGGGGAGTAGCCGAGGTGAAAGCGGCTTATCATGGCCTCGCTGATGCCGCGCTCGCGGAAGTAGGAGAGGCCTATGGCGCGCCCCTCGTCGGTGTCGGCCATCTTGTGCTCAAAGAAATTGAGGGCGAAATCGTTGACCGCCAACATGCTTTCGCGGTCGTTGACTTTCTGCTGCTCATCTTCCGAGAGCTCCTCCTCTTTTATCTCAATGTGATATTTGTTGGCGAGATAGCGCAGGGCCTCATTGAAATTCAATTTCTCATGGAGCATGATGAAATTGACGGGGCTACCGCCGGCTCCGCACACAAAACATTTGCAGATGTTTTTCGACTTGCTGACCGTGAACGAAGGATTGCGATCGTTGTGAAACGGGCATAGACCTTTATAGTTGGCTCCACGCCGTTTCAGGCTCACGAAATCGCTCACCACCTCTACTATGTCGGCGGTGTCGATAATTTTCCTTACTGTTTCGCGGTCGATTCGTTTCATTGAGACTCGGAATGTCGTTTTTGCAATTGCAAAGTTACAAAAAATGTGTGTGACAGGCAAATCCTCGCGGCCACACATTCATCCTCCGAAGTCTCAGCGATAGGTGTCGGTAATGGCGTGGAGATGTTCAAAGAGCCTTACGTCGGTTTCGGTCAGCTCAACGTCGCGGCGGGCCATGACCTTGCGGGCGGTGGTGAGGAATTTCGACAGGGGCACCTCGGTAAATCCGGCGGCGCTGCCGTCAGAAAACGACGCGATGAAGTTGCGGGGGAAACCGGAGCCGTGGATATTGACGCCCACGCCTATCACGGTGGCGGTGTTGAACATGGTGTTGATGCCGGCCTTTGAGTGGTCGCCCATCACGAGGCCGCAGTGTATAAGGCCCGTGCGCATGAATCTCCTTGCGGGATAGTTCCACTGCTTGATCTCGGTGTAATCGTTTTTGAGGTTGGAGGCGTTGCAGCCTGCGCCGAGGTTGCACCATTCGCCCACCACGGCGTTGCCGAGAAATCCGTCATGGGCTTTGTTGGTATAGCCGGTGATAACCACGTTGTTGACCTCGCCGCCTATCTTGCAGTGGGGGCCGATGGTGGTTTCGCCATAAATTTTGCTACCCATGTTGATATTGGTGGCGCGCCCCACAAACAGCGGTCCTCTGAGCATGGAGCCCTCCATAACCTCAGCTTCTGCCGAAATAAATATCGGGCCGTTGAGGGTGTTGAGCGAAGCACATTCCACAGTTCCACCTTTCTCTATAAATACATCCTCGAGATTGCCTACCACGCGGTTGCTCGGGCTGAGCTCGGCGCGCTCCATGTCGCGGGTGATGAGGGGCATGTCGCGCTTTATTATCTCGCCGTTGAGAGTGAAGAGGTCGGTGAGATGAGTGAGCGACAGCAGCTCAGGGCCTGAATATGTGATGCGGTCGCTGACCGAATTGTCGTCGGCGGGATTGACGGCGATGGTCTTGCCGTTTTGGTCAACCAACTCGGCGCCGCGGGGGAGTGTGGCTACTGCATTGGCCAACGCATCATCAGCCACATAGTGAGCCGAGATTGTGACGGCAGGTTGTGAGGACGGAAGTCCGAACTTTTCCTGAAGGTAGTCTTGAGTGTTGACGCTGAGAGTGGCACCGGCGGGAAGATATTTGCGCCAGCGGTCGATCATGGTCATGCAACCCGTCATGAGCATGGCCACAGGGCGGGTGAAGGTGAGGGGGAGAAGATTGTTTCTCACCTCCTCGATGTCGGCCAGTATGAAGTTCGTGTTGTCAGAGAGGCGCTCCATCAGGCTTTATACCTTCAAGGGTGGAGAATCTGTAAAACATTTCCATCTCGTTTTCCGACCTGTCGCCCGAAAGGTTGATCATCTCGATCTGAAGGTCAGATTTGGTCTGAACTACAAAGAGGGCGGTGTAGTCGTCGGTGAGAGCCGGGTCAAGCTCAAAGAGTTTCCACTGGTTGTGACCGCCGGCGGGACGCATGCCCTTGATAATGGTAATGGTGTTGTCGGAGATCCAATCCTGAATACCGATAAGGGGCTTGAGGCTATCGAATGCGCTCAGGTTGATTCTGAAAAGGTGTCCGGCGAGTTCGTTGTCGTAGATTGGCGAGCCGAATCCACGGTAGGAGGCGGGCATGACCGCTGAAGCGGCGGTGCCGACATCTCCCAGTCGACCTGAGGGGAAAAGCCTCAGCTTGAGGTTGAGGGCTTCGATCACATCTGAATATTTTTCAATGAAAGCGTCACCTGAACTGCCGAAAAGGTCGAGCATGATATAATAGGCCGTCATCGCACACAGGCGTGTGTCGAACTGACGCTGCATGAGTGACGCCAACGAAGCGCCTCCGAAAGTAGTGTAGCTTTCGTAGATATATCGGGCGTAGTTGGTGGCGGCTGTTATGCTGGCGATGGAAGCGTCGTGACTGTAATTATGACGCGTTTCGGCAACATTTTTACCTCTGTTGAAAACCGAGTTCAGAAATGTGAGCATAGGGGAGATGCAATAATAATAGAAAATATCTATGCAAAATTATTTAAATTTCCCCACACCGCAAGGGGTGTAATCATATTGCCATAGCATTGGCACCAAATAGCGAAAGCGCCGGAATATATCAGCCGAATTTGCTGATTTTGCGGAGTTCCGCCTCGTTGATAACCTTGATTTTGCGACCGTCGACCACTATTACTTTCTCGCTCACAAAGGCGGCGAGAGTGCGGATGGCGTTTGAGGTTGTCATGTTGGAAAGGTTGGCCAGATCCTCACGCCCCATGTAGATTCTGATTGTGGTGGCATCATCCTCATAGCCGTAGTTTTCAACGAGCACTATGAGGGCTTCGGCAAGGCGGCCGCGAAGATGTTTCTGAGTGAGGTTGACGGTGCGGGTGTCGGCCGAGCCGAGGTTGCGCGACAGCTCATGAATGAAGAAGCGGGCCACGAGGGGATTGTCGTCGATAAACTGATCGACCACCTTCATGGGGAGACTGCCGAGAGTGGAGGGCTCGATTGTGGCGGCGGTGTGCACATAAGGCTCTCCGGCAAAATAGGCGCGGTAGCCGAAATATTGCACGGGCCGGAGCAGCCTCAGAATCTGCTGGCGACCGCCGATGCCGTCTTTATAGAGCTTGGCTTTGCCGTCAAACAGACACCACAGGTTTTCAGGCTGGTCGCTCTCATTATATATGATGTGGTTTTTCTTGAAATGATGAATTTTGAGACTATCGGTTATGCTACGTTTCTGATCGGGTGTCAACACCGACCAGATCTCCGACATGTCATCACTGATCACCTGTTCGAGAGCGGCTCTAATCATTGTAAATTAATTCAGAAATTCCACACTTGACGCTCACCTGATTTTTATGGCTGAAACGGTGGCGCTGATATGGATTTTATGTTATGGATATTGGAAACTCGGTGCAAAGTTACAATTTTATTGCGAGTCAGCCAAAATTCAGTAAATCAAAGTTTTTCTTTAACATTTATTAACCCCCCCCATGAATGTTAAACTTATTTAATGAAACTCATTTTATATTGAAAAAAGTTTCCGCAATGGGAGATATAGTTATAATTTTGTCGCCCGAAAAAAGTAGCCCCGCCTGATAAAAATAGCGTGGGCCTGTATTGAAAAGTGCTATTCATCACATCACATGCCAAATCCTCAAGTAAACGAAGCGATTATTTCGCTCACCGACATCAACAAAACCTATCCCGGAGCAGTGCCGCTGCATGTGCTCAAGGGCATCAATCTGCAGATCAATCGCGGAGAGCTTGTGGCTATTATGGGTGCGTCGGGCTCGGGCAAGTCAACCTTGCTCAATATACTCGGTATTCTTGACACCTACGACACCGGCGAGTATTTCCTCGACGGAGAGCTGGTGAAGGACCTGTCGGAAAACCGCGCCGCCGAAATGCGCAACAAAAAGATAGGGTTTGTGTTCCAGTCGTTTAATCTCATCAACTATAAGAACGCGCTCGAAAATGTGGCTCTGCCTCTCTATTATCAGGGAGTGTCGCGCCGCAAGCGCAATCAGCTGGCCATGAGTCAGCTCGAAATGATGGGACTCGCCGACCGCGCACACCATCTTCCCGGCGAACTGTCGGGAGGTCAGAAGCAGCGTGTGGCCATAGCCCGCGCCATCATCACCAACCCGTCGCTCATATTGGCCGACGAACCCACCGGCGCCCTCGACTCGACAACCTCAAGGGAGGTTATGGAGGTGTTCCGCAACCTCAACGACTCGGGCATGACGGTGGTGATAGTGACCCACGACCCCGGAGTTGCTGCCAAGTGCAAGCGAACTATCCGCATAAGCGACGGAGTGATAGAGACCCCCGACAATAAGATAATCACCGAAATTTAAGAGCTATCGTGTTAGATTTTATTCGCGAAATAGCCCAGACCCTGAGCAATAACCGCACCCGCACCATTCTCACCGGCATCTCGGTGGCGTGGGGTATCTTCATGCTTATTATTCTTGTGAGCATGGGGCGCGGGGTGGCCAATAAATTTGAGTCGAGGGCCGACGGTTCAAACACCGCGAGCATATATCCCGGCCGCACCTCGAAACCCTACGGAGGTTATGACACCGGGCGAACAATTGAGCTGACACTTGAAGATGTCGACAAACTGCTCAACGACAAGGATGTGCTTTCACACACCGCATCGGCGCGCACAGACGATTATACGGCAGTGATCTCCTCAGCCACCGACTATATACGCGGCTTTCAGGGCGTGTTTCCCGCCAGCTTCAACAAAGATTATCAGCTTGTCGCCGGTCGCTTTATCAATGACCAGGACATCAACGAGAAGCGCAAGGTGATAGTGCTCTGTGAGCAAAACGCCCGACGCCTCTTCGGTGACACTGAGAAAGCTGTCGGTCAGCGCGTGTCGTCACTCGGATTGTCATGGCAGGTGATAGGCGTCTATTCCAACCGGTGGTTTCGTGACAGCTATGTGCCTATCTCCACCCTGCTCGCCGTGAAAGCCGGCAAGCCGAATGTCGGCAAAATCGAGCTCATACTCGACGGAGCCACGACCGCGGAGGAGAGCAAAGCCGCCGTCGAAGCCATACGCAAGAATCTCGGCGCGACTCATCAGTTTGCTTCCGACGACGAGTCGGCAGTGTGGGTATGGGATAAACTCACCAATTATCTGGAGAGCCGCAAGGCAATGGGCATGCTCCAGACATCCATCTGGCTGATAGGTCTCCTGTCGCTCGTGAGCGGCATTGTGGGTGTGAGCAACATCATGTTTGTGAGCGTGAGGGAGCGCACCCATGAGATAGGGGTGAGGCGCGCCATAGGTGCCAAGCCGCGCAATATTCTCATGCAGGTGATAATGGAGAGTGTGGCCATCACCACGATTTTCGGCTACATAGGCATAGTGGCCGGCGCGGCGGTGATGCAGTTGGTCAATCATATCATCGCCAACACCGGCGCCTCAGAAGCGATTGAAAACCCCACCGTCGACATGGCGATAGCCTTTGAGGTGACGTTGGTGCTGATAGTGGCCGGAACACTCGCCGGAACATTCCCGGCTCTCAAGGCATTGAAAGTTAAACCTGTGGAAGCTTTGCGTGACGAATGATCAATCCTGTTTTTGACATAAACAACTGGCGTGAGATATTGCAGACATTGTCGCGCAACAAAACACGCACCTTTCTCACGGCAATAGGAATATTCTGGGGCACCTTCATGCTCTCAGTGCTGTGGGGCGGTTCCCACGGCCTGGAGGGAGCGATGAAGCGAAACTTCAGCTCGATAGATGAAAATATCGGCGGAGTGAGCGCATCGCCCCGCACCATGAGCTACAAGGGCTTCAACAAAGGCACCTACTGGAGCCTCAACGATCAGGATGTTGAGAATATCAAGAGCAGTGTGCCTCACCTCGATATGGTCACCGCGGTTTATTATTACAACTCCAATGTGGCCTATCTCGACCAGACCACTACGGCCCAGATACTCGGCATCGACGACAACTATTTCAGATGCTCCAAGCCGGTGATTACCTCCGGAAGGTGGATCAACAGCCACGATATTGCCGAAGACCGCAAAACCTGCGTGGTGGGCAAAAACCTCGCGGCCACGCTTTTCGGCGACGAAGACCCGGTAGGAAAGATGATAACCCTCGGCGGAGTGTTTGTCAAGGTAGTCGGCGTGGCTACCCAGCGCGGCGAGGCCTCGATAGGAGGCAACGTAAATGAAAGTGTGTTTATGAGCGCGCCGGTGATGAGACGCCTCTATAAAGGTGGCACAAACGTTGACTTCATCGTGCTCATACCCGAAAAGGGTTACAGAGTCAAGGAACTCGAACCTGAAATCAGGCGCGTGGTGAAATCAAACTTCCATTATATTCACCCCGACGATATTGATGCCATCGACGTCATCGACCTCTCGGAGATGTTTGAGATGATCGACAACCTGTTTTTCGGCATCACGCTCCTCGCCCTTATCGTGGGCGCCGGCTCGCTGATGGCGGGTATCATAGGCGTGGGCAATATCATGTGGATAATAGTGAAGGAGCGCACCAAGGAGATAGGCATACGCCGCGCCATCGGTGCCAAACCGCGCGACATCATCACTCAGGTGTTGTGTGAGAGCATGTTTCTCACCACCATAGCCGGCATGGCGGGAATATCTCTTTCGAGCATTGTTCTGGCTATAGCCGACAAGGTGAGCTACGACCCCATAACGGGCAGCTGCGGCTTTGTGTTCACCCTCTCCCAGGCGCTCACTGTATTAGTGGTATTCCTTATACTCGGCACCGCCGCCGGCATCCTCCCGGCCATCAAGGCCATGAATATCAAGCCTATTCAGGCACTCAACGACAAATAAACCTACACAACAGATAGAAACCGACAATGAAAAAGTTTTTCCGAATTTTGCTCTGGACACTTGTGGGTCTCGTGTTCATTGGCACTTTTGTGTTTCTCTACTTCAACTCCAAAGAAAAGGTGACTCAATATGAGGATGTCACCCCGGAGTTTACCACTCTTGAACGGAGCACCGTGCTGACCGGCAAGATACAGCCGCGTGATGAAATCAATATCAAGCCTCAGATTTCGGGCATCATCACCGAGGTATTGGTCGAAGCGGGCGAGATGGTCAAGGAGGGGGATGTGATAGCCCGCATCAAGGTCATTCCCGAAGCCTCGTCGCTCTCGTCGGCTCAGAGCCGTGTGGAGTCGGCCAAGATTTCGCTTGAAGATGCCAAGCGCAAATATGAGCGCAATCAGACTCTCTTTGACAAGGAAATTATCTCGCGCGAGGAGTTTGAGACCTCGCAGACAAACTACAAAATGGCTCAGCGCGAGCTTGAGACCGCTCTCGACGGATTCCGCATCGTAAAGGAGGGAGTTTCTTCGCTCAACGCCTCGGAGAGCAACACCCTCGTGCGCTCGACCATCACCGGCCTGGTGCTTGACGTGCCTGTAAAGGTGGGCACATCGGTGATTCAGGCCAACACATTCAACGACGGCACCACCATCGCCACCGTGGCCGACATGACTAACCTCATCTTTGTGGGCAATGTCGATGAAACCGAAGTGGGATTGCTCAAAACCGGTATGCCGATGGAGATAACCATCGGTTCTGTGCCCGATATTCACCCCACGGCGGTGCTTGAATTTATCTCACCCAAGGGATCGGACACCTCGGGCGCAAACACATTTGAGATAAAAGCCGCCCTCAAGGTTGACTCTGACGTTAACCTGCGCGCCGGCTACAGTGCCAACGGCAAGGTGCTTCTTGCCCGCGCCGAGAATGTGCTGACCGTGCCTGAGGGAGTGGTGGAATTTAGCGGCGACAGCACCTTTGTGTATGTTCTCACCGATAAAGAGAAATCGCAATATCTCCGCACCCCCGTTGAAACCGGCATGACCGACGGCCTGAAAATCGAAATCAAGGCCGGCATCGACAGCACCTCGACAGTGAGGGGACTTGAAATCATCAATTGAATCACTCAAAATCAGATCCTCACCAATGACGATTAAATCATTAGCCGTGACACTTTCGGCGGTGACCCTCCTCTCCCTGCCGATGAAGGGAGAGACCTGGAGTCTCGACAGCTGCATATCCTACGCGCGCACACATAATATCAATGTGCTGGAGCGCATGGCCGATATAGAATCGGGCCGAATATCCTACGATCAGGCCCGCGATGCTTTTCTCCCTACCGTGTCGGGAGGAGCCAGTCAGTCGTTCTCATTCGGCCGCGGTCTTACCGCCGACAATACCTATGCCAACCGCAATACATCTTCGTTTGGCCTTAACGCGTCGCTGTCACTGCCCGTAAGCACCTATTTCGGCTCGGGTCAGGCCTCGGTCAAGGCAGCCAAGCTGAGCCTCAACGGGCTGCTGAGACAATGTGAGGTGGCGCGCGACAATGTGGAGCTCAATGTGCTCACCCAATATCTTCAGGTGGTCTACAGCCGCGAGCTGCTCGGTGTGGCCCGCAACCAGACTCTCCTCTCTCAGCGTCAGCTCAATGAGCGCCGCTCACTGCTCGAAGCGGGAAAAATCGCTCCGCTCGACGTTACCCAGGCTGAAAGCCAGTTGGCTCAGGACAAGCTCAGCGAGGTGACCGCCAACAATGACCTGCGCCTCGCGCTGGTAAACCTCGCCACTCTTCTCGAACTCACCGACGAGCAGCGCGAAACATTTGAAGTGGCTCCCGTCGACACCGCCGCCATCATGCTGCTTCCGTCGCTCGATGAGGTAATCAATATCGCCATGACCCACAACAACACTATCCTCGCTTCGACCGACAACGTAGCGCTGACCCGTCAGCAGATCTCCGTTGCCAAGACCTCCTACATCCCCTCGGTAGGATTTTCAGCAGGGCTCGGGTCGAGCTATTACCGCCTCGGAGGTGGATATGACAACGAAGGCTTCGGGGCCCAGATGCGCCACAACTTCAGCCAGTCGATAGGGTTGTCGCTGAGCGTACCTCTGTTTGACGCCTTTTCGCGCCGCAACAATGTGCGCAGCGCCCGCACCCGCCACTTCGCCGCTCAGCTCTCACTGGAGAATACCCGTCAGCAGCTCCGCTCAAACATCATCGAAGCCCACACCCAGGCTCAGAATGCCGCCGAGCGTCTGACCGCCGCCTCGGCAGCCGCCGAAGCCGCCCTCTCGTCGCTCGAAGCGGTAGATGAGAAATATCGCTACGGACGCGCCACCCCCACCGAAGTCGAGCAGGCTAAAAACGTTTATGTCAACGCCGCCTCGACAGCCGTGAGGGCAAAATTTGAAAAAATATTGCGTCTGAGAATACTCGAGTTCTATTCACGCAGATAAATTCAGCCTATTCCGAAAAACTATATTCCCGTAAAGATGTTTTTATAGTAGGGTTGACACGATTGGTCTCCGGTCGTGTCAACGCTTTTATAAAACCCCACTCTTAAAATTCAGATAACCCTAATAAATTATGTCAACACAAGTAACTCGAGAAGCTGCCCTTGAATATCATCGCGAAGGCCGTCCCGGCAAAATTGAAATTGTGCCTACCAAGCCCTACGCAACCCAACATGACCTTGCACTTGCCTATTCGCCCGGCGTGGCCTATCCCTGTAAGGAGATTGAGAAAAATCCCGAAGATGTGTATGAATACACCAACAAGGGTAACCTTGTGGCCGTGATTTCAAACGGCACCGCAGTGCTGGGCCTCGGTAACATAGGCCCGCTTGCCGGCAAGCCGGTGATGGAAGGCAAAGCATTGCTGTTTAAGATATTCGCAGGTCTCGATTGCTATGATATAGAAATCAACGAAACCGACCCCGATAAATTTATCTCGATCGTTAAGGCTCTCGAACCCACATTCGGCGGCATTAACCTCGAGGACATCAAGGCACCTGAGTGTTTTGAGATTGAGCGCAGGCTGAAAGAGGAGTGCAATATTCCTGTTATGCACGACGACCAGCATGGCACCGCCATTATCTCAGCCGCCGGATTGCTCAACGCTCTCGAAATTCAGAAAAAAGATATTTCGGAGATAAAGCTTGTGGTCAACGGTGCCGGCGCCGCCGCAGTGTCCTGCACCCGCCTCTATATGGCGCTCGGCGTGAAGAGAGAGAATATCGTGATGTGTGACAGCAAGGGTGTGATCAGCGATAAGCGCACCGATCTCAACTCTCAGAAAAAGGAATTTGCCACCTCACGACCCATCACCACTCTTGCCGAGGCAATGGTCGACGCCGATGTTTTCCTCGGATTGTCGGTCAAGGATGTCGTGACTCCCGAAATGATTTTGTCGATGGCTCCGCGTCCTATTGTTTTCGCGCTCGCCAACCCCGACCCCGAAATCGCATATGACGTTGCCAAAGCCACCCGCAAGGATATGATCTTTGCCACCGGACGAAGCGACTATCCCAACCAGATCAACAATGTGTTGGGCTTCCCCTATATCTTCCGCGGCGCCCTCGATGTCGAGGCCACAACCATCAACGAGGAGATGAAGCTTGCCGCAGTTCATGCCATTGCCGACCTGGCCAAGGCTCCCGTTCCCCCGGTTGTATCAGCTGCCTATGACGACGGCTCGCAGCTCAGCTTCGGTCCCGAGTATATCCTGCCCAAACCCCTTGACCCCCGTTTGCTCACCTCGGTGTCGCCCGCGGTGGCCAAAGGCGCCATGGAGAGCGGAGTGGCCCGTCGCCCGATCAAGGACTTCGCCCAATATGAGGAGAAACTGCGCAAGCTGCTCGGCTATGACAACCGCATCATGCGCCGCATCAACGACGAGGCCAAGAAATCGCCCCGCAAGGTTGTGTTTGGCGAGGCCAATACCGACAACATGCTCCGCGCCGCCGTTATGGGTCATCAGCAGAAACTCTTTATCCCCGTGCTGCTCGGCAACGAGGAGATGATCGCCAAGCGCGCCGCCCGTCTCAGTCTCGACATCAGCGGCATCAAGATTGTCAACCCGCGCCATGACCGCGAGGAGGGTCGCCGCAAGAAATATGCCGAGGCTCTCGCCCACCGTCGCGCCCGCGCCGGTCTGAGCTATCTCGAAGCGTTAGACAAGATGTATGACCGCAACTACTTCGGCATGATGATGGTTGACCAGGGGGATGCCGATGCCTTTATCGGAGGCACCTATTCAGCCGCAAACCGCACGGGCCGCATTGCCGAGGAGGTGGTTGGAATACGTTCCGAATACAAGCACTTCGCCGCCATGCACATCGTGCAGACCAAGAAGGGCACATTCTTCCTCGCCGATACTCAGGTTAACCGCAACTGTGATGAGGATACCCTCTATGACATTGCGCGTCTTGCCCGCCACTCGGTGGAATATTTCGCCCACAATCCCGTGATGGCGATGGTGAGCTACAGCAATTTCGGCTCGTCGGCCAACGAGGAGGAGCCCCGCAGGGTAAGCAACGTGGTGGAGAGAATGCACAAACGTTATCCCGAGCTTGCCATCGACGGCGAAATCAACCTGCTCTTCGCCCTCAACCGCGAGCTGCGTGAGGAGACCTATCCTTTCTCGCGTATCAACGGTCAGGATGTCAACACCCTCGTGTTCCCCAACCTCACCGCCGCTGCCGCCGCCTACCGCATGATGCTCGAAATGGGTGTCGGTCAGGCCATCGGCCCGATTCAGATGGGTCTGAACAAACCTATCCACTACACCCACATCAAGGCGCCGGTAAGAGATATATTGAATCTCGCCACCATCGCCGCGCTCGACGCCGCTACCGGAGCCTCTAATCCCTCAAAGGAATAAAGGGTCTGTAAAGAGTGATTCACCGGGGGAGGAAAGGATTTCAGGGGGCTATTTTCCCCTAAAAATCCACTTTCCGCCCCGGTGACTCACTTTATTAATATAATTTTGACTAATTTTGCCGCTCAGAAAACGATAACACCTCTTTACATGTCTAAAAATCTCGTAATAGTGGAGTCGCCTGCCAAGGCCAAGACCATTGAGAAATTTCTCGGCAAAGACTATCAGGTCATGTCGAGCTATGGCCATATACGCGATCTCAAGAAAAAAGATTTCAACCTCAATTCAGGAAGCGAGTTTACTCCCGAATATGAAATACCCGAAGATAAGGTCGATCTGGTGAAGAAACTCAAGAAGGCCGCCTCGGAGGCTGAGACCGTGTGGCTCGCGTCCGATGAAGACCGCGAGGGGGAAGCTATAGCCTGGCATCTCTTCGAGGTGCTCGACCTCGATCCGGCCAAAACGAGGAGGATCGTGTTTCATGAAATTACCAAAAACGCCATTCTCAACGCTATCGCCAATCCGCGCGACATCGACATCAACCTTGTCGACGCCCAGCAGGCAAGGCGTGTGCTCGACCGAATAGTGGGTTTTGAGCTGTCGCCGGTGCTCTGGAAGAAAATCAAGCCCGCCCTCTCGGCCGGCAGGGTGCAGAGCGTGGCCGTGAGGCTTATCGTTGAGCGCGAAAATGAGATACGCGACTTTAAGTCGGAGCCTTATTTCAGGGTTACCGCAAAATTTACCACTCCCGACGGAGCGCAATTTTCAGCCGCCCTGTCAGAGCGTCTTTACGACCGCGAGAGCGTGGAGAAATTTCTCAAAGCCTGCGCCGACTCGACATTTACTGTTGAAGATGTGCAGGTGAAGCCGCTCAAGAAATCTCCCGCACCCCCTTTCACCACTTCGACCCTTCAACAGGATGCCGCCCGTAAACTCGGCTTCACTGTGTCGCAGACAATGATGGTAGCCCAGCGCCTCTATGAGGAGGGACATATAACCTATATGCGTACCGACTCGCTCAATCTCTCAAACGAGGCTCTCGCTTCGATAGCTGAGGAGATTACAGGCAAGCTTGGCAAAACCTATCTTCACACCCGCAAGTATCAGACATCCTCAAAGGGGGCTCAGGAGGCTCACGAGGCTATCCGCCCTACCTATATCAACAAGCGCGAGCTTACCGGCGCAACTTCTCAGGAGCGCCGCCTCTATGACCTGATTTGGAAGCGCACCATCGCCTCACAGATGGCCGATGCCAAGATTGAGAAAACCACTGTTGACATCACCGCCAATCCGGGCGGAGGAAAATTTGTCGCTTCGGGCGAAACAATCACCTTTGACGGCTTCCTGAAAGTTTATATCGAAGGTCTTGACGACGGTGAGAGCGCAGCCGAGGGCAAGGAGATGTCGGCCGAGGTGATTCTGCCGCGCCTCGAAGCGGGAGAATCGCTCACTCCCGGTCAGATAGTAGCCACCGAGCGCTTTACCCAGCACCCGCCGAGATATTCAGAGGCCACCCTGGTCAAGAAGATGGAGGAACTCGGCATAGGCCGCCCCTCGACCTATGCCCCGACTATCTCGACTATCCAGCAGAGGGAGTATGTGGAGAAGAGCAATCGCCCCGGCGAACAGCGCGAGGTGTCGCGTCTCACCCTCGATCCCGCAACCAAAGTAATCGAGACCGAAACCAAAATCGAGAACGTCGACTCTGAAAAGGGTAAACTCGTGCCCACCGATACCGGCACTGTGGTTAACGATTTTCTCACCAAGTTCTTCCCCAACATCCTTGACTTCAACTTCACCGCTTCGGTTGAGGAGCGCTTCGACAAAATCGCCGACGGCGACGCGTCATGGAAAGGTGAGATTTCAGACTTCTACGAGGTGTTTCACCCCGAGGTGGAGAAAGCCGACCAGACCCGCTTTGAGCATAAGCCCGGCGAGAGAGTGCTCGGCATAGACCCTGCTTCGGGTCATCCCGTTTCGGTCAAGATAGGCCGCTTCGGCCCTGTGGTTCAGATCGGTGAGAGCACCGACGATGAGAAGCCACGCTTTGCCTCGCTGAGAAAAGAGCAGTCGGTGTTTAACATCACCCTCGAAGAGGCTTTGAAACTCTTTGAGCTTCCCCGCACCCTCGGCTCCTATGAGGGTCACGAGATTGTGGTGGCAACAGGCCGCTTCGGCCCCTATCTGCGCCACAACGGCAAGTTTGTGTCGCTTCCCGCCGAGATCAGCCCCACCGAGGTCAGCCTTTCGGAAGCAGTCAAGGTGATTGAAAACAAGAGAAGCGCCGACGCTCAGAAGGTAGTCAAGAAATTTGACGAAGATGAGGGCCTGGTGATACTCAACGGTCGCTACGGCATATATCTGTCATATAACGATAAAAACTATAAGATACCGCGCACGGCAGGTAATCCCGCCGACCTCACCTACGATGAGTGTAAGAAGATTATCGAAGAAGCTGACGCCTCTCCCAAGCCCGCCCGCCGCGCACGTTCCAAAAAATAAAAATCCATCCACCCGCTGATGAAAAAAAACAGTTTTTCAGGCCGGAAACCAGCCGGCCGCGGCTCTATGCGCAACAACGGTGGCCGTAATAAGAAGTTTTCCGGCAGCAGGAAATTTGACGACGAGGCCGAATTTCCTGACGACGACTTTGAATATCCCACTCCCGATTTTGAGGAGGATGATTTCATGGACGATGAGGAATTTGACGATTATTCCGCGCAGGTGCCTCAGCCCGTACCCGCCAAAGGCTGGCGCCCCGACTCTATCAAGACCATGAAGGTGGAGGAGAGCGGCAGGCTCATTGACTTTCTCATCGGCTCACTTCCCGATGTGAAGCGCACCCGTATCAAGCAATTTCTCGCTCACGGTCAGGTGGCTGTCAGCGGCACTCCGCAGACCTCGGCAGTCTTTCCCCTCGAACCGGGTATGGAAGTGGCTGTTAATTTCACCCGCGAGTTTAAGGTGTTCCGCCACCGTCGCCTCAAAATCGTCTATGAGGATGATGATATTATTGTGGTACACAAAGGTTACGGACTTCTCTCGATGGGAAACGAGAATTTCCGCGCCGGCAAGGATGAGCATGGTGCCATCAAGGAGACCGCTTATTCGATATTGCGCGACTGGCTGAAGAGCGTTGACCCCCGCAACAAGGTGTTTATCGTGCATCGTCTTGATCGCGACACCTCCGGCCTTATGCTCTTTGCCAAAACCGTCGAGGCCAAGGAGGCTTTGCAGCACAATTGGAATCAGATGGTGCTCAACCGCACCTATCTCGCCGTTGTGGAGGGTGTGCCCGAGCAGGAAGTCGGAGTGGTGAGAAGCTACCTCAAGGAAAATTCAAGCTATGAGGTATTTTCGACCGACAAGCCCGAAAAAGATGCCAAGCTTGCCGTTACACGCTACCGCACCATCGGCTCAAACGGCAGATACTCTCTCCTGGAGGTGGAACTCGACACCGGCCGCAAGAATCAGATAAGGGTTCACATGCATGACCTCGGCACCCCGATTGCCGGAGACCGCCGTTATGGCGGCAGTTCATCGCCGCTTCACCGCCTCGCCCTTCATGCCAAGACGCTGAGGTTTGTTCATCCTATCACCCGCAAGGAGATGAATTTCTCCACTCCCGTGCCCACCGGATTCTCGCGCATGGTGAGATAAAGATGCTTTCCACAAAGCTCATAACCAAATGATAGGAAATGAAAAAACACATTTTTCTGCTTTTAATCATGCTCTCCTCTATCACATCACTCTTTGGCCGCAGTCAGGCGCCTGAAATCAACCGCATTGACCCCCCTCACTGGTGGACCGGTATGGTAAACGACACCCTGCAGCTGATGGTCTACGGTAAAGATATAGCCCATGCCGAAGCTACCATTGCCAAGCCCTATGAGGGTGTGAAGATTCTCCGTCAGGTTAGTCTCGAAAGCGCTGACTATAAGTTTGTTTACCTGCAGGTGTCGCCCGAGGCAAAGCCGGGCACATTGAAGCTCAGATTTACCCGCAACGGCAAGTCAACAACCGTTGACTATCCTCTCTATGCCCGCAACAACAGGGGCGCGTTAGGCTTTACTGCCGCTGATGTGCTCTATCTTATTATGCCCGACAGATTTGCTGTGGGCGACGCTGCCAATAAGGGGCATGAGAATGACGGACTTCAATATCCTACCGAAAATGATCTTTCAGATCCCAATGCCCGTCACGGAGGCAATATCGCGGGCATAAGAAAGCATCTCGGCTATCTTGACAGTCTCGGGGTGACAGCCCTTTGGGTCAATCCGGTGCTTAAAAACGACATGCCGGGCGGCTCTTACCACGGCTATGCCACTACCGATTATTACGCCATTGATCCGCGTCTGGGCACTAACGAGGAGTGGAACGAGTTTGTCGACGCGTCTCATTTGCGTGGGCTTAAGGTGGTGATGGATATGATTTTCAACCATTGCGGAAGCAATCATGTGTGGCTACACAATCCGCCGTCGAAAGATTGGTTTAACTTTCCCGATTCGTTTCAGGTGACCAATCACCGACTCTCCACCCTCTACGATCCCTATGCCTCCAGGCATGACAAAAAAGTGGCTGTCGACGGATGGTTTGTTGAAGCTATGCCTGATCTCAATCAGCGTAATCCCGAACTTATGCGCTATCTCATTCAGAACTCGATATGGTGGATAGAGCAGAGCGGCATTGACGGAATACGCATGGACACCTATCCCTATGCCGACGCCGAGGCGATGGCTCAATGGAACCGGGAGGTGCTTGCCCAATATCCTGACTTCAATATCGTGGGTGAATGTTGGTATAACCACGAGGTGCCCGAAGCTTTCTGGCAGAAAGGGTCGAAGATCAATCCTATGGGTGATCCCGGACTGCCGACCGTGATGGATTTCGCCCTTATGACCCGCTCACGCGACGCATTTACCACCACTACAATGCCGTGGAATGAAGGTGGTCTCAATGAGATTTACAATCATCTCGGTTTTGATTTTCTCCTTCCCGATCCTCAGCATATCCTCACCTTTGTGGATAATCATGACACCGACCGTTTTCTGCTTCAACCTATCGAGAAAGCCGATTCGCTCGGAAGCTGGAAGCAGGCCATGACTTTCCTGCTCACATCGAGGGGTATTCCTCAGCTCTATTATGGCACCGAGCTTCTTGAAAGCGGGTCGAAGAAGTTGAGCGACGGATATGTGAGAAGAATGCTTCCCGAATCGTGGTATGAAGGGGAGGGACTTAACGAGGCTCAGCGCGAGTCGCTCGGCTTTTTGACCAAGATACTCAACTGGCGCAATCAGCAGAGCGAATTGATGGAGAAAGGCAACCTGCTGCACTTCGCGCCGCTCAACGGAGTGTATGTCTACTGCCGCTCATTGCCGGGCGGGGAGAGTGTAATCGTGATGCTCAACGGCACCGACGAGGAGGCCACAATTCCCTCGGCACCCTTTGATGAAATCCTCAGCCGCGGCGAACGGTTTGACGATTTTATCTCGGGCAGGCCGGTTGAAATCGGTGAGTCGATTACCCTCGCTCCCAGAGGAATAATGATGCTCACACCGCTGAAACAGTAGCACGGTGAACGGTCAAATATGCATAAAGGCCGTTTTTTCGTGCAAAAACTTATTCTATGATTAGACTTTTGCTTATTTTTGCAAAATCATATACAACTACCTATCCAAAATAACAATGACTAAGGAATTAGACTGGGGTAAGCTGGGTTTCGGTTATGTCCCCACCGATTATAATGTTCGCTGCACTTACGCAGACGGTAAATGGGGTCCTGTAGAAGTGAGTGATTCAGAGTTTCTTCCGATTCACATTGCCGCTACAGCTCTTCACTATGGTCAGGAGGTGTTTGAAGGCATCAAGGCTTTCAGAGGCAAAGACGGTAAGATCAGAATTTTCCGTCTTGAGGCTAACGCCGAGCGTATCCGCAATTCGGCCGAGGGTGTGCTGATGGAACCGGTGCCCGTGGAGATATTCCGCGAAATGTGTATCAAGGCCGTTAAGCTCAACGAGCGTTTCATTCCTCCCTACGGCACAGGTGCGTCGCTCTACATCCGCCCCATTGAGCTTGGCATGTCGCCCCGCATTGGTGTTCATCCCAGCAAGGAATATATCTTTATCGTGATGGTCACCCCGGTAGGCCCCTACTTCAAGGAGGGTTTCCGCCCCACCAACGTATGCATCATGCGTGAATATGACCGCGTGGCTCCCAAAGGCACAGGCCGCTTTAAAGTGGGTGGCAACTATGCCGCCGCTATGGTTGCAGGCGAGAAAGCCCATGAGCTCGGCTATTCAAGCGTGCTTTATCTCGACCCCAAAGAGAAGAAATATCTTGATGAGTGTGGCCCCGCCAACTTCTTTGCGGTTAAAGACGGTGTGTATATCACCCCCGCCAGCGACTCGATTCTTCCTTCGGTCACCAACCGCAGCCTCATGCAGATTGCCGAGGATATGGGCATAAAGGTTGAGCGCCGACACATCACAGTAGATGAACTCGCCGACGTACAGGAAGCCGCTGCCTGCGGCACCGCTGCCGTGGCTTCGCCCATTGCCCGCATTGACGATCTCGACCGCAATATCCAATATCAGATTTCAAAGGATGGAGAGCCCGGCCCCGTCACCACAGCTCTCTACAACAAGCTTCGCGCCATTCAGCTCGGCGAAGAACCCGACATCCATAACTGGAACACTATTGTTGAATGACATCTCAGGAACTTATTGATAAATATTATCTCGCAGACACGGCTCTGCGAGATATTTATATGACACATTGCGGAGCGGTGACCGCTCTTGCCCTCACTATCGCCTCACAGCGCAGGCTCAAACTCTCGACCGAGGAGATATATAATGCCGCCATGCTCCACGATATAGGCATCTTTCTCACCGACGCCCCCTCGATAGGGTGTAACGGCAAGGAGCCTTATATCCGTCACGGAATCTTGGGCGCAAAGCTGTTGCGCGACAATGGCTTTGATGAGAAATATGCCCGAGTGGCCGAGCGTCACACCGGCTCGGGGCTCACAGCCAAGGAGATCGAAAAGGAGAATCTTCCCCTGCCCCACGAAAATTTCTTCCCCATTACTCAGCTTGAGAGACTTGTGTGTTATGCCGACAAGTTTTTCAGTAAGAGCGGCAAGGGGGGACTCAAACCTCTCAGCGAAGTGCGGGAGCAGATAGCCCGCTTCGGCGAGGAGCCGTTACGCCGCTTCGACTCCCTGCATAAGGAGTTTGCCGTGTTGGTAACCTGTCAGTGAGTGAACTTTTTAATGACATGAATACCGGGTCGGTTGTGTAGCGTGAAGACTACCAACTGGCCCGTTTCTTCGTTCTTATACCTGAAGTGATAATATTCCCGGCCGGCAAAATCGGTCATGACGGTGGCTTTGCCGGGTGAGTCGGCAGACATCTCGCCGTGGCCGCGGGTAATCCTCTCGGTTATCTCCACGTCAAAGCCCGACAGCTTTACGGCAAGGCTGTATGCGCCGTCGGGAGCTATCTTTCCGCTGAGGCCGTGGCGGCATATCTCAATGCTGCCGTCGTCGAGACATGTCAGCTCGAGTTCTTCCTCATGCGGGTCGGACTCAGCGGCTAAAATGCCGGGATAGAGAAATGTGCGCACCTCACCTTTAGAAGCAGGTTTAACACAGAGACCGAGCACCGCGGCGGCCACGAGGGCGCATATCACATAAAATTCCACAGTGCCGAGAAATTCGCATATTATCATTTCGGGGTAGTGATTCGTTTAATATTGGGGATAGTAAGGAGGGGAGTGGCCTATAAATAAAAAATTAGACGACCCGTTTGTAACAAGTCGTCTAAGAAATGGGTGAGTATGGGGATTCGAACCCTAGACCTTCGGAACCACAATCCGACGTTCTAACCAACTGAACTATACTCACCATTTAATATGTCAGAACGGGATGACAAACACTCTTGTTGTTCCCTTTTGTTTTGACGCTGCAAAGGTAGGCATATTTTTTAGACTGACCAAATTTTTTCGCCACTTTTTGCGATTTATTCGTCGATTGAATAATCAATGAAGTCGTTGAGCGGCTTAATCATTCTGAAACGCTCGTTGACCAACTCCACCCAATCGCCGGCAGTGAGCTGAGACAGTGATAGAGGAGAGTATTTGCCGATATCCCTGAGCCTCAGCAGGTCGATGTTCTGATGGTCGCGAGGCCACCCTTTAGGGGCTGTCTTGAGCCTGTCGCCCACCCAGCCGGGATAATATTTCTTAATGTCGGGCTGCGAAATTATCTCCTCAAACTCCTCAATGTTGTCGACCATGGCGTGGCGCAACTTGCTTATCACCGGTGAGGGAGGGCAGTAGATGCCGCCATAACAACCGTTGTCGTCCGTTAAGGGTGAGCCGATATGCAGGTAATAACCGGCATAAGGAGCATCCTTGCCGTGAACGGAAATCGAGGCGGAGAAGAATATCTTATAGGGAGCTTTATTGGGGGAGAACCGGGTGTCGCGGGCAAAACGGTGGGTCACCCTGTTGGCTGTGAGGCCGGCGAGACCCGGCTCCCACTCCGACATGAGGCTGAGCAGACGGTTGAGATCCTCAAGCCATTTTGCGCGCAGACGGTCATATTGCTCACGATTGGCCGCAAGCCAGGGGCGGGTGTTGTTTTCGCTCAAGGCGGCGGTAAAGTCATATAACTCAGGCAGCCATGTCGACTGAGGGTTTAATTGCGTATTTCTTCCCATTCCACGTCGGTTATCTGTTCTTCAACTACATAATTTACTTCGCCGGCTTCAGGGTCATCCGAGCTCACGGGCGGGAGGTCTTCATATTCCACATATTCGCCCACATTGGGGTCGATGCGCTTGCGGGAAGCACGACGCGATTGGCCGCGCCGGCTGCGGGAGCCCTGCTGATTGCCGTCAGATGAGAATCCGAAAGCTTCATAGGCTTGCTTGCGGGCGTTGCGGATAAAGGAGTACGTGGAGAAGAACATGCGAAACAGTTTCACAACGATCCATCCCACAAAGGCTATAATAATGAAAACAATTGGAGTCATCAATAACGAGAAAAATTAGATTCCGACCCGATAGCTTAACTATGAGTCTAAACTTCTAACGGCTGAAATGACAAAATGTTGTGAGGCGGTCAGGCTTTTTCTTTGCGACCTACGGCTGAAACGAGGATATAGAAAAGGATTGTCCATGTAAGGCCTGCCAAGCCGTCGGTAATGACAAAGAGCACTGCAGCGAGAATCAGCACATAGCGGCGGAAATTCTCGCGCCAGTCGAAGTTGGCAAATTTGAGCGAGAACATCCTCAGGCTGCTCACCATTAGCAGTGATTCGCAAATGGTGATGGCGAGCAGAAGTCCCATTGCCGGGCATCCGTGAAGCCTTATCCACGCCACGGTGCCAATCCAGAATATCGCGTTTGCGGGAATGGGGAGTCCGATAAATGAGGTAGTCTGACGGGTGTCGACGTTAAACCGGGCGAGTCGCAGGGCGCCGCAAACCAGAATGAGTGCCGGCATAAGAGCCCAGAAGGAGAATCCCCCCTTGGCTTCGCAGATGGTAGAAAACAGCATCAGGGCGGGGGCGAGGCCGAAGCTCACAAGGTCGGAAAGCGAGTCGAGCTCCTTGCCTACGTCGGAATAGGCACGCAGCAGTCGGGCAGCCGCTCCGTCACAGAAATCAAACACTGCGGCACAGCCTATGGCTATGAAACTCCACTCTATTGCTGCCAGAGGGCCGAGGGGCTGGTTGCCAATCAGCGCCAGAACAGAGGCCACCGCTCCGCTCAACAAGTTGAGGCAGGTGATGGTGTTGGGTATATGAGATTTGATATTCACTTTTTCAGGGATTTATTCGCCGTCGGGATTGCTTTTCAGACGAGCCACGGGAGTGATGCCGCCGACTGTCTTGTCGTTGAGTTTTACGAGTATTTCCGCATCGAGCGGGAGGTAAAGGTCAATTCGAGAGCCGAATTTTATAAAGCCCATGTGGTCTTCGATCGAAGCGTCGATGCCCGGCTCGGCATAGGTGACGATTCTTCGCGCTATGGCTCCCGCTACCTGTCTCATCATTATCAGCTGGCCGTTGGTGGCTTCGATCACCACGGTGCTGCGCTCGTTGTCGGTGCTCGATTTGGGAAGATAGGCGCCCATGAATCGGCCCGAGTGGTGACGGGCCATGAGAACCTTGCCGTCGACAGGAAACCAGTTGGCATGAACATTGAATACCGACATGAATACCGATACCTGCATCACGTCACATTTGAGCACTTCAGGCTCGTAGACCTTTTCGAGAGCCACCACAGTGCCGTCGGCGCTCGACACGACGACATTTTTTCTGTCGCCGGTGAAATGACGGCGGGGCGAGCGGAAAAAGTTGACTGTAAGCAGATAAAATATTGCAGAGATGATAGTAAAGGCCATGGGAATTTCGGCAGGACGAATAAACATCCATGCCGAAGCGTTGATCACTACGAGCATAAGCAGGAGAATGATCAATATGTTGGTGCCTTCACGATGTATCTTTACTCTCATGATTGGGTTATTATCGGATTTCTAAGCCGGCAACGGGCATAGAACAGTCATTTGCGTGGAATTAGACGCAAATTTAGCGCATTTTTTTTATATACTCTCTACCGAAGGATGAAAAAGTGACTTTTAACCTTTTTCATCCTTCGATGGAGGGGATTATTTTTTGGCAGGTTTGGCGCGCTTTGTGCGCTTGGCTACCTTGGGGGTCTCAGAGCGCTCAGAGTTTTCAGAGTTCTCTGACTTTTTGCTTCTCTTCTTGGCAGGCGCCTGATAATCCACCTGCCTGAACACCTGGGCGGTGCGGGCCGGGAGATAGAGCTTCAGCCAGGCGAGGTTGTGAGGGGTGTAGAGGGGGTCGGGAGTGGTGAAATGGCTCACGCTCTCATCTATATTGCCAAAACCTCCGAAGTCGGGGTTGTCGGTCGAAAGAATGCATTTATACTCACCCGGCTGAGAGAGAATCTTATAGTCGGAGTGAGATTTGTCGGGGCTGAAGTTGAACACAAACACCAGCTCGCCGCGACGGAAGGCAAGCACCTGATCCTCATCCTGATCCCACAGCTTCTCGATCGGTATGGCCTGAAAATCCTTCACTCCGGAGATGAGGCCTATCATGGCGTTGTCGAAGTTGTTGAGATACTGATATTTCAACTCCTTGCTGTCGACGAGGCTCCACTGACGGCGGGCGTATTTATAACCCCAGCCGTTGCCTTCGCGCGGGAAGTCGATCCATTCAGGGTGGCCGAACTCATTGCCCATGAAGTTGAGATAGCCGCCGTTGATGGTCGAGGCGGTGACGAGCCTTATCATTTTGTGGAGGGCTATGCCGCGCGACACCATGAAGTCATCATCATCTTTCATCATGTGCCAATACATATGATCGTCGATAAGCCTGAAAATCACTGTCTTGTCGCCCACGAGCGCCTGGTCGTGACTCTCCACATAGGAGATTGTCTTTTCGTCGGCGCGGCGGTTGGTGAGTTCCCAGAATATGCCGGTGGGGTGCCAGTCCTCATCTTTCTTCTCCTTGAGGGTCTTGATCCAGAAATCGGGTATGCCCATCGCCATGCGGTAGTCAAACCCGAGGCCACCGTCTTTGAAAGGCATTGCCAGGCCCGGCATTCCGCTCATCTCCTCGGCGATAGTTATGGCCGAAGGATTGATGTCATGAATCAGGATATTGGCGAGGGTGAGGTAGGT
>CAYLMR010000002.1:0-79668 GCA_964384885.1 uncultured Bacteroides sp.
CATAACCGAAATTAAGGGATAGACCCCTGTCAATAATTAGAGAGTACTTTGCCTGCGCGCCGATGTTGGAATGAAACTGCGGATAGTTCTTATAGTAGCGGTTGGCCACGTCGGTCGGCACAGGGTCGGCACCGAAGTTGATGTCAAAGTGGTTGAAGCGCTTGTCGCGGCGGTTGTCGTAGCCGCCGTAGACCTCGAGGGTGAGCAGATCGCCAGTGCGCGGAATGTTAATCGTCTGCGTCAGGTTGCCGCCGGTGTTAAGCGAGTGACCTTTGAGTCGGTCGGTCTCCAGGCGGCGGTTAATTATGTTGCCCAAGGCTGCGGCGCTGTTGCCGGAGTAGATGTTTTGGATAAACTCGATTGTCACGTCGTTGAAAGCGGCGTTGAGCTCGGCGCTGACATCTTCGCTGCGGTTGTCATAGTTCGCATAGCGGAAAAAGGGCTTAAGCTGCATGCCGTAGTGGCCTGTGCGCTTATATTCAACGGAGTGATCGGTCTCAAGAGCGAGGCGCCGGTTGTCAAGACGGTTGAAACTATAGGCGTAGGTGTTACCGCCCGAAAGGTAGTTTTCCTGCACAATGTCGGTGCCGTCGGTCTCTTGGGTGTGGGTGGCTGAGGCGCTGCCGCGGAATGTCCACCGATCGTTGGGAGTAACGTTATAGTCCACACCGCCGGCCAGGGTGCGTGTAACCCCGGTAGGCATCTGCTCGGGCGTGAAGCGGGAATATATCTGCGGTTTCTGGCTCTCGTTGAGGTTGTTGGCGTTGAAATATGCCGAAATCTGAGCTGTGGGAGTGAAGCCCATTGCGAATATGCGCCCGAGATAGCGGTCGTCTGAGCCATAACCGGCTTCGGTGTTCATATTCAGGCCCATCATATACTCGCGTTTCAGCTTCACGTCCATCACATAGCGGCCGTCGCCGATGTCAGTTCCTGCAATCTCGCTGCCGAATCCCGCCTTGTCATAGACTTCCACATTCTTAACCATATAAGAACCGATGTTTTTGAGCATCAGCTCCTTGTTGCCGTTAAAAAAGTCTTTGCCGTTGAGAATAAGCGATTCAACCGTGCGCCCGTTAACCTTGATTACGCCGTTGTCGTCGAGCGTCACGCCGGGCAGCTGCTCGATCAGCGCGTCGAGCATCGAGCCCTCGGCCAGCTGAAAGGCGTCGGCATTATATACGATGGTATCGCCGCGGTTATAGAACTTCACTTTGGTTGCCTTGACCGACACCTCGCCGAGTTCATAGGAGCGTTCTTTCATCAGATATATCGGGTCGAGAGTCAGCTGAAACTGACGCCTACCCAGTTTTGTGAGGTCAAGATCAAGCGTCTGCGGCTCATAGCCGGCGTTAGCCACCCGGAGCTTAAAGCGCTTGCGCGGGAGGTTGCTGAGATAGAATGAGCCGGTATATTCCCGATTATCACCATATTGTATCCAGCCGTCCGAGGTGCCTGAGGCCACCACCGAAGAGTCAGCAGGATCGATCAAGCTGACTTTGGCGGTTGTTATCGGCAGATGCATCAGGTTATCAAACACATTGCCTGTCAGAACAATATCGCCCTTATTTTCGGCCATCAATCGGCCGGAACAGAGATTGCACCCTAAAAGCAGGAGTGCGGCTATCAGGAGTAAACGGTGATTAATTGGCATAATGATGTAGATTGATTTGGTAAATGGGGGGGGTAATATACAATCGGTTTATATAAACATGCGCAAAGATAAGAAAAATGTCCGATAGATTGTGTAGTAATTCCGCCCAAAGTGTAACTTTGCACAAAATTGATGAAGCCAATCCGGAAAATCATTAGAAAATGACTGAAAAACGACGCGTCCGCCGAACAAAAGCCGATATTGAAAACCGCATAGACAGTGCGGCACAAGATCTGATTGCCCAACGTGGATTTATTGACCTGCAGTTAACCGAAATAACCCGTAAAGCGGAAATTGAGCCGGTGGTGTTTTATAACCGTTATCAGAATCTGGAAGATTTCTATGGCGAGTTTATCAGGAAACAAGACTATTGGCTGACTGACGACGTAGCCAAACAGGGCGCTGAGCGGAATGACCCGTCGGAAGAAAATTGTGCGAAAATATTTGACGAACTCATCACCAAGATCATCGACGACAAGATAATGCTCGAGGTGCTGCGCTGGGAGGTTGCCGCAGACAATCCTGTAACCGAACGGATCGCACTCAAAAGGGAACTGCTCAACATGCAGCTGATTCAGAAATATAAAAAGCTTTTCCGCGAGGGGAAAAGTCCCGTCAACATAGCCACGTTCTCCTCCATAATCATTGCCGGCATATATTATCTGCTCCTTCACCGCGACCGCTCCTCATTCTGCGGCCTCGACTATAACGACCCCAAAGACCTCGATATACTCCGCACCACCGTTTCCCAACTTGTCAACCTCGTTTTCTCAACCCTACCCAAACCATGACATCCCCATATCCGAAACTGACGATGAGCAAAACAAGGCGGCTTGAGGAGATGAGTCTCGAGGAGCTGTGGGCGTTGTTTCCCGTGGCGCTGGTGGCTCACAGAGAGGAGTGGGCGGCTATGGCGAGCGAGGAGATAGGCTTGCTGTCGCGGCTGTTGGGGGAGTGGGGCCCGGTGATCAACCATATCGGGAGCACTGCAATACCCGACATTCAGGCTAAGCCTATTGTTGATATCCTGGTCGAGATGCCGTCGGCAGGGGAGTGGTCTAAAATCAGGAGGCTGATGGAGGATAACGGTTATATCTGCATGTCGCAGTCAGACAGGCGGATGAGTTTTAACAAGGGTTACACTCCCGAAGGGTATGCCGAGAGGGTGTTTCATATTCATTTTCATCTGTCGGGGGATAACAGCGAGATACTGTTCAGAGATTATCTGAGGGCCCACCCCGATGAGGCCAAGGAGTATGAGCGGTTGAAGCTGAGCCTGTTGCCCGCGCATAAGTTTAACCGCGACAGCTATACGGCCGCCAAGACTGAGTTTGTGAGCCGCATTGTGGCCCTTGCTCGCGAGGATTAGAATTTGAGGGCGGTGCCGATAAAAATGGAGTGGGAGAAGCGGGAGTCATTGATGGCGTGGCTGAAGAGGTTTTTCTTCATGCCTTTATAGAGGCTGTAGTTGGAGAGCTCGTAGCCCAAGAAGAAAAGTATTTTATTGAACTGCAGGTTGAAGCCGCATTTGAGCTCCCAGTTGAACGCCCTTGGGGTGAGGAACTTAAACTTAGAGGAGGAGAGATGGATGTCGGGCTGGGTGAAGAGGTGAACGCCGCAGTTGGGGAGGTCGAGATCGGTGAGGCACGGACTTCTGAAAACCAGCGATGAGATGAGGTTGAGTTTCAGGATGCGGCCCAGATCTTTCTTAAGGCTGACAGAGTGGCGGCAGGGCGTCAGAGGGTTGAGGGTGAGGAGATTGTTTGCCTCGTCGGGAAGGTTGTAGGCCGGACGCAGCTCGCTTTCCCAACGAAATAGCTCATTGGGAATCGGGGGAGTCTTTGCTTGGAGTTCCGCGCAAATAAACAGGCAGACCAGTATGGCGACTAAGCATTTCATGTAATAATAACATGTGTGGCGCGAAAAGTGTCGGTCGGCAGGCTGATTTTTTTATGGATACAGGGATTATTTTCGTTTCTTGAAAACGTTTCTTGAAACGTTTCTTGAAAAATGGCAGTAAGACATGTTTTCGGATTAAGGTGTTGGCTGAATCGGGGGAATTATCTATATTTGCGGGTTTAAGAGATAATCGCCGATTGAAATGGACAACCGAGAGAAAGAAATATATAAGGTGACCCTCACGGGCACAGCTGTCAACGCCCTGCTGATAGTGCTGAAATTTATAGCCGGCATAGTGGGGCGTAGCTCGGCGATGGTAGCCGATGCGGTTCATTCGCTCAGCGATTTCATAACCGACGTGATAGTGATCGTGTTTGTGAAAATCTCGGGCAAACCGCGCGACAAGAGCCACGATTACGGCCACGGAAAGTTTGAGACCTTTGCCACAATGATTATCGGCATAATTCTTGCCGGTGCCGGTATAGGATTGCTTATCAACGGCATAGAGCAGATAATCGCAAGCCTTAAGGGCAGCCCTCTGCCCCGGCCCACCATGATAGCGCTCGTTGTTGCAGTAGTGTCGATAGTGGCTAAGGAGTGGCTCTACAGATATACTCTAAAGGTAGGGAAACGGGTTAACTCGCAGGCGGTTGTGGCCAACGCATGGCATCATCGCAGCGACTCGGTTTCGTCGGCGGGAACGCTGGTGGGCATAGCGGGCGCGATGTTTCTGGGCGACCGTTGGAGGATTCTCGACCCTATCGCGGCGATGCTTGTGAGCGTGTTTATCATCAAGAGCGGCTATGACATCATGAAGCCGTGCATAAGCGAGCTGCTCGAAGCTTCGTTGCCCGAGGAGGATGAGCGGGAGATCGAGAGCCTCGTCAAGTCGGTTGACGGCATTGTGGATGTGCATAATCTTCGGTCGAGGCGCATCGGCAACGGCATAGCGGTAGACCTTCATGCCAAAATGAACGGCGACCAGACCCTCACTGAAGCTCATGCCAAGGCCACCGCCGCCGAAAAGGCTATCAGAAAGCGATTTGGCGACAACTCTCTCATCAATATCCACATGGAGCCTGTGGGCGACCACTCGCGGCAGAAAGTCATTAAGGAAAGTTAAATTTCTCCCCCTGGGTGATTTCCGTGGGCTGTCGAGGGGAACGATACGGGATAAAATTTGTAACTTTGCAAACTGATGTGTCAGATTTTTATTCATTTTGAATAAGAAGTATGACCGTGGAGTGACAAGTATATTGCAAAATTATAAATCATCTATCATATCAATCCATGAAATTTAATCTTTTCAGAAGCACAATAGCTGCTCTCGCGGTTGTTGCGTCGGGTGGTGTTGCGTCATGGGCCGCCGACGTTGTGCCGGCTGCTGCTCCTGCCATTATCTTTAGCGGCAGCAGCACCGAATTTTCATTTCCCGATGCCGGCAGCGGCTCTATTGCCATCGACCTTGTGAAGACCGGCAATGTGTCGGTGACTACCGACAAGAGCTGGCTCTCAGCAAAGTTTACCGACGAGGGCCTCACCCTCTATGCCACCGCCAACAACGAGTGTATCGACCGCTCGGCCACCGTGACGGTGATGAACTATGGCGACAAGAAACTCACCTTCAGAGTCAATCAGCCCAACAGCTCATATAACTCGCTGGCCACTCCCGACATTCGCAAGATTACTCCCGACCGCGCCACCGACAACGATCACCAGGGCGCGAGCACTGTTGACCTCTCGATCGACGGCAATCTCTCGACTATCTATCACAGTAAGTGGAGCGGTTATTCGTCGCAGAATCCCGCTATCCTCTCCTATTTCTTCAACAGCGGCGCAAACATCAGCTTCATCAACTATGTGACCCGTCAGGACGGTGGCACCAACGGTAACTTCGGTCAGACTGAAATCTACCTGCGTCTCACCCGCTCGGGCGAATGGGTCAAGATGACCGACTATGATTTCGGCATGAAGAGCGGTTCGTTTACCGTGCCCATTGCCGATCAGTATAAGGATCAGCCTATATACGGTGTGCAGTTTAAGGTAATCACCGGCTCATGTGACAGCGGCAACGGTCTCAACTTTGCCTCATGTGCCGAAATGGAATTCTATTCCGACAAGATTTCGGAGAGCCGCCTCGAAGATGCCAAGGTGTTTACTGACAATCTTCTCACCGCCCTCAAGCCCGAAGTGACCCAGGAGCGTGTCGATAAGATGAGCGACCCCTTCCTGCGCGAGCTCGCTTCAAGCATGCTTGCCGGTCAGTATTCAACCGAGGGCCGTGTGTTCACCTCCGAACCTCTCGAAACCCCCGAGGCCCTTGCCGACAAGTGGAACACTCCCGGTAAATATTATGACCACTATCAGGGCGCTACCGGCATCTATATGGGCCGCGGCACCTATGTTGTGGTAGTAGAGGGTATTCCCGAACACCTCAACTCGCTCACCATGAATGTTATCGGCTGGACCGTGGAAGACCGCGGCACATTTGCCAACACATTCAAAACCGAGACCTTCGTGCTCACCAACGGCATCAACGTCATCAACCGCACCACCAACTGGGACGGCCTGGCCTATGTGACCAACTTCGACGACGAGGGCATGGCCAACGGCACCGCCTCAGACGTTAACATCCACTTTGTCAACGCTCCCGTCAACGGCGTTCTCCGCGCCACTCAGTCAAATGAGGAAAATGCCCGCCTTCTCGCCAACGCCCGCTATACCACCATCGACCTCGTGGGTCAGAAGGTTCACTCGGTGTGGGAGGTAAGCGCTCTCAAAACCTACACTTCTCCCAATTATATCCAGTATATCAACATCCTTGACCTTCTGATTCACTGGGAACACAAGCTGCTCGGTTTCTACAAATACAACGCTATTCCCAAAAACAAGACCCTTGCCTATGTCAATTACGACTATTATATGTATCAGGGTTATGCCGGCGTGACATTTAAGTATGACACCCAATACCGCACATGCTCGATCAACAATATTCTTCATAACGATGACGACCTTGTGTGGGGCCTTTCTCACGAATGGGGTCACCAGCACCAGATGCAGCCCTACTTCCGCTGGAGCGCAATGGCCGAGGTGACCAACAACCTCAACTCCTATTATAACATCATGCACATGGGTTATTACAGGAGCGACAAGATCAACCAGTGGCCCGGCGCACGCCGCACATTCCTCGACGACTCCACCTATGGCTCGGGCACTACCGAGAGCGAAGCCCGCAAGAATATGCTCGACCGCGCCCAGTATTACACCTGGAATCAGGAGTTCTATAACCTCATCATGGAAAACAAGGATGCCCGCATCCCCTCGGTTGACAAAAATCCCCTCAGGGCTGTGGCTCACTCGGAGGATGGCATCGGCTCGGCTCTTTGCCCCTTCATAATGCTCTATAACTATGCCACCTACAACCTTGGTCTCAACGACTTCGGCCCCGATATGTATGAGGCTCTGCGCCAGACCGACAATGTTGAGGGTTCGACCATCGAGAAATCTTCAGGCCTGGATAAATATGAGCTCATCGCCGCCGCTCAGAACTATAACAAAAACAATGCTCTCGACCGTCTGGCTCAGCTCTATCCCGAATCCTGCTGGGTGAAGAACAAATATATCACCAAGGAGCATTGCGGTTCATATTACGAGAACTCGGCGCCCTTCATTCTCAACTACATCAGAAAGACATCGCGTCTCACAGGCTACAACCTCTTCCCCTATTTCGAGCAGTGGGGCTTCCTGCGCACCGTGGCTCAGTATTATAACGACTATGCCCACACCCACATTCTGATGACCAAAGCCATGTATGATGAGTTTGAGGCCGACATGAACGCTCTCGTTAAGTCGGGCGAGCTCAAGGAGATGCCCGTTGGAATGGTAAATGACATTTCCAATACCCCCGACATCAATGTGGAAGGCAATCTCAGATATAACACTCCCGAAGTGTCGAACGAGGGTCCCATCGATCTCTCACAATATTAATTCAAAGCATTGACAACGTCATTAAAATTCAGTAAATGAAACATATAAATAAAATAGTGGTTCTTGCCGGCGCAGCGCTGTGTGTCTCACAGGCTTTTGGCGCCGCTCCCACCACAACCAAATCAGCTATTTCGGCAAGCAGGGCTTATTCTCTTAAGCTCACTAACGGCAATGCTACCGTTGTGGCCGCCAATGGAAGTGTGGTTGCCGATCCTTCGCTCAAGGAGGCTGACAATGCCCAGTGGTCGCTCGTGCCTTTCAAGGAGACCGGCGAGTTTTTCCTGGTGAATGTCGATGAAAACAAGTTTGTGGCTACCGACGGCAAGACCACCTCGCTGAGCGACCGTGCTACCCTCGTGAAGCTCGACTATTCTGACCGGGCCGGCGGATGGACAATCTCATGCAACGGCGACTGTATCGGTCTTCCCACCGACTCGGCCGGCGTGATTCTCACTCCGTCGCTCAATTCCTTACATAATGTCGCATCGTTTGTAATCACTCCCCAGCGCAGCCTCTCCACCGAGCAGAAGGCCGCTGTGGCCGCGATTGCAACCGAAGATGCAGTCAAGGCTGCCATCGTTGCCGACATGAAGGAGTTTGCCGGCAAAGCTGCCGCAATGGCCTCAAACAAGACCTATGCCGGATATGCCGGTGGCTATGACCTCACAGCCCTCAATGCTGCCGTGGCCAATCCCTCGCAGTATTCTGTAACCGACCTTCGTGGCATCATGAGCGACGCTATCGAAAGCGGTCTGCCTCAGCCGTTCCACTACTACCGCATTCACAATGCCACCCGTCCCAATGCCAGTGTCAAGAGCAATGTGCTTCACCTCGTTGACGGGGCCGCTGCCAATATCGGCAATGTCTCTTCGGCCACAGTCGGCTCGGGCGGCAACCGAATCGACAACCTCGCCCTCTTCACCGTTGACCCCGCTGCTGAGGGTGGCAATATGGTGGTTATCAGAAACACTGCCGTTAATCTCGGCATGTCGGCTTCCAAAGCCAACAGCCCCGTGACATTTATCGAGTCTCCCCACACCTATCTTCTTGCCCGCGAGGATCAGTTCAGCTATCTGTTCCGCTTCCGCAACTCGCAGGAAAAACTGTGGATTACTTCCAACCCGAGCGGTTCGCCGGTGAGCTACGGCATTCCCGAGCCCTCGATGGACTGGGGCTTCGAGCTCATCGAATCGGTTGGCGGCATCAAGCTCAATCAGTTCGGCGAAGGCTCCGTATGCCTGCCGTGCCCCGTTGAGCTGCCCGAAAATGTGTCGGCCTATGTAGCCTCGACCACCAACGGCTCTTCGGTCTACCTTCAGGAAATCGGACGCATCGTGCCCGCCTATACTCCCGTGATTCTCAAGAGCAAGGATAAGGCCTCAGCAACCATCTCGGCCACCATTCTCAATGGTCAGGATCTTATCTATGCCGCCGAGAACCATCTGTCGGGCAACACCGCCAAGATCTCTACCAAGACCGTGGCCTTCTTCCCCCAGTGGAGCGATGACGGCACTCTCACCTTCGTGCGCCAGACCAAATCGACCATTGCCGCTCACGGCGTGACAATTGCCCCCTCGATGTTCGACGGCGAGGAGATTACCATTGCCGATAAACCTCATTACACCGGCATTGACTCGGTTGACGGCGACTCGACCTTTGAGGCCGATGAGGATAGCGACCTCTACTTCGACATTCAGGGCCGCCGCATCTCACGTCCCGAAAAAGGCATCTATATCAATGCCACCAAAGGCCGTGTTTCGCGCCGCTGATCTCTTAACTCATTAATATCGAAGCCGTCGACCCTGCTATTGGGCAGCGGCTTCGTTAACTGTCTATCAACTCGACTATATGGATTTTTTCAAATATTTTGACGAATATTGCGCTCAGCCCGGCTTCCCGGAGGAATATCGTGAGCTCTTGCGCGCCGCTTTCACCATGGCCGAAGGAGCGGGCGAGATTCACCTCAAATACTTTCGCCGTCGCGACCTTAAGCAGTCCACCAAGCTCAACGACAGCGACGTTGTGACTATCGCCGACAAGGAAGCCGAGGCGCTGATAATCGACTATATTCACCGTCATTTTCCCGCTCACGGCATACTCGCCGAGGAGTCGGGACGCGACCATGATGACAGGGAATGGTGCTGGGTGATTGACCCCTTGGACGGCACCACCAATTTCTCATCCGGGCTCCCCGCCTTTTGTGTCTCGATAGGCTTGGAATATAAAGGAGAGCCCGCTGTCGGCGTGGTATATGCACCCTATCTCGGCGAATGTTTCTATGCCGTCAGGGGCATGGGCGCGCGGCTCAACGGCGAGGCGATTCACTGCTCTGAAAAGTCACAACTGTCAAAAGCCGTTCTCGCCACCGGAGTGCCCTACGACCGCACCGTCAACCCCGACAACAACCTCGCTGAAATCACCCGCATGGCCCTCCTCGTGCGCGCCATCCGCCGCATGGGCTCTGCCGCCATCGACCTCTGCTACACCGCCGCGGGCTATTTTGACGCCTACTGGGAGCTCAACCTCAACCCCTGGGACATCTCCGCCGGCACCCTCATCGCCACCGAATCAGGCGTCATAATCCTCCCCCTCCGCACCAACCGCAACCACTCCCTCCTCGCCTCCTCCCCCCGCCTTCTCCCCACCCTCCGCCCCCACCTAACTACCAAACATACAAATGAAAACTACTAACGCGAGTTTGGGATAATGATTCCGAACTCGTGTTAGTAGTTTTCAGACGATAAGGAAATATAACTTGAGCCTTAGTCTTTCGGGTCTTTTATTTCAAAGTCTAATGTTCTGTCGGGAATTGTTTCGACTGAAAACACTACATCCGGAGCGGAACCATTTCTTGATGAGGTTGCTTGAACTGTGACTGATGCTATGGATTTTGTACCGCTTGCAAGGGGAATATTATAGTTCTGGGATTTATTGTTGTAGAAAATTGAAACATGACAAACCCCCATTTCGCTCAAATTATTATATGTTGATGGTCCGTAATAGTCAATGTAGAAGTTATATGTGCCAGGTTCCGGGGACTGCCAGAATATATTTTCTATGGCCCCATTACCACCTTCACGGTCGTCATGATCAAGGAAACCGAAATCTCCTCTTTTATTGCCATAATAAATATGTGATCCGGAAGGCTCATAAGCGTGAAGATCAATGTCGGCATAGAAACTCCATGTGAGGGTTGCCTTAAGGGTGCCGATGCCGGTTTTTAATGCTGCTATTCCCATGTCGGAATGGTTATTGTGAGAGTCCAACATTTCAAAAAGATTAAGCCATATCCATTCGCAATAATCAACATAAGTATCATAGTTCAGGAAAAGGTTCCATGCGATTAGCCATGGATTTCCCCAGTTTGCAGCAAATGCTAACCCCAAAGTAATGGTATCAACCAGTTTATTGTCGACAGACATATCAACTGCAGACCACATCATCCTAAGAACGGAGAATACGGCGTCTTTAGTGCTGATGGGTAGATCTTTAAAGGCCTTCCATCCCATCACTCCTTGCTCAGTAAGAATTGACGCTATAGCTGAAAGCGCCTGAGTCAATTTAATGTGTGCATCGTTATAAGGATTTGAAGACGAACGGTTAATGATAGGATATGGTTGGTTAACCATCAAGTCGGAGACCTCCATTATATTTTCAAAAAGATAGGTCTCTTCTTCACTTACGAGGGCGGCGTTAACGGTATTGTCTTCGTTGTATGAAAAGCAAAGTGTGAATTCTCCGTCTCCTATGCTTGCGATTGACCCGTCATCATTTGAATTGATCAGAAGAGTTTGTTCACTATCATTTATCGAAAGAATTGCGTTTTTAACTACCGGGAGATCTTCATATAATAAATAATAGGATGTTATCGCGCTGTCTTCCCTAAACACTATGCAGTCGAACGGTGTGTCGTTGTCTTCATCAACGATAATGATCTCCTCAATTATATTGGAATCTTTATCATCGTTATCCTTCAGAAAGTCAAAGAGGGAGCAACTTTGCAGGAGCAATGAATATATAAAAAGAAGAAATATTGAGAGTTTTTTCATCAGGTTAGTTGTAGAGTAATGTGATTGCTTAAAAAGCAGATACTATGCGAAGTCCTGGCGACCATAGTATCTGCTTTCTTTTAAGTGATGTTATTCTCCGTAGACAATCGTGGTAGTAGAGGTGATAATGCCGAGAATGCTCTTTTTCTGGCTGTCGACATGGCTGATTCGGGTGATTCCGGCGTTCATGGCGGCGGTGTTGACCGACGCGTCCCCGATGGCTACTAGGCCAAGATAGGCGGTCGCGGTAGCAGTGCCCATTTTTGAGCCGCGCACATTGGAAGTTGCGATCTCGCCTTGCTTTAAGTTGGTATAGAGTCCACCGGTGCCTGCCTGTGTAGCTATGCAGCTTTGTAAGCCCACGGTAAGAGTAACGAGGGCGAATACCTTAACAATAAGTTTTTTCATACGAGTTGATATTTGGTTTTAGAAAAGTGAGAAATTTAATGATTGATTATTTTGTTCGGTTTTGCCGTTCCTGCTCAAGGATAATGTCGAGTTCTTCGTCGCTGGGCATATCTTCGGGATCGAATGATGGGATGTTATCAAAGCCTTCGGTAACGAAACCGCCATCGGCATTCATTTCTGAACTTGCTTTGGCATATTCCTTAATAGGATTGCCGCGTTTGCTATAGAAGTCCTTGATCTGTGGTATTATTTCTTTATAGATTTTTCCGACTTTCTTTTGTGTGCTAAAGAAATCTTTTCCGGCACGGATACTTCCAAGCCCTAAAGACTTGACAATATTTGGAATGTCTTTTGCCATTGACGCGTATTTCAAGGGTAATTGCAGACCCTGCGTTGTCAAAGCTGTGAGATATAATCCACCTTCGACCATTTGTGTGGCGGCGGAGTGTGACTGATAAGGCTTGTTGTTTTGATCAACGACAATAATTGCAACAGTATCGCCGTTCTCAACGATTGATCGAAGTGAATACATGGGCACGCTGTCGCTCATATTCTTAACAGCCATGAAGAGCTTGTCGCTTTGATCGTAGAGGTCGTCAATAGATGTCACACCGGTGCGTTTTGGCGATTTCCATTCAATCGACTTTATCCATTCCTGCATATTGGTTGGCTCTTCGGCGCGTAAACCAATAAAAGCTGCAAGAAACAGTATTAATGAAAATATATTTTTCATAAAACGGGCTATTTTTTTAAGATAGTCAATGAAAGACGTTTTGTTGTATAATCAGATATTTTGTAGTCTTTTAGGTCTACGGTTGAGTTCTTATAGGGAGAGTATTTTCTGTTTTGAGAATCAACATTCATATTCTTAGGCGTTGAAATTTTGATTTTGCCAATGCCACGACTGAAAAGGCGCGAGGCGCTTGTGTTGGCCATTGCATTTATCTTACCATCTTTGGCTTGCTGTATAATGGTTTGGACTGTTTTGTTCTTGTCATCGACAAATTCAATCTTTATCACGGGTGATGAAGAAAGTGCAGACACGGCTCCATACATGCCGTTGCCCATGTCTTTCATTTCTTTGAACTCTATAATAAGCGGAAGCCTTCTCACACCATCTTTAATGTCGTTAAATTCCTCGGACATTTCGAGAGCGTAAGCGAGATTGATTCCTCTCTTCCGAGCCTCAGAGTATAAGACAGCATATTGGCCGGCAAGTTTTGTCGCTATGCTTTCCAACTGTTTATTAATGGAGTTAAGCTTTTTGTTGCGCTCTTCAACAGAGTTAAACTTTGTTCCTCCTGTAATGATTGAAAAATACTGCTTTTCAAGAGAGCGGCATTTACGCACATCTTCGTCAAGAGTATCGACAAACCCACTTACCGCCGGAGCCTCAATCATGTCACGGCATATATCGGCATAGAGTTGCTCATCGCCATCGGCAAAGTTATAGCTGAAGAGGCGCCTGGCTCCCGGAAGATCGAGTGCGGCGAGCTGCTTGTTGGCCATCATCATGACGAGTGTCGGGGTATCAAGAGTGATTTTATAGACTCTCTCCGGCGATAGAGGACTTTTGTCGTCAAGGTCGTCAAGGTGGAATGAAAATGTCTCGTAGTCTGGATGTGTTATTGTGAAAAGAGTCGGGTTGGGATCTGCGTCAGTTTCTGTCTTCACATATAGCCAGATATCGCCATTTTTTTCTATGGGGTCTCCTACGAGGCGATCTGATTCGATCTCCATATCCTTGAGCGGAATGTCAATGATAATAAGAGCACTTTTGCGTTTTGAGGAATTTTTAGGATTCTTTTTATCAGCGAAGTCATATGTCACGGCATCATTTCCTGAAGCACGAAGGTCGTTCGGTGCCATTTCGCCCGACACTTTTTTAATGACGTTGAGGCCGGGGATAAGAGAACTTTCCCCTTCAACATTAAGTTGCTTATTGATCTGCTCCGTCTTCATCAGTGCTTTAAAAACTCCACTGTCTTTATAGAGGCGGTTATAGCAGATACGGGCGCGATAGAGGGCTCTGTCGCGTTCACGACCGGTTGAGGCCTCCGCCACTTTCTCATATTCCAAAGCTTTGGAGTTTAATGAGATCAGGGAGTCTAATCCTTCCAGATGGTTGGCGGCGATAAGTTTTTCTTCCGGCTCGGAATCCGATGCTGTGACTATTTGAGAATAGAGGTGCCGTGCAGCTACAAAATCCATGTCATTGAATAGCTTATTAGCCTCAATAAGATGAGCTGAAGGGAGCTTGAGTTTAATCTTATAAACGGTTCCGCCTTCAAGCGGTTTATCGCCGAGATAATCTGCGAAGACGGCCTTGCAATTGTTGAAATCAGGGTGATGGAGAGTTATAGCTTTTGCATAGTTTCCTGTCCATGCGCCTCCATAAGCATCATATAAATGGTCATCAGGATCGGAGGGGATCACTCCTTTCTGTTTAAGCACTGTGATCGCACTTCCATTTACTTCGTTATCAGTGGCGTTATTTACTTCAAGCACAAAAAGTGCCCAGGGTTTCTTGCTAAAAGGATTGACCGGACCGTCATTGACTTTGCCTGAGATCTCTATCTTCTCAACAATCATATTACTGAGCTGGGCGCGAGATGTATTGGTCCCCAAGATCCAACACAAAATCAAGGCGAATGATATTCGGTGAATTATACGGGAAAGTCGCATAGTTTCAGTCTTCGTTAAGATCAAAATCCGCGTCACTGAATTGTGTGGCATCATCGGGATGGGTCCACACACGAGCCATGATTACCGGCTGTTCGGTATCCTTGAAATCCCACAGCACAAACAGACGTCCAACATCCGAATATGCCGATCCAAGCCACTCCTGGGTACACCACACCATGTAATAGCGCGGCATTTGATCGCCGTTGCTATCGGTTACCAATACAGTTTCATTGGCACCATATTCCTGATCCTTAAAATTGATAAAGAGTTCTTTGTTTGCGCGAAAAACTCTTTTCATTTTTGAAATGTATTGCTCACGGTTTTGCACACTGTAATTGAATTTGTCTTTGCTCTTGAATCGTGTCTCTACACCGGTGTGTTTGGTGGCACGCACGCCGGTAATGATGACGGCATCTTTGTCAAAAAGTTGGTTGAGGTATTCAATATCCTTACTCTCATAGGCCATTTTAAGTTGGTCCATCCAATAAGCGAGCATTTTACGGTTTTCCACGTCCTGAACCGTATGGGCGTTTTCAATAAGTTTATCGTATTGTTGTCGACTGATAGTGATGTTGAAGTCCTCGATTATGCCGGAGGGAGAAAATGTGATGGAAACCTGTGAATATTTTCCATCGCCGGACGCGTCACGGGGGAAAAGCTTAACCGGGATATTCCTTACTTGGTACATCCTTAGCGAGTTGACATTAAGAAGATTCTCGGTTATAAGAGGCGTCACGTCGTCATCATCTGCCCAAACTCTCAGAGGCTGGTATTTCCACATTTGCAAAATTACGTTTTTAGCCTTCTGACTTATTCCGATACCCGTGAAGTTAAGTGTTTTGGAGCCGTTTGCCTGCGAGTCGCTCATCATAGTGAGGAGTTTTACAAGGTTGGTCTCCATTGCTTGTTTTACCGATGCGGAGAGATCTGTTCCTCCGCCGGTGATTCTGAATTCCATAACATGACTTTCGGCAGCCGGAATACTGATGGTGCCAAAGATTGCCATGAATAAGGTGAAAATTATTTTTTTCATCAGATTGACATTTTGATTTTTAGTAGCAGATATTATCTTTTGCGGAACCACAGACCTTTGGTATAGCGGTAAAGTGCGTCAGCTTTGCCGGTGCGGAAATTATGGCGATGTCCTCTGATCTCGGGTCCTAAGACAGAGATATTTCCGTTCTCTTCCACTACCCAATAACAGGCTGCGGAGTTTCGAGTTTGACGTGCAACTCCATAATCGCTAACAATGCGGCGATCCTTATATTTGCGCAATACGTCGGAGGCCTCTTTGAGTGATTTTGAATTTTGAAGTAATTCGATAAGCTCTTTTGTCGCTGCCGGAACATTTGATGAAACCTCTATTTCAGCGACAATGTCTTGAGGCACGTCCTCCAAAGAATTATCGTTGGCAATTGAATTTTCTGAATGGACTTCAGCTTCCTGGTCGGGCAACGTCGGCTCCGGAACAGGAAGGATGGTATCTTCTTTATTTTCCTGAGATTCTGATTCCTGCGGTTCGATGACGGTAGGACCCTCAGTTTCAGATGAAGAAATGGCTGTTCCGGCCTTTTCAAGCAGGTCGATGCGCTTCACATAGACAAATACACGCTTGAATTCCCCTCTGGGGATGACGATCTTTTCTACAGCTGCTGATATCGCCTCATCACTTATCGAAGCGTTGTTGGCATTGGTGGCTACAAAATTACGCGACATGTCAATAATCTGGCGCATTGCGTTGCTTAAAGCCGCATCTTCGTTGGGGTCGGTTGATTCGGCGCTGATATATTCAGCCGGATTTTTTTGAATTTCTTTCACTTGCGCGGCAGGACTTTGTGCGGATAGTCCCAACCACACAGTCGCCAATAAAATAGAAAGTATAATTCTTATTTTCATATTGTTAGTTTGTTAATGGGCGAATAAACTCTGTATGTCCTGCAATGGCAGGTATGGAGTAAGTCGTATGTCAATCTCACCTTTTGACGAAGAAAAATTGCTGTAATCGAAACTTACACTCATAAGATGCTCGTAGCCGTTCATTTCATTCACCATCTCAAAGAGGGCTGATATTCGGTTTAGTCCCGGATTGATACCTTTAAGTCCAAAGAAGGGTGTGCATCCCTCTTCAATAAAGTAGTTTAACAGCGACTGTAATGGAACTGAAAATTCCTCAGCTTTTCCACCATATCGGGCCATTCTTATATTGGCTGTAAATTCACAGGGAATTTCACCGGATATTAGTAGATTGGCAAGACTTTCTACGGGATACGCAGGTGCGAACAGCAATTGAGCCATTGAGTCTACTACGCTATAGTAAGTATCGTTGTTTATTAAGGGTATTATGCAGTAGTTGCCTTTCTTTATATAGTAAGAACCCTGCAGACTATCGCATTTCAGGAGATTGGATATTTCCACCTCCTTAGAATTACGGAGCAATGTGTCGGTTCGAGCTATCCTTTTGGCAAGCTTTTGCTCTCCTTCGTCAAAAGTATAGCCTTTGAGAAGCTTGTTGGATGCCGGAAAGCTGATTCTGAATAGCTCGTGATCATCCCGGCTCCAGATCAGGGAATACTTGTGACTCTTGTCAAGAGTCCAGGAGAAAGCGAGAGTGGTGTCGGAAGCAATGGTTGGCAATTTATCAAATCTGCCGGTCTCTACAATCACATCGTCAACTTTAAGCCGGTCTATTCCAAACTCGGTTTTACCTCCAAATGCGAGGTATTCAAGCAGGTATCGCTCGATGAAATCGTAGACAGGTGACGCAGGCATCCCCTCTCGCGTGTGAGAAGTGAATAATTTGATACCTATATGACTCACCTCATTATCTCTTACCTTAATATTAAGGGGATGCTTGTTCCAATAATAAGTTCCACAATAATTGCCATCGGAAAGAGTGTCGGTAACCGAAGTCAGTCCTATTTTTGAGGCCAGCTTTAACAGGCGGTCAGTAGAGTATCGGCCAAATATATTCACGGCCGATACTCTCTGACTCATTCCTATAAATGACAGCAGAATCAGGAGACTTACAATTGTTGAGGGGAGCTTGTGCATAGAGGTTTTTATAGTTTCACTTCAATTCCGCTAAGATACCGTTCATCACCGGATTTGCTGACAAAATTTCCACCGCGCAAAACACCATTTATGATGTTTGCGTCTACAATCTTATCGTTAGGATAAATTGTGAGGGTTTCATCGTCAACAGATTGGAGGTCGAGTATATATCTCTTATTGAAGGTAAGAGTTTTACCATCGGTAGAGAGCGTTGCCGCACCCCCTAATACCAATCGTGGTGTGGTTGGCGGGGCTTGATCGCCAGGGTCTTCTCCACCCGGTTTTCCGGGTCCAACAGAGTCGGTGGGCTGATGGTCTATAGTATCGACAGGTTGCTCTACGACCTCGTCCGGGTCTTTGGTAGAGGTGGTCTTGTCACTGTTGATGGCCAGGAATATGCCGCCACCGATAAAAACTACGAGAGCTACACAGGCGGGAATGAGCCATTTGGGTAACCCGGTCTTTACGGGTTCGAGTTTTGAGCCGCATACGCTACACTTAAAGTCGCTTAGACGCTGTACGTTAACCTTCTGGATTTCACCCGAAGCGCATTTGGGGCATGGGCCGGTTGTGCCTTTATCCGGATCGAGGTATTCTGTATTTCGACAGATTCCCTGTTTGATGTTGCCTCCTGTGGAAGGACGCATTTTTGAGTTGGTTGCCATTGTAGATAGCTTTTTGAATGATTATTACTTGAAAGATTCAAGAGCGGCCTGTGCCTGAGCGGCATAGCGCTTGTAGGTAGGAGATGTGGGCGAACCCGCTTCGGGGAACACATAGTTCCTTACAGCGTTTTTAATAGTGTCGGACGCTTCCTTATTCTCATTAACATGTCGCTGCTCGATCTTGAGCTGGTCAACTTTGTCGATAAGGTCGTTCTTAATCTCAGGAGTGAACATAGGAGAGGAAATAATATCGGTGAACTTTGGCGCGAGAAGGGTGAAAGTCTCGATACCGAAGTCGTCGGCAGTCACTACGCCGAAGCCTTTCTGCCCAAATTCGTTTTCACCGGTCTTAAGCAGTCCGAAAGCAATGGCATAGAAAAGATACTTGATAACATCGTCGCCCTTCGGGCCTTCGCTTTCGCCGAAGAGGGGAGGCAGCTGGGTGCCGTCACCCTCGGAATGAAGCATGATACGGTTGGCAAGGTCTTTTGACTTGTCACCGCTTTGTGTTAGAGAGTCGTATTTCTCCTTCAGGAAAGGCATGTAGCTTATGGCTCGCGCGGGAAAGGTGTTTTTATAGGCCATTACGGTGATTTCGTCCTTTCGAGGAGACTCATAGAAGTAGAACAGACGTGTCTTACTCTCGTTGTAAGCTGTTTTGAGCATGTGTTTCAGCTGTTCTACGAAAGTTTTTTTCTCCTCATCCTCGGTGTCAAGACCGGGAACAGCCACAAGCAGAATCGAATCGGTGCCTGCAGCGGCTTCTTCAGTAGGGCTCGTAGTGTTTTTCATCGTGCGATTCAGCTCCATGTCGTTCAGAGAAATATACACATCGCTATTGGCCACCAGGCTATAAGCAAATTGCTGTAACTTATCGTGGTTGTTTCCAAACATCTCGTAGAGTTGATCAAGCACGTTGAGGCCCAGCACTGGCTCGTTTCTCATCATCTCCGTATGATATGCCTCGACGATTTCATCAAGCACCACATGAGCGGCTTGTTCAAGCCGGGTTACGTTGGCAATGCGTTTGGTGACCGCTGTAAAAGAATTGCCTGAGTCTTTGGCGATATAGTTGCGCATTGCCTGAGCCATGGTAAGCATTTTATCCTTATCAAGCAAGAGATCTCGCTCAAAGCGTTTAAGACGGTTGAGATCGGCAATCTCAATTATAACCTTGCGGAGATCAGGCTCGCCGGCAGGAGTACTACCGCCGATAAGTGAGTCATATTCCTTAAAGGTCTCGTCAAGTCGGCCTGCGAAACGCTGTATTTCCATCTGAAAATCGGTAAACAGCTGGATGAGTTTGGGGAGGAGTTTTTTCTGGAACACCTGAAGTGAAGTGCGCATAGTGCGAGCTTCATATTCCTGAGCCAGCACGTTGGTGTAGTCCAGATAAATGTTTTCCTTGCTTCTCTTAATGATATTTATGAGAAATCCAACACCCTTGTATTCATCTTCGAGGGCGCGACGTTCATCAACACAGCGGGATATGGTTTCGTCGAGTGTCACAATTTCTCCGTCAATGCCTTGATATTTGGTTTGCAAGAGTTCAAGGATGCGGGCGGTAATCTGCTTGATGTCGTTGGCCGAGTAGACGCCTTGTTGCCACTGTTGGAAGAGGTTGTTGGCTATGTGATCAACAATAGCAGCCGCACTGTCTTTCACTACCTGAGAATTTGCCTTAGCCTCAAAATAGGCTTCCACACCTTTTTCTTCACGGAACTCTTCTTTATAGCGCTCGTCGAAGTATTGGGCGACAATCTGTAGCGGCTGCCCCATCTCTTTGGCCGCTTTATAGGTATAGTCGAGAGCTACTTCATTTTCCCAGAAGTCATTAATAGACGGTGGATTCTTGCCATTGGCAGGTTTAAGGATAGGGGTGCTGAGCGACAGGTCTGAGTCATGAAGTTTCCAGTTCTTAAGATTGGCTTTACTGAGATATTCGCCGTAGTCGCGGGCTTGGGAGGGCATTTCGAGAATGAAGCCGCGGTCGTTGTCGTAGTTTAGATAGAGCATCATGCCCATAATAACCTTCGATACACTCTCGGAGACATGAAGAGTAAGACGGTCGGAAGGGTAGCGGAGGCGTTTGATACCGAATGAACCGATAGCTTTTGTTCGGGCAGCTTCAAGCCTAGCGCCGGGTTTGGTGTTGGTTTTGTATTCGGTTACGTACTCTATCTTATTTTCGCAGCGGAAATATCTGTTGAGCACCCTCATTTCGTTTGTTTCATCATTGAAGACGCGGAAGAACATCACGTCAGCCACAATCTTGGGTAACTCCGTAAAACTTCCTACTACGGCTCCATTATCGTTAACATTGGTGTAGACTGACAAACCGAAACGTTTCTTAGAGTTATTAGCGTCAGGTTTGATGTGCTCCTGACCCGTGGAAACATCCGACGGCAGGAACGCACCGGCATTGAGAGCACTGAGTTCTGAAATAGCGGCATATCCGTTGGCATGATAGCGACCTGCGTCGGCACCTTGAGGAGCAAGTTCTTCGGGAAGCATTGCAAACACCTCAACCTGAGTGTTGGGATAGCGGGTTATGAGCTGGGATGTTACATCAACAATAGATCCGGAACCTGTTCCGCCCGCGAGTCCGGCAAATACATATATATGGAGATCATTGGCATTGCCAACGGTACGCTGAAGATCGGTAATGAGAAATTCAACCTTCTGGTTAAAGGCCGGAGCATTGGAGGCAAACAGAATTCGGCCTGCACGACGCTTCTGACCGGCGGCTTTTCCTACTTCTCCGATACTTGACTTTACAAATTGACCGTTCTCGACAATATGTCGCAGACCCGGGAAGGCAGTAGGATTGTCGAAAATTGCATTGATGTTTACATTTTTTATGCCGAGATATTCGGCGGGAGTAATGGCGCTGTCCTGCCCCATTACCTTGAGGTCATCGTTGCCGGCGAGTTTAGCGGGGGACATGTCTTCGTCGGAGTCGATATACAGAAAGCGCACGGGAAGTTTGTTCCTTTCGTTCATATCGGGGAATTCTTCCCACATTCGTTTGCGGAACTCGCGGAGCACGTTATATCCAGTGCCACCGATTCCTATGAGGATGTGATTAGCCATGAGAGGTTTATATTAAATTGGTTATATATTTCGTGAAATGGAGATTTTTTGCTACAAACGCCGCAGTCGCACGCCGTTGGTTCGTTGGCGGCCCATATGTCTTGGAGGGATATTGCCCCGAGCTCGCATTGTGCGTGCGTTGCGGGCATAATGCGTTTCAGCTCGCATAGTAAAGATAACTACCCCTGCAGTGATAGCAAGGAATAGTAAGCTCCACCCGAGCGATTCCAAGATAAATTGATTGAGAAAGCTGTTGAGAGTGTCAGCAATAGCAACACTAATGTTTGAAGTGTCAAAACCCGAAAATTCACCGGCTCCTACAAATGATGCCACCATTGGAAAGTTATCAATCAGTCTCTCACATATTATATGTGATTCTTCCGGAGTTACTTCCACCGGATTAATATATTCGGAACTATGGATAACGTTTGCGTCAAGCCAGGTTGCGACTTCACCGCATTTTATTTTAAGCGCCACAGCACCGCAAAGCGAAATCATCTGTGGAATCAGTAGAACGCAAAGCACCGCTCCCGCAATGAAACTAAGTGGGGAGAAGGTCTTGCGGGGATAGAAACCCTTAATAAGAAGAAAAAGGAGAATAACAAATGTGACTGTAAGGAGTACGCCCAAAATAAAGCTTCCGAAAGCATAGTGGATGATATCTCCAAGCAGCGGTAAATCAAAGAAAAACATTAAGCGGGTTTACTATGCCTCGCATGTCCTCTGTTTGGCGATTTGATTGTGAACGGGTACAAAAAAGCGTGGGACATTGTTCACTGCATATCTTGTTAGAGGCATCGCCAAACGCCTTTGTCGAAATATAACAGTCCACCCCACGCCATGCCGATATATCGGACCCCGCTTGAGGGGGTGGATACTTCAAGCACCGCGTTCTGGCTGCTTATCCTTCGACATTGAAAGTTTTGGCGATTTTCTAACAAAGGATTAAGCGAAAACGCTTTTTAATATGTCTTGGCAAAGGGAGGGAGACTACTTTTGCCAACCGCAAAGGTAGTTATTTGGAAGTATTCCCGCAAATAGTTAAACTATTTTGCTGATAATCTAAAGGTTAAAAAATGTTAATAATAAACTCGTGTGTATTATTAATTAATGTGTGATTGATTTAAGAATTATAATAGTTTTTGTCGCATGATTCTACCTTCCGTCCACATGCTCTTGAAAGTCTTGTATATGACTTTGGTGATTATATAACCTCAAAGGGGTATAATCACTATATATCATTCCGATCTAATGGTTTTTAAGATATGCCGAAAAATTTGTAAATCTCACCTATATTTAATATAGAAAAATCAGCCGCTTAGTATATCGCTATATAACTGACCGTGTAATTTGGAAGGGTTTATTATATTGAAGAGTGTTGAGCCTAATTATTTGTGTGGGAAGAGGGAGGTGAGGGCGAGGGTGAGGCGGGGGAGGGGGGAGGAGTAGTGGTCGCCGGGGACGCTTTTAAATTCGGTGTTGATGCCTCGGGCCCGGAGCAGTTCGATGATTTCCTGAGTGTTTTGGGCCACGGTGTTGAAGGCTTTTACCTTGGAGTGGGATTCCTTGTCGCCGAGCAGGAAGAAGGCTTTGCCGGTTTTGGCGGGGATGGGGCGGCTTTTCATCCAGTCCACAAATCCTTCATACCAGAAGGAACCTGACAGGGAGGCGATGTTGCGGAAGGTGTCACACACCATCCATTGCCACAGGGCGAAGAGTCCTGACATCGACACTCCGACGAGAGTTCTCTCAACGTCGCTTCGGAGGCCGAGAGCGGTTTCAACTTGGGGAATTACCTGCTGTTGCAGGAGCTTGAGAAATTGAGGGGAGTCGCCCTTGAAGTCGGGGCTGCCGGCGGGCACTCCCTTGGCGGGCCAGGGGCTGAATACGCTTTCCCAGTCCATGCCGGTTATCACTACGATGTTAAGGTTATATTGCCGGCTCGCGGGCTCAATCCAATCGGAGAGGAGGTTGACGGGATAGAGAATGTAGGCAATTTGGTTGCTTCCTTCCACTTTGCTGTATTGGCAGTCGAGGCTACCGATCTTTATATTCTGAGGCATATCTATCATATTATAAATAAGACAATTGTTACTGCTGAGGCCATGATCAGGAGCGCAAGGCCTATTTTGCCGCCCGAGGTAAAGAGGGGCGCGCCGGGATTGTTTTCATGCCGGGCTTTGATGTAAAAGCCGATGCCGAGAAGATAGAACACTGAGGTCATCATCATTTCTTTCAGTCCGCCGGCATAGGCCATCCACAGGCAGAACAATGAGGTGATGACACCTAAGAGGCGTATTGGCCAACTGTCAGCTTTCTTGAGCAGAAAAAGGCCTGTGAAGAAATAACAGGGTATGATCATGAGCCCCGTGATGTGGAGCGCGGCGAGATAAACGTCGTCGGCCATAGCCACCATGAGCAGAAACAGCTCCATGACTACGCTCGACGCAAAGAGACCGAACGCGGGCATCTTGTGACGGTTGAGCCTTTGGAACGAGCGTGGCAGTATGCCTACAAGTGAGGCTTCATAGGGCACTTGAGCCACGACGAGTGTCCACGCCACCCATCCTCCGAGCAGGGAGATAATCACCGCGCAGATCACAAACCAGTAAGCCCATTCGCCAACGCTGTCACGAAGAATGTAGGCTATCGAGGGGTCCTGAAGTTCAGACAGCTGAGCGCGGCTCATGAGGCCGAAGCAAAGAAGAGTGACTGCGACATAGAGCACCAGCGAGATAACAAAGCCGGCAATTCCGGCGCGCCCCACATCGGAGTTGCGTTTTGCGCGCGCCGACATCATCACGGCGCCCTCAACTCCGAAGAAGCAAAACAGCGTTATCATCATGGTGTTCTTGATCTGAGTGGCGACGCTGCCGAGGTCGGAGAAGTTACCCCATATGTCAGCCTCAAACAGCCTCATCTTGAAAAACAGCACAAAGACGCCAATAATGAATATCAGCATCACTATCTTGACTCCGGCAAGGAGAGTGTTGATTATCTTGGCAGTCTTAATGCCCTCCGACACTATGAAATACATCACCCATATCAATGCAGACCCAAACACCACCATCTCCCAGCCGTGGCGGAGCAGCTGGGGAAAAAAGGCGCCGCACGAGTCGCTGAGCATCACTCCATAGGTCACATTTGAGAAGGCGGTGCAAAGCCAGTAACCCCAGGCTATGTTAAAGCCTGTGTAGTTGCCGAAACCTGCCTGGGCATATTGATATATTCCGGCGTTATATTGAGGATAGCGCAAGCTTAACCATCTGAACGCCAGCACCAGCGGCAGAATGCCGAGTGCCGTAACCATCCATGAGACGAAAACCGCTCCCGGCGCTGCGACCGAGGCCATATTCTGGGGCAGGTTGTAGATGCCTACCCCTACCATTAGTCCGAAAACGAGAGCCGTGAGGCCCCAAAAACCGAGTTTACCGGTGGTGAGCATAGTGTGATTTAATTGGTATGTAATTTCATTATATCGGGGAGGTCGCGGAAACCGAGCGACTGATAAACCGGGCGCCCGTCGTCGGTTGTCTCGAGGTAGATTTTTCCGCAACCGCGTCGCTTTGACTCCTCAATGAGATGTGAAACAATCTCATGAGCCAGCCCGTGATGTCGGAATAGCTCGCGCACATAGATGTTCATCAGATAGGCGCACTTTCCGGAAGGATTGTCGGGTGAGGGGAGTTCGTCGGTGAAGCATACCGCTCCGCAACCACATGCCTCGCCGTCCCACTCTGCCGCGATGGCATAATGGGAGCCGTAGGCGATATGCTGCTGATAATAGCGGCGGTTGGCTGTGAGCAGCGTCTCGTCAGGCTTCTGCCCGAACACATGCTCTATCACCTCCGCGCGCCAGCTCATCAGCGTGGGTAAATCGGTTATTTCTCTAATCCTAACCCTCATAACTAATCACTAATACTTACTCCTATTACTTATAATTCCCTTCCTTGAGAACTTTGGGCAGAGCCTTCATGTCGATCTTGCCGCGGTGGGTAAGGGGCAATCCGTTGACTTCAACGAAAAACTCCGGCACCATAAAGTCGGTGAGCTTCGACTTGAGATATTCGCGCACATCATGGAGTGAGAATCCCTTGCGGGGAATGATATAGGCCACAAGATAGTGCAATCCGCCTTCGTCGAGGAAGGCCCGCACAATGCCGCGTTCCACCTCGGGATATTCGTTCAACACATTCTCAACCTCCTCAGGCTCGACGCGCTTGCCGAGTATCATCACCTGCTCGTCGCGACGATGGAGGAAAGCCATATTGCCGTCGGGAAGCACATAGCCCATATCGCCGCTGCGATAAAAATGAGTGCCGTCGGGGAGGGTCACGAAGTTTGCCTGCTCGGGGGGATTGCCGAGGTAACCCTGATTCACGCCCTCGCCGAAGATGCATATTTCGCCCACTTCCCCTTTGGGAACTTCCTTGAAATTCTTGTCAAGAATCTTGACTTCAACGCCTTTGATGGCTTTGCCGATCGAGAAAGTGCCGTCTTCAAGAGGCTCGGCGTTATCCACACGGAAGTAGTTTGAACATGCGCATGTCTCCGAAGGGCCGTAAGTATTATAAATCCTTATACCCCTGTTGCGCAGGTTGGTTATATAGCTTGCGCGGATCACGTCGCCACCGCTGATAATCAGATTTACCGATTTCGGGAGCAATTCGGGCTTCTTGTTGAGGTCGGCGATCAGATAGGGGAAACCGTCAATGATTGTAACACTGTGGCGTGTGCAGAAATCCATCAATCCGCTCAGCGTACCGTTGTGAACCTCGATAGTCGGAATGGCGAGAGTGGCGCCGTTGAGCAGCGTCGTGAAAACTTCCTCCACAAATATGTCGAATGAGCAAACCGAATACTGAAGCATCACATCGCCGGGGCCGGTGTGCATCTCGGCCTCAAAAGCCTCACAGTAGTTCACCACCGAATGGTTTTCCTGAATCACACCTTTGGGTTTGCCGGTTGTGCCCGAGGTATAGAGAATATATGCCAGCCCGTCGGGAGTCGAGCGGTCTTCAAAAGTTTCGGTGGTTGGTTGAAGGTCCTCGCAATAATCGTCGGTAATCACCAGCTTCACCCCGGCGGTCTTCATCATATAATTGATGCGGTCGTTGGGAAGGAAGGGCTCGGCAGGCACATAGGCGGCGCCGCTTTTCAGCACGGCGAGCATTGCGGCAATCTGCTCGGCACCGTGGTTCATCACTATGCCGACAAATTTCTCATTCCTGTCGTAGAACTTCGCGAGGATTGAATCGACCATCGCGTCAAGCTCACGGAAACTGAGGGTGCGGTTGTCTTCGATTATCGCGGGATTTTCGGGATATTTATTGACAATCTCCTTAAAGCGGCTGTAAATTGTTCGTTTGCTCATATAATCTTTATGCTTTTCCTTAATAAACACCCCGCCCCTCCAAAAAGTTATTTCCGGCAGTCATTAGCTGTAGCGCGGTTATTCTTCAGGGAGGGGAGGCAGATGATTACAGAAAAATCAGGGGATGGAGTTGAGCAGGGGAGCCTTGCCGTCGGCGATGAGTTTGAGGATTAGCTCGCCGAAAAGGGTGTTCTGCCAGGCAAACCATTCGCGGGTGAAGTTTGAGGCGTCGTTGACATTGAATGATTCGTGCATGAAGCCGGTGCCGGCGTCGGTGTTAATCAGCATCGCCACACAGTCGCGAATCTCCTCATCATCGTTGCTGGTAAAGGCCTTCATCATGATGCTCATGGGCCAGGCCATGTCATAGCCCACATGAGGACCGCCGATGCCTTCGCCGGCCGGGCCGCTGAAGAAATAGGGGTTGCTGTCGCTCCACACAAAGCGGCGCGTGTTCTGATATATCGGGTCGTTGACATCCACGTCGCCGAGATAGGCCATTGCGAGGAGGCTCGGCACATTGGCGTCGTCCATGAGGTGTTGGTTGCCGAAGCCGTCAACCTCATAGGCATATATCTTGCCGAAGCGGGGATGATCATAAACGGCATATTGTTTCAGCGCCTGTTCCACCTCGTCGGCGAGGGCGGCACACTTTTGGCTCCGCTCCTTGTCGCCGTTAACCTCGCTGAGAATCTCGGCGGCCTTGCGGAGGCTCGTCACGGCAAAGAAGTTTGAGGGGATGAGATATTGAAAAGTGGTGGCGTCGTCGGAGGGGCGGAAGCATGACACTATCAGTCCGCAGCCGCTCACCGGGGCGCCCCAGCCTACATTGTTGAGGGTGTCGAGCTGACGGTCGGTGCGGCGCAGAAAGCGGTAGGGGCCGCGGCCCTCCTTGCGTTGCTGGGCTATGAAGGTGGTGAGGATATTGTCGACAGCTTCGAGCCATGTTGAGTCGAAGATGCTTGCGTCGCCGGTGGCTTTCCAATACTCATAGGCGAGGCGAACGGGATAGCAGAGCGAGTCAATCTCATATTTGCGCTCATGCACCTCGGGGCGCATCTCGGTGTAATCGCTCATCCATTCTCCTCCCGTCGGGCCGTCGTTGAAGGCGTTGGCATAAGGGTCGAGATTGATGCATTTAAACTGGCGCCTTATCACTCCCTCGATCATATCTTTGAGCGCGGGGTCATCTTTGGCTAACATGACATAAGGCCACACCTGAGCCGCCGAGTCGCGGAGCCACATGGCATGAATGTCGCCGGTATAGACAAAGGTGTCGTTGTTGCCATCCTCATCCTTGCGGAAATTTACCGTGGTGTCGAGAGTGTTGGGAAAGCAGTTCTCAAACATCCATGCGAGCTTGGGGTTGGTGATAATCTGTTTCACCAGTTTGATCTGACGCTCAACCTCGGGGGAATAAAACAGGCGGTCTTTCTCATCGGGGCGGTTGGTCTTCGAGAAGTCGATAGCGGGAGAGCTTACCGCGGTGTTGTCGGCGGGACATAAGGGGTGGTTGGCTGCCATGGCGGGAGCGGCGAGCATAACCGAGGCCGAGGCGGTGAGGGTCAGAATTGCTTTTTTCATGGTGACGGGGAGTTGATGAATTTCCATTGGGAGCGAGGGATAAATTAACAACGTGCCGATCGGGGAGAGTATTGCGGGCGATGACTTTAAAAATTCGCTCACCGGGCCGAATTTCATGCTCAGAGGGGGCTCGAAGTGGAATGAGGGGGATTTTTTTTGGCTATAACGGCGATGTTTGCTATTTTTGCAACGTAAAAAGAGATTCACACTCTCTCGCTACGAAAACTCATCACCACCAAGATATAATGGACAAGAAAATTCTCGATTCGGCCGCCGATAATATTCGCGTGCTTTCAGCCGCTATGGTTGAACAGGCCCGCAGCGGCCATCCCGGAGGCGCTATGGGAGGCGCTGATTTCATTAATGTGCTCTATTCTCAGTTTTTAGTGGCTGATCCCGATGATCACACATGGCTGTCGCGTGACAGATTTTTCCTTGATCCGGGCCACATGTCTCCCATGCTCTACAGTGTGCTGGCGCTGTGCGGTCTCTATACCCTCGACGAGCTCAAGCAGTTCAGACAGTGGGGCAGCGTGACTCCCGGCCACCCCGAGCTTAATCCCTCCCGCGGCATTGACAACACCTCAGGCCCCTTAGGTCAGGGTCACACAATGGCTGTGGGATGTGCGCTTGCCGAGAGATTTCTTGTAGCCAAATTCGGTGAGACATGGGCTCACAAAACCTATGCGTTTATTTCTGACGGCGGAATACAGGAGGAGATTTCGCAGGGCGCAGGCCGTCTGGCCGGCTACCTCGGGCTGTCAAACCTCATAATGTTTTTCGACAGCAACAAGGTGCAGCTCTCAACCGACGTCGACGCCGTTGACAACGAAGACTATGCCGCCAAATATCGCGCATGGAACTGGAATGTGATAGAGGTTGACGGCTGCGACCCCGTGGCCATCGCCGAGGCTCTCACCGCCGCCAATGCCGAGACCAAACGTCCCACCATCATCATCGGCAACACCGTGATGGGCCGCGGATGTGTCAAGGCCGACGGCTCTTCATTTGAGGGTCAGTGCTCAACCCACGGCCAGCCCCTCAGCAAGAGCGGCGCCGACTATCCCGCCACAGTGCGCAATCTCGGCGGCGACCCCGAGAACCCCTGGGTTATCCGTCCCGAGGTCGAGGCTCTCTATGCCGCCCGTCGCGAGGAGCTCCGCAAGATTGTGGCCGAGCGCCGCGCCGCTCAGAAAGAGTGGGCCGAGGCCAATCCCGAGGCAGCACGCCAGCTTCAGGACTTCATCGACAACAAGATTCCCGATATCGACTACCGCAAGATAGTCTATAAAAACAATGTGGCTACCCGCACAGCTTCAGCCGCAGTGCTCACCGAGCTCGCCAAGCAGGTGAAAAACATGATTGTGTCGAGCGCCGACCTCGCCAACAGCGACAAGACCGAGGCCTTCCTCAAGGTTACCGGAGCTTTCGAGCCGGGCAAATTCGACCGCGGCTTCCTTCATGCCGGCGTGGCCGAGCTGACTATGGCTTCGGTTATCAACGGCGTGTTGCTCCACGGAGCCATGCAGGGCGCCTGCGGCACCTTCTTCGTGTTCTCCGACTACATGAAGCCCGCCATAAGAATGGCCGCGCTGATGCAGCTGCCTGTTAAATATGTGTGGACCCACGACGCCTTCCGCGTAGGTGAGGACGGTCCCACCCACGAGCCTATCGAGCAGGAAGCTCAGATACGCCTTATGGAGCAGATCCGCAACTTCAACGGCAAGAGATCAATGCTCGTGCTCCGTCCCGCCGACAGCGCCGAGACCGTGGTGTGCTGGAAAATGGCGATGGAAAACCTCGATTCTCCCACCGGCCTCATCCTCTCGCGTCAGGATGTGATCGACCTCCCCACCACTTCGGGCAGCCGATATGACGATGCTCTCGGAGCCATGAAGGGTGGTTATGTGGTGATCAATCCCTCTCAGCGTCCCGACGTTGTGCTCGTGGGCAACGGCTCGGAAGTAGGTCTGCTCTGCGAAGTGGCTGTGCTCCTCGAAGCCGAGGGTATCAATGCCAGAGTTGTGTCGGTGCCTTCGCCCGCACTCTTTATGGATCAGAGCGAGGACTACCGCCTCAGCGTGATTCCCGGCGACATTCCCACCTATGGCCTCACCGCCGGTCTCCCCTGCGTGCTTCAGCCGCTCGTGGGTTATAACGGCAAGGTGCAGGGTCTCGAACGTTTCGGTGCCTCAGCCCCCTACAAGGTGCTCGACGAGAAATTCGGCTACACCGCTCAGGCTGTGCTCGACAATGTGAAGGATTTTCTCGGCATAGTGCCCCTGCCCGACCATCAGATGTGATTATCCTCATAACAAATTCATAAAACCATTTCTCCCATGACTTTCTCACAATCAATCGAAACCTGTATTCAGAAGAAATATTGCTGCTTCACAGGTCGTGCCACCCGTAGCGAATTTTGGTATTTCGAGCTTTTCTCGTTTATCATTGGAATTGTGACCACTGTGCTCGACATGATTATCGACCCCAACTATATGGTCATCACTTATCTTGCCTCTTTGGCTCTCCTGCTTCCGAGCTTGGGTGTGACCTGGCGTCGCCTTCATGACACCGGCCGCAGCGGTGCTTGGTATTTCATCGGTCTTGTGCCTCTTGTAGGTTGGATCGTTCTCCTTGTGTTCCTCTGTCAGGATACCCAGCAGGGTGACAATGCCTACGGCCCCGTGCCCGACGACTACTATATGTAAGAAATATTAATCTACCGATTACTGACATCATCCGACTCCGCTTCTTAAGGGCGATGTCGGATGATGTTGTTTTTTTTGAGGAAGAGAAATGAGAGATTCGATAAGGTCGATCAACCGCAGCATAGCGCGCATAACCTTTCCCGCGGTGGCGTCGAATATCACGGTGCCGCTCCTCGGATTGTGTGACACCGCCATCAGCGGTCACCTCGGCTCGGCTGACTATCTTGCCGCCATAGCTGCGGGAGCGATGATGCTCAATGTGGTTTACTGGATAATGGGCTTTCTGCGCATGGCTACCGCCGGCCTCACCGCCGAGGCTTTCGGCGCCGGTGACCGCGAGGCTGTGGCCCGCTCGCTCGAACGCACTCTATGGCTCGCAATAATTATCGGCGTGGTGGCCGTGGCTTTGCGCTCGCCCCTGTCGGGGCTGCTGCTCGGCTTGCTCTCGCCGGCCGAGAATGTCGAGGCGCTTGCGGGGGGATATTTCATGATGTGTGTGTGGAGCGCCCCCGCCATGCTTACCGTGATGGGTCTGAGCGGCTGGTTTATAGGTATGCAGAACACACTTTGGCCTATGGTTGTGAGCGTGACCATGAATGTGGTCAACGTGGCGCTGAGCCTGCTGGCTGTGGCGGTTTGGAAAATGGGATTTATGGGCGTGGCTTTCGGCACTGTGGCGGCCACATGGCTTGGCGCGGTGATGATAGTGGTGGCAGCGTTGATCTATGGCCGCCTGAGGGGCATCAGAATACGCCTCACTCGGCTGTCGTCGCTTGGCCGTGGCAGCGGCATGGGGCGATTTCTCCGCACCGGCAGCGACCTCTTTCTCCGCTCGGCCTGTATAATGGGGGTGAGCATGGCGGTCACTGCGATAGGTTCGCGCATGGGCACCATGACTCTTGCCACCAATGTGGTGATGATGCAGTTTTTTGTGTTTTTCTCCTACTTTATGGATGGCATAGCCTATAGCGGCGAGGCATTGTGCGGCCGCAGCGTGGGGGAGAGGTCGGTCGACTCGTTCCGGCGCGTGGTCAATGTGCTGTTGGTGTGGGGCGTGGTGGCCTCGGCTATTTTCACTCTCGCCTATATAGCTTTAGGCGACAATGTGGTGGCATTGCTCACCGACGATGAGGAGGTTAGAATGTCGGTTGAGAGCATGATGATATTTGTGTGGCTCATACCCGCAGCGGGTGGTGCGGCCTTTCTCTATGACGGCTTTTTTATCGGCCTCACAGCTACTCGCCGCATGTTTCTCACCACCCTTGCTGCCGCAGCGATATTCGCCGCAATAGTCATCATTTTCCCAACCGACAATCATTGGCTCTGGATAGCCTTTCTGAGCTATCTGCTAACCCGAGGGCTCGGCCTTGCTCTTCAGCTCCGCGCGGCCTCTCGGGGCAGATTTGCCTGACTACTTCCAGAGAGCGTAAAAATGGTTCACGGGGCCGTGGCCTTTGCCGATAGCATAGTCAGCACCCGTAACAATTGCTTTGGCGAGATATTCCTTGGCCTTGATAGCGGCGGTGTCGAGATCGGCCCCTTTGGCAAGCATGGCGGCGATGGCCGAGGAGTAGGTGCAGCCTGTGCCGTGGGTGTTGACGGTGTCGACTCTCGGCGAGGAAAGCCGCAGTGAATGGTCGGTCACGGCGTTATAGAACACATCGGTGAGCGTGGCGTCGTCGAGATGTCCCGCCTTGAGCATCACCGACACCTTTCTTCCGGGATAGAGGGCCGACAGCGCCCGCGCCGCCTCTTCGAGCTGGTCACTGCGGGTTATCTCCTCGCCTAAGAGCAGCGAGGCTTCGGGCAGATTGGGAGTAATCACGGTGGCTAAGGGTAACAGCTCGTCGCGCAGGGTGGCAACCGCTTCGGGCATAAGCAGAGGATCGCCCGAGGTGGCCACCATCACCGGGTCGACCACTATGCGGGTGACCTCGGGATATTCTCCGAGGGTGGAGATGACTGTGCGGATAAGCTCTGAGCTGTGAAGCATACCGATTTTTATGGCGTCGGCGCCAACGTCGCTCAACACCGAGCGTATCTGCCCGGCTACAAACTTTTCAGGCACCGGGTGTACGCCATACACGCCCTGAGTGTTTTCGTCAACAATAGCCACAATAGCTGTCGAGCCATATACTCCGAGGGCTGAGAATGTTTTGAGGTCGGCCTGAAGCCCGGCGCCACCCGAGGGGTCGGAACCGGCTATGGTGAGGGCGCGGTGGTAGCTCTTTTTAGATTGATTCATAGCAGTTCGGGGGGCCAGTTGAGATTGTCGTAAGCTGATTTCCAGAAAAGCCATTCCTGACGGGCGGCCTGAATATAGATGGCGGTCATAGCTTTTCTGACCTCGGCGCTGGCATTGCGGGCCATGTCGTTGCATATCTCCGAAATCTTCCGGCATGACTCGGCAAACGTCGGGTCGCTGTAGGTGGCTATCCACTCCTTATAGGGATTGTTGTCGCCCGAGGATTGAATTTCGGTGATGTGAAGTCCTACCTGCATGTAGATCAGAAAGCAGGGCAACACGGCGGCTGTCTCGACCTCGACCGGCGCGTTGGCCTGGGCTTCGAGCAGCGAGGTGTAGAACACACAGGCGGGCGACATCTCGGGCAACGGCCCTTTGAGGTAGAAGGAGTGGAGAGCCTTTTCTACCGCCACGCCGTCGCCGGCAAACTTGAGGAAAGTTTCGGTGAGCGCCGGGTCGGTGAGCCGCGAGGCTATATGGGCGAGCACACGGCTGTAGCGATGGATATAAAGGGTGTCTTGCTGAATGTATCTCTGAAAGATGTCGGCATCGAGAGTTCCGTCGGCAAGTTCGGTTATGAACGGAAGCCTGATTATCTGCTCATAGATATGTCGGGTTGCGTTGGCAACTTCGGTAGTCCAGAGTTGAGGCATGATGGTTGGGAATTATGGTTAGAGGTCAATAGTTTGAAAATCGAGATTGAGGAGGTCGAAGGCAATAAGGCGCCCCACGGCGGGAGTGCCCTTGCAGGTGAGAAACTTGATGATCTCGCCCGCCTGAATGGCGCCCGCCACTCCCGGCACCGCCCCTATCACTCCGGCGGCTGCAGGAGGAAGGGCGCTGAGAATCTCGCGGTCGGGAAAGAGGTCGGCATAGCCTGTGGGGCAATCGGGAGTGAAGATGCTCACCCGGCCTAAAAATTCCCCTATCGAGGCATAGGCCCACGGCTTGGCGAGGGCGAGGCATGTGTCGTTGATGAGGTAGCGGGTGGAATGGTTGTCGGTGCAGTCGGCAACTATGTCGGCCTGAGAGATGAGCTGAGGGGCATTTTCGGGGGTCAGTCCCTCGCTCACGAGCGTCACCCTCACATGGGGGTTGAGCGCTGTGAGGCGCCGGGCGGCACGCTGTGTCTTGCTCTCTCCGATCATCGAGGTGTCGTAGAGCACCTGCCGTTGTAGATTGGAGAGACTCACTTTGTCTGGGTCGGCTAAAATCAGGTGACCCACACCAGCGCCGGCGAGATAGGTGGCGGTGGCTGAGCCGAGGCCACCCACGCCCACTATCAGCACCGTGGCGTCGAGGAGACGTTGTTGAGCCTCCGCTCCCCACCCGGGGAGCATGGTCTGGCGCGAATAGCGCTCGCTGAGAGCTTTGGATGATATTGTGTTCATGATTGCTGCATGTCGGCGAGGTCAAACACTCTGTCCCAGTCTTTCCACACCGGTTCGCGGCCGAGGGCGCGGAGGTCTTCGGCCACCTCGGCGGGAGAGGTGCGGTCGCTCACGGCAAACTGTTCGAGTGCGTCGGGATAGGTGGCATAACCTCCCGGTTCGGTTTTCGACCCGGCGCTCATTGTCGTTACGCCGAGAGTGGCCATGTTGTTGCGGAACTTGTGTTCCTCTCGGGTTGAATAGCTTATGTCGACATCGGGGTCGAAGATGCGGAAGGCAAAGGTGAGCTGGGCAAGCTCGCGGTCGCTCATCACCACATTGGGCTGAAAACCGCTCTCGCTCGGCCTCATGCGGGGAAAGTTAACCGAATATTTGGTGCGCCAGTAGGTGCGGCGCAGATAGCGCAGGTGGCGCGCCATCATGGTCACGTCGGTGCGCCAGTCCTCGAGACCTATCAATACGCCCATGCCGATTTTGTGAACTCCCGCCATGCCCATGCGGTCAAATCCGTTGAGCCTCCACTCAAAGTTGCTCTTCATGCCCGAGGGATGATAGAGTTTGTAGTTCTCGCGGTTGTAGGTTTCCTGAAAACACACCACTCCGTTGAGGCCGCTCCGGGTGAGGCGTTCGTATTCCGCTGTGTCGAGAGGCATCACCTCGATGGTGAGATTGCTGAAATAGGGGCGGCACACCCTGAGCGCCTTTTCGAGATAGTCTACGCCCGCGGCTACCGGATTTTCGCCGGTGACGATAAGCAGATTCTCAAACGGCCCCATCTTCCTGATAGCCTCACATTCCTGCTTTATCTGGTCGGGGGTGAGAATCACGCGCTTGAACTTGTTGTGGCGGTTGAAGCCGCAATACACACAGGCGTTGGTGCAGGAATTGGTGATGTAGAGCGGCACGAATATCGACACCGTTTTGCCGAACCTCCGCTCGGTAATCGCTTTGGAGCGCTGAGCCATCTGCTCGATAAAGGGCGCTGCCGCCGGCGAGATGAGAGCCATGAAATCGCGATCGGTGAGGTTCTCGCGGTTGAGGGCGGCGATGACGTCGCTCTCGGTCATTGAGGCTATCCCGGCGGTTGTGTCGCTCCAGCTGTATTGATTTAAAACTTCTGAAAACATAGGGCTCAGTCGGTAAGAAACGAGGTGAGGGGTGAGGAGGCCACGGCGCCGTCGCTGACTCCCGCCGGCGAAGCGAGATAAGCCCTGCGCCCCGCAACGGTGGCTTCGGCAAAGGCACGCGCCATTTCAACCGGATTGCCCGCCACGGCGATGGCGGTGTTGACCAACACGGCGTCGGCACCCATCTCCATAGCGTCGGCGGCGTGGGAGGGGAGGCCGAGACCGGCGTCAACCACTACCGGCACGCGGCTCTGCTCAATGATGATTCTGATAAGTTCGCGGGTCACGAGGCCTTTGTTGCTGCCGATAGGGGCGGCAAGAGGCATCACCGTGGCGGCGCCGGCATCTTCAAGATGCTTGCACAACACCGGGTCGGCCTGAATGTAGGGCAACACCACAAACCCTTTCTTAACAAGCTCGCGGGTCGCGGCGAGGGTTTCTACGGGGTCGGGGAGCAGATAGCGCGGGTCGGGATGAATCTCGAGCTTGATGAAGTTGGTTCCGAAGGCTTCGCGCGACAGCTCGGCGGCAAAAACAGCTTCCTTGGCGTTGCGCACTCCCGAGGTGTTGGGGAGGAGTTGGATATTGTCAGACACAATGTGATGGAGCATATCGTCGTCGCGGTTGTCCATGTCGATGCGCTTCATGGCTACAGTCACCATCTGTGTGCCTGAGGCTTTGATAGCTTCGGCCATGACGGTGTTGCTGCGGAATTTTCCTGTGCCGACAAACAGGCGTGAGGTAAACTCCCTGCCGCCGATCACGAGAATGTCATTACGGTTATTATCGTTCATTTTCTTTATGAGTTGTTTTTAGTGTTTAAAGCTGTGTTGATGAGGTGACTGAGTTGGCTGGTGGTCCCGGCGGGATTGTGAGAGCGGATTATGGTGCCGCTCACGGCTATGCCGTCGGCTCCCGCCTTGATGATAGCCGAGATGTCGTCGGGTGTGATTCCGCCTATTGCCACTATCGGAATATGAATGTCGCGGTCAAGACACAGGCTGTGAATCTCGCGATAGCCCTCCTCTCCCAACACGGGGCTGAGGTTGGCTTTGGTGGTGGTGAATCTGAAAGGCCCGAGACCTATATAATCGGCGCCCGCGCGATAAGCCTCCTCGATATGGGCGAAGGTGTTGGCGGTGGCGCCTATAATATATTGCGGGCCGAGAATATCTCGGGCTTCGGCCACCGGCATGTCGTTGCGGCCCAGATGCACGCCGTCGGCGCCGGTGACGCCTACAAGCTCGGTATGGTCGTCGATTATCATGACCGCACCTGCCTGATGACAGAGGCGTGACATCTCTTTGCCGGCCTCTACGATCATCTCGGGTGTGAAATGCTTGGCGCGGAGCTGCACCCAGCGGCAGCCGCCGTCAAGCGCCAGGCGCGTCTGACTGATGAGCTCCTCAACGGTGTCGCCGTGGGTGATGAACTGCAGGCGGAAGCTGCTGAGGGGGAACTCCCTCACGCCCATTGCGCTGCCGAGCATGGCGGCCTGTGAGAATCCTTTTTCGGCGAGCAGGTCGAGACGGTCGGGTGTGACGCCTCCGAGCGCCACTATCTTCCTCCCCTCGGGCGACCGGAGCAGCTCGTCAAGCTTAGGGTCGGAGAGCAGCGGAGAGGCGGCGCCATAGCCCGGCTTGCTTACGCTCGGAAAGATGGGGGAGATGTAAGCGTAGTCAACCCTGGGCAGCATTTCGCTCAGTTCATCGACCGAGTGACATGAGCAGCCCACCGCTCCTTTCCACCCCTCGGGAGCCGAGGGATTGCGGCGGCTGAGGTGAATCGCTCCTACACCCAATCGGCTTGCGAGCTCAAACCGGTCGTGAAGCGCCAGCTGAGGGCGAAACTCCTCACCTATCTCCCCGATAAGTCGGGTCACCGACTCCGGGTCGGCAAAGGGCTTGCGTATATCCACGCGGCTGTATTCGCCGCTCGAAAGGAGCTTCCGGATATGCTCCGCCTCCCCCTTCCAGAAATAGGGGGTTGTAATAGCGGTAAGTTTCATGGCTGAGTGACGAAGTATCAGCCGCCGCACACGGCGCGTATCACGGTGATTTTCATTCCCTCGGCAACCTTAAACGAGTCGTGACGGTTGCGGGTAACGATACTGTTGTCGACGGCTACGGCCACTCCGGGGCGGTTTAGCCCCTCTCTTTCGAGCAATTCGGCGAGGGTGATACCCTCGGGCGCATCGACGGGATGATGATTGATTTCCACTCTCATGTTCTGATAGTTAAGACGGGTTAAAAAATAAATGTGAGACAAGAGAAGTGAACCTTCCGCCTGTCTCAGCTGATAATAAGAACCGGAGTGGAAACGGGGTCTTACCCCCGGAACGGCGCCGCAGCCACCGCTGAATAAACCGAGCTTCAAGTCCTTACGTCGGCATTAACCGCGTCAAGTTCCAAGGGTATTATCTCAGCCGCTTACCACCGGGGTTGCGGCACCCCTCTTGTTGTCGATAGTTTGGGTCGGGTTTCTGCCCGACACTGCAAAGATATAAAAAAAATGGATAGGGTTATTAAAAATCACAAAAAAACAATCATTGCGGCTTGATAAATTTGTTAAATGAAAAAGTTTTGCCTAATTTTGTAGCCGATCAGCCGAAGCATGCCGCCGAGGCTGCAAAATAAATTATCAACCAACACGATGACCCGATTTTACGCATATTATTATTCAACCCGATTTTTTTGCTACCGATTTGCAGAAGGCGGGATTTTCCGGGAGTTGCCCGGCTGAGTAGTGTGTGTGCGCAAAACATCGGCTGAAAACTCGAAATCAGTCAGACCAAAAGTCAATCTGATAAAAAAAGACTCGGAACTTCCCGCCGGCTCAATCCCAAAAGCGAGCACCGACGGGATTTTCTATGAATAAACTTATGAGCAACACTTCAACCAAAAGAGTCACGATTCAAGGTGTGGCCGGCTGCTTTCACGATGCGGCCGCAAGAGCATATTTCGCTCCCGAGGAGATCGAAACAGTGGCCTGTGAGTCATTTCCGGCCATGTTTGAGACTCTCGACAGCGACGCCTCGCTGCTCGGTGTCCTCGCTATCGAAAACACTATTGCCGGCTCACTGCTCCAGAATCACGAGCTGCTGCGCAAGAGCAATCTCACCGTCGTGGGAGAATATAAGATGAGAATATCTCATGTATTGGCCGCCTTGCCGGGTCAGTCGCTCGAAGATATAACCGAGGCCGGCTCCCACCCCATGGCGCTGATGCAGTGTGAGAACTTCCTCCACCATCACCCCAATCTCAAGAAGGTGGAGAAGCTCGACACCGCCGGCACCGCCGCCGAGATAGCCTCCGAAAAAATCAAGGGCATGGCTGCGATATGCGGCGAATATGCCGCCAACCTCTACGGCCTCGACATTCTTGCGCGGGGCATCGAGACCAACAAGCGCAACTTCACGCGTTTTCTCATACTGGCCGACCCTCTGCTGGCCGACGAGCTCCGTCCCCGCGCCGAGGAGCGCGACAAGGCTTCGGTGGCGTTTACGCTTCCCCACACCCACGGTGCGCTCGCCAAGGTGCTGACCATACTGTCGTTCTATGACATCAACCTGTCGAAGATACAGTCAATGCCTATCATAGGGCGCGAGTGGGAATACCGGTTCTATGTCGACCTGACTTTCGACAGCTATGTGCGCTACCGTCAGGCCATCGACGCCGTCAAGCCGCTCATCAACGATTTTAAAACTCTGGGAGAATATAAAGATTGTCAAAATGAAAACCTCTGATTCGTTTCACACCTCCATCCAACCGGCCCGCAGGGTAGCTGAGGTAAAGGAATATTATTTCTCGCGCAAACTCCGCGAAGTTGCCGAGCTCAACCGCCGTGGCTATGACATCATCTCGCTCGGCATAGGAGGGCCCGACCGTCCTCCCCACCGCGACGTGATAGCCGCGCTCTGTGAAGATGCCTCGCGCCCCGACTCCCATTCCTATCAGCCCTATGTGGGCGTGGCTCAGCTGCGTCAGGCTTATGCCGACTGGTATAAGCGCATCTATGGCGTGACCCTCGACCCCGCCACAGAGGTGCAGCCGCTCATCGGCTCGAAGGAGGGAATATTGCACATTTCGCTCGCTTTTCTCAATCCCGGCGACGGAGTGCTCGTGCCCAATCCCGGCTATCCCACCTATACTTCGGTGAGCCGTCTTGCCGAAGCGGAGATTTTCAACTATGACCTCACTGCCGAAACCGGCTGGATGCCCGACTTCGAGGCGCTCGAAAAGCTGCCTCTCGACCGCATAAAGCTGATGTGGGTCAACTATCCCCACATGCCCACGGGCACTCCAGCCAATCTCGAGCTGTTTGAAAAGATCGTGGCTTTCGGCAAGAAACACAACATAGTCATTGCCCACGACAATCCCTATTCGTTTATTCTCAATCCCGAGCCGCTGAGCCTGCTGCAGGTTGAGGGCGCCAAGGATATCGCCATAGAGCTCAATTCGCTCAGCAAGAGCCACAACATGGCGGGATGGCGCATGGCCATGCTTGCCTCAAACGCTCAGTTTGTGGAGTGGGTGCTCAAGGTGAAGAGCAATATCGACTCGGGCCAGTTCCGCCCCATGCAGCTCGCCGCCGTCAAGGCTCTGGAGCTTCCCGCCGAGTGGTATGAGGAGCTCAACGAAGAATATTCACGCCGCCGCAAGGTGGCCGAGCGCATAATGGAAGCCCTCGGTTGTACCTTCGACCCGAAGCAGAGAGGCCTCTTCCTGTGGGGACGCGTGGCCGACAGCGAGACCTCGGGCGAGGCATTGGCCGACAAGGTGCTCAACGAGGCACGGGTGTTTATCACTCCCGGATTTATCTTCGGCTCAAACGGCGACCGATATGTGAGAATATCGCTCTGCGCCACCGAGCAGAACATGCTCCGCGCCCTTGAGCGCATCAGCGAGGCTTTTCCCCGCAAATGAATCATTAGAAATCAACAACCAACTCAGAATATGAAAGATCTCCAACCCATAGTGCTCGAAGGGGTCAGCACTCAGGAACCCCTTATCATCGCAGGTCCTTGCTCGGCCGAAACCGAGGAGCAGGTGCTCGAAACCGCCCGTCAGCTCGCCGACTACGGCATAAAGATTTTCCGCGCCGGAATATGGAAGCCGCGCACCAAGCCGGGAGGCTTTGAGGGCGTGGGCGCCCCCGGCCTTGAATGGCTCAAGAAGGTGAAACAGCTTACCGGCATGTATACGGCCACCGAGGTCGCCACCCGTCAGCATGTCGAGGAGGCTCTCGCCGCCGGAGTGGATATACTCTGGATAGGAGCGCGCACAACCGCCAACCCTTTCGCCATGCAGGAAATAGCCGATACCCTCGCCGAGCTCAAGGCCGATGTGCCCGTATTGGTCAAAAATCCCGTCAACCCCGACCTCGAGCTGTGGATAGGCGGTTTGCAGCGTCTCTATAACGCCGGTGTGCGCAAGCTCGGCGCCATTCACCGAGGCTTCTCAACCTATGGCAAGCATCTCTACCGCAACATGCCCCAGTGGCATATACCTATCGAGCTGCGTCTGCGCTATCCCGGGCTCCCCATTATCTGCGACCCCTCACACATCGGCGGCAAGCGCGAACTCATAGCCCCGCTGTCGCAGCAGGCTCTCGACATGGGTTTCAACGGCCTCATCATCGAGTCGCACACATGCCCCGACTGCGCATGGAGCGACGCCGCCCAGCAGGTCACTCCCGAGATTCTCAACTTCATTCTCAACACCCTCGTGGTGCGCGACTCCAAGCAGTCGACCGAAAACCTCAGCCTGCTCCGTCAGCAGATCGACCATATTGATAACGAGCTGCTTGAAGTGCTTGCCAAGCGCATGAGAGTGTCGCGCGAGATAGGCCGATATAAGAAAGAGCACAAGATGTCGGTGGTGCAGGCCACCCGCTATAACGACGTGATGCGCACCCGCCTGAAAATCGGCGAGGAGATGTCGATGTCGCCCGAATTTTTGAGAACTGTGCTTCTTGCCATCCACGAGGAGTCGGTGAGACAGCAGATTGAGGTGCTCAACGACCGAGTTTAATCTTTCAGATTGATAAGAAGATGAAGATACTTATATTGGGAGCCGGCAAGATGGGCTCGTTTTTCTGCGACCTGCTGTCGTTTGACCATGATGTGGCGGTCTATGATCCCGACCCCATGCGCCTGAGATTTACCTTCAACGCGCGCCGCTTTACCACCACCGACGAAATCGCCGAATTTGCCCCCGAGCTGGTTATCAATGCCGCCACGGTGAAATATACCATTCCCGCTTTCGAGAATATCCTTCCCTATATCCCCGCCAACACCATTCTGAGCGACATCGCTTCGGTAAAGACAGGACTGCCTGAGTTTTATGCCTCATGCAACCACCCCTTTGTGTCGACCCATCCCATGTTTGGCCCCACTTTCGCCTCGCTGAGCAACCTCACCAACGAAAACGCCATCATCATCAAGGAGGGTGACCATCTCGGAAGAGTGTTTTTCAAGGACCTCTACGGGCGCCTGGGGCTTCATATCGAGGAATATACCTTCGACGAGCATGACACCACGATAGCCTATTCGCTGTCGATTCCCTTTGCGTCGACTTTGGTGTTTGCCGGCGTGATGCGCCACCAGGATGCACCCGGCACCACTTTCAAGCGCCACATGGCGATTGCCAAAGGCCTGATGTCGGAGGATGATTACCTGCTGAGCGAAATTCTTTTCAACCCCAAGACACTTCCTCAGCTCGAGAAAATCAGAACCAAGCTCGCCGAGCTTCAGGAGATAGTGGAGAGCCGCGACTCGGAGGCTATGAAACAATATCTCGACAAGGTGAGGAAAAACCTCGAATAATCACACTCTCAATTCCCGATCCGCGAAAGGTTATTTATGGCCCAACAGGAGAATAACAGTCAGCTCTATGCCGAGGTGCTTTTGCCGTTGCCTCTCAAAAGCGGTTTCACCTATTCCGTGCCCCCCGCCATGTCGAGCGCGCTCAAGATAGGTAGTCGCGTGATTGTGGGCTTCGGCAAAAAAAAGTTCTACACCGGCATTGTGTCAAATCTCTCTACGGTGGCGCCTCCCTCCTCGGTTGAGGTCAAGCCTATCGAGAAGATACTCGACGATTATTCGATAATCCGCCGCCCGCAGCTGCAGTTCTGGCAGTGGGTGGCCGACTATTATTTCTGTTCGCCGGGCGAGGTGATGAAAGCCGCTTTGCCGGGAGGCCTGAAAATCGAGAGCGAATCGTTTGTGTCGCCCGTAGAGGATTTTGAGGAGAGCCCCGACATGCCGTTGTCGGAGAGGGAGCTGATTATTCTCGCCACCCTCAACAGCGCCGACCGCAAGATGACGGTCGACGACCTGGGGCGTCTCACCGGCTTTACCTCGATCAACGCCCTGGTGTCGAAGCTTGTCGACAAAGGCGCCGTGGCGGTGGCCGAGAAACTTGTGGAGCGCTATCACTCCCGCAAAATCTCGTTTGTGAAACTCGCCGCCGACCCGGAGGGGGATATGGCCGCTGCCGTAGCCAACGCATTTGCCGCCGTAAAGGGAGCGCCCAAACAGGAAACCGCCCTGCTGGCTCTCGTAGAGATGTCGGGCCTCAACCGCCGCGACTCCTCTCCGCGCGAGGTGACCCGTCAGGAGCTGCTTCAGCGCACCGGGCTGTTGCCCTCGGTGCTCGCCGCCATGCAGAAAAAGGGAGTCATTGAAATCTACCGCAAGGAGGTGAGCCGCTTTGATTTCGAGGGGTTGGTTGAACACTCCCTGCCGGTGCTCAGCGAGGCGCAGGGAAAAGCCTTGCGCGAGATTCACGAGTCGTGGCAGGAGAAAGATGTGACCCTGCTCCACGGCGTAACCTCGAGCGGCAAGACCGAAATCTATATCCACCTCATCGACTATGTGATGTCGATGGGTAGGCAGGCCCTCTATCTGGTGCCGGAAATTGCGCTGACAACCCAGCTCACGCGCCGGTTGCAGCGTGTGTTCGGCAACAAGGTCATAATCTATCACTCAAAGTTTTCCGACAACGAGCGGGTGGAGCTGTGGCGCAAGCTGCTCCATAGTTCCGAGCCTTGTGTGGTGATCGGCGCCCGCAGCTCGCTCTTTCTCCCCTTTGCCGATCTCGGACTGGTGATTGTCGACGAGGAGCATGATTCCTCCTACAAGCAGCAAGACCCCGCCCCGCGCTATAACGCCCGCGACGCCGCCATGGTGCTGGCGAGAATGCATGGCGGAAAAACATTGCTCGGCAGCGCCACTCCCGCTGTCGATACCTATTACAAAGCCACCGAGGGGGAAAAATTCGGCCTCGTGACCCTGAGCGAGCGCTATGCCGGCGCAACCCTTCCCCCCATTGAGCTTGTCGACCTCACCCGCGCGCGCCTGAAAGGGGAGCTTAAAGGAGCCTTTGCCACCCGCACCCTTGAGTCGGCTCACAGAAGCGTGGCTGCCGGCAAGCAGGTGATTTTCTTCCTCAACCGTCGCGGATATGCTCCCGTGGCGGTGTGCCGTCAATGTGCATGGACTCCCAAATGTGAGAACTGTGATGTGGCCCTCACCTACCACCGTCATGACGACGCCTTGGTGTGTCACTATTGTGGCGCTCACTATCCGTTGCCGTCGGTTTGCCCCGCCTGCAAGAGCCCCGCTGTCGAGGTGGCCGGCTATGGCACCGAGCGCGTGGAAGATGAGATAGAGCAGAATTTTCCCGACAGCCGCATTGCGCGCATGGACCTCGATTCGACCCGCAACAAGGATGCCCTCCAGTCGATAGTCGATGAGTTCTCAAAAGGGGAGAAGCAGATTCTCATAGGCACTCAGATGGTGACCAAGGGCCTTGACTTCGCCAATGTGAGCATGGTTACGGTGGTCAATGCCGACGCCGTGTTGTCGCAGCCCGACTATCGCGCCAACGAGCGCGGTTTCAATATGCTGGAACAGGTGGCCGGCCGCGCGGGTCGCCGCCCGGGGTCTGACACATCGCCCGAGGTGGTGGTCCAGACCCGTCGCCCCGATCATCCCGTCTTTCCTTTCCTACTTGCTCACGACTATGCGGGATTTTATAACATGGAGCTGGATCAGCGCCGCCAATATATCTATCCACCTTTCGTGAGACTGGTTTATATCTTCGTGAAGCATCGCGATCCGCGCCATGCCGACGACTATGCCTCGGCTTTTGCCCGCGAGTTGAGAAATATTCTCGGCAACAGGGTTTTCGGCCCCGAGGAGCCGTGGGTGGCGAGGGTGAAGCAGCTCTACATACGCAAGCTGATGCTTAAGATCGAGCCCTCGATAAGGATGTCAAAAATACGCGAAGCTCTCGAGGCTATTGCTCTCAAGCTCCGCGTATCGGGTCGTGCGTCGGCCAAAGGGGTGATGATCAGCTATGATGTCGACCCCCTCTGACCCTTTTTGATTAATCCTGGGGGAGTGTCAGGGCTCGTGTGGCTTCGAGCAGGGGGAGATTGGTCTCGGTGGGGATGTAGATCACCGTTTTGTTGTTGAGGTCTGACTGTTGTCTCACCCAGAGATACTGAATGTAGGTGGGAGTCAGCGAGCCGTTTTCGATTCGGATAGCCTCAGCGGCACCCTTAGCGCGCTCCACCTCGGCCTGGGCGTTGAGCTTTTCGGCCTCGAGATTGGCCTTAGCCTCCTCGATTTTGATTTTGCGGTTTTGCTCGGCCTTGGCAAACTCGGCTTTGCCCTCCATTTCCTGTGACCACACGTTATACCATGGGCGTATAAATGCCATCGCGATGATGATTACCACAATGGCGACCACGCCCCATACTACGCCCTTCAACATTCCGGGCCCGAGATTGATGTTGTTTTGATTGTTTTGATACATATCGTTGAGATTGGTTAATATGATGTTGAATTGAGTGTTAATCAGGCAGGTTTGACAGGCAGTAATCTATATCGGCGTCACTTAATCCTTTTTGTCTCATTCTTTCGGCAATAGATGAAATCTTTTCACGGTATCTTTTTTCGGCGGTGTCTTTCTCCATGAAGAGCTTGTCGGAAAGACCTTTGATTGCATTCAACAATCGGGTGCGTCCTTCTTGGGTGGAGATGTCGATGCCACAAAACGGAGAGCATTTTCTATGAAGATTCAGGTAGTAGATACCGGCTATAAGAAGTGCTGAAATTGCCACAAAGTCTATATCGCTGTCGCTAAACTGACTTTCATAGATTCCTGTGAGGGGAAGCGTCTGTATTTCGCGATTCATGGCAGAACGCTTTGTGATGGTATTTGCATCGTTAACTTCCCAACGAAGCAGCTCCAGCATTATGGAATCTTCTTTCAGACATTCAAATAAGTTGGCAAATATTTCTACATACCTCTCTTTATTATAAGCTTTGTCATGTGACATTTTGAGCATATCGCCGAACCAATAGTCATATTCTCTGACAAACCAATCATAGAATTCCTCCAGATTCCTATATCTCGTATAGAAAGTTATGGGTTCGATCTTTGCATTCTTGATTATGTCAAGAACGGTCATTCCTGAAAATCCTTTTTTCAGAATGATGTTTTTGGCCGCTTGTTTTATGCTGTTTTCTATATCAGCCTTTGAGCGACGGTATCTTTTGGGCTTGTTTTCTTCCATTTTCCGGGGTGATGTATCAGGAGTCGATGACAATTCAGATTACAAAGATACCTCTTTTTTGCTTCATTTCAAATACCGGCTGTCGGCTAAGAAATCCCTTTATAATTAATGTGTACGGAGAAATGTAACTATAAAATTAGTTAAAACTAAAATATTAGTTGCATTTATACATAAGAGTATGTATATTTGCGGCGGAGTTACATAATGGCCATTGTGATTCTCAGGCTTGGCTATAGGCCGAAGCCTTGACAACAGGATTATTCACAATTAAAAAACCATCAAAATGAAGAAAGCAATCATTATCTTAGGTCTGCTCGTGAGTGTTTGCGGAGCAATTCAGGCACAACCCAAGCAGAATGGCCGTGTGCCAAGTCGTGAGAAACGCGGTTATGATCAGCGTTTTCCAATCGATACTGCCGTCGTGAGGGTTCTCTATGCTCTTAATGCCGCAGATATCAAGGATGAAAATACCTACATTGATCTCGGCAAGCTGGAAGTAGGCAAAAAAGTGCGAAAATACAGCAGCGAATTTTTAGAGCGGTCTGACCGTCAGGCCATAAAATGGAAAAAGGAAAGCGGTCATACTGACAGGGTGCCCAAAAGTTTCTGGATGGGAGGTCCCAAAGAGCGCGTGGAGAATTGGAGCGAACTGGTGTTTTCAGATTATATTATTCGCGATAACGAGCTTACCGAATATTCATGTATGCCAAACTGGTGTGAGCATGACAACGGTCGCTACATAGAGGAGTGGCCGCTGATGAAATGGACATTAAGCGCAGAAACAGATTCAATTCTCGGATATAAATGTCAGAAAGCTACATGCCGTTTTCGTGGCCGCGATTTTGAAGCATGGTTTACTGCCGATATTCCCGTTAACGGTGGGCCGTGGAAATTCGGCGGACTTCCCGGCTGTATACTTAAGGTTTACGACACCAATAATCTTTATGTCTGGGAGGCTGTGGCTATTGAAAACGGCACATTCCCCATCACTCAGTCTCCTGAGAAATACTTTCCGAAGGCAAGCCGTGACCGTATTTATAAGCTCCAGAAGCGCTATAACGAGGATTACTGGAATGCTATAGGCTGGATGAGTCTCGAAGGAAACGAAACTCCCGGCAAGACCAAATTCGAGCCTCTGGAACTCGAATAAAAACTTGAATCCTTACTAACCGTATGATCATCCGGAAACTTTATGATAAAGCAATTACAATGAAGAGGATAATTACAGTCGCAGCCATTTTCACGGCGGTTTGGAGCTGCTCTCTTGCGCAGACCGTTATCACCGGCATCGTGCTCAGTAAGCAGGGGAGACCTGTAGATGCTTATGTGACCGCGTCAGACAAGGATTCGGGCAGTATTATCGGTTTTTCCGATACGGATAGCAAGGGTTATTACAGGTTGGAAATCAGCAGTGAAGCTGACTCTATTGTGGTGAAAGCCGCCGGTATGGAAATAGGTCAACAGGTAAAGGTTGTGGCCAATCATACCCAACAGCTCGATTTTCAAGTTAACGAGAGGATGATACGGCTTAAGGAAGTAAGCGTGCGAGCCCGTAAAATTACCCAGCATGGCGATACTCTCAACTATCTTGTAGGCGCTTTTCAGCAGCAGACCGACCGCACCATCGGTGATGTGTTGAGGCGTATGCCCGGTATCAAGGTGTCGGATAACGGTGCCATCAGTTTCAATGGCAAAAGCATATCCAAATTCTATATCGAAGATACTGACTTGCTGGCCGGGCGCTATGGCCTCGCTACTAACAATGTCAATGCTGAGGATGTGGCAACGGTTCAGGTGTTGGAGAACCATCAGCCCGTAAAGATGTTGCAAAACCAGACGCTTACCGACGATGTTGCCATCAACCTCAAGCTGAAGGAATCAGCCAAGGGTACGATTGCCATAAATACTATGCTGGGCGGTGGAGTCCAACAGGTCGGCGACTGGACTCTCCGAAGCGGTAGTCTCACCGACGGGCAGACAACCATAGGCCGTAATCCTCTTTGGACTGCCGAGGTTGTGTGCATGTATTTTGCCAAACGTCGCCAGAACATGACGCTCTATAAGGGCAACAACACGGGCGATGATGTGTCGAAGGAGCTGACCCGGCATCAATCAGGTGTCAGCGGAATCAACCTCTATCCTTTTTGCCCTGTTGATGTAGTGATGCCCGGTGGTTCAAGCTTGCCTCGCAAGCGCACATTCGACAATCTTAGTAATATTCTGACGGTTAACCACATCGAGAAGTTTAATGAAAATACGGAGTTGGGACTCAACATCGCTTACTATAACGACCGCATACGTCGTGAGGGTAATAGCGAGGGTAACTATTTTATCAGTAACGACAGCCGGTTACTTACCACCGAAACCATGACCGGCGAGACCAAGCAGAACAATCTCAACATGGAATTGCGCTATAACTGGAATTCACCCTACGGATTCATGGCCAACGTGCTGAAGTTTGATTCTCAATGGAACAGTGACCGTGTTAACGGTGTGCTTTCATCCGAGCGCACGGGAAGTAATCCGGTGAGCTATGGCAACGATCGTGTATGGCAGCATTTCTACCGTCCGCAGCTCTCGGTCTCCAACACTTTCAACACAATCCGCAATATCGGTAAAAACAGTGTTGATCTCCACTTTTCAGCCGGCTATGCCCACCGTCCGAACACATTGACGGTTGACATTGATTCGCTGCTTCACAACACTCAGGCCTCTTATTCGCAGGATGTGAATTCCCACCACATGGCGGGACGTTTTAACACAGCCTACTCTGTCAGAATAGCTGATGTGTGGAGATTAAACTACGGCATCAATGCTTCGGCCAATCTGCATGGCATTGTCACCGATCTTGACGGATTCACGCCGCCACCGGGTAATCCCCAGGTCACTAACGACCTGTGGTATAACACCTACTGTGTTGCGCTTGGTCAAAGCTACAAGTATGAAAGCCGCAATCTTGACATCACTCTGAGTCTCCCCCTCGAACTTTATATGCAGACACTTGACGATAAGGTGCGCAAGGATAAGCATGGTTACACACACCTGCTTTTCTCTCCATCTCTTTCAGTCAACTGGGTTCTTGTCAGAGATCTCTGGCTTAACTCAAGTGCTTATTACAGTAAGACCGTAGGCGATCCGGGCGGAATATACAGCGGTTATGTCATGTCGAACTACCGCACCTTTCAGCGTTCATATGTAGAGCAGCTCTCCGAAACCAAAAACTATGGGGCGAATATTTCGTTGCGCTATCGAAATGCTATCCACGCTCTGTTTATCAATGGAGGTATCAGCTACCGTCAAACACACGACAATCAGATCTACGGATATAGCTATGAAGGTGCCACCAGTGTCGTTCAGGCTATCAACAGTCCTACTGTGGCCGACAGCTATAGTCTGAACGGCGAGATCAGCAAAGGTTTTGATTTTCTTAGCTCCACCATCCGTGTGATAGGTAGTTACAGCTTGTCAGATAACGATCGTCTCATTGACGGTGACCTTTACCGATACCATGCCGGGCTGCTCAGTTTCGGTGGAACCCTCTCGATCAAACCTTTTGAGGCGGTAGGGCTTGTATATGGCTGCGGTTTCGGCCAAAGCCGCAGCTATACCGAAAATCATCGCGATGGGTCGGCTAATGTGCGCAACAACACACAGCGACTGTCTATGAACATCTATCCCACCAAAACACTTACGCTGACTGTTGCCGCTGAGGATAACTATAACAACCTGACTGCCGAAAACCGTCACGCCTGGTTTGGCGACGCTTCGGCCAAACTCAGGTTGAAACATGTTGACCTCGAGCTGCAACTCAACAACATCTTCGATCAGCGTCATTACACCCGTGTTTCATACAGCGGTCTGGATATCTATTCTCAGACCTCTCAGTTGCGCCCACGCAATGTAATCTTCAGCATAAGATTCAAACTCCTGTAAGAAAATTATCTGCGGGTTGCAAGGCAAATGTAGTATAATGAAATCGGGAAGCCGCCCCATTTGAGGGATACGGCTTCCCGATTTTAATTAGGAGTTGGGTGGGATGTTATTTCACATAAACTTTCTTGCCGTCGATGATGTAGAGGCCGGGGCCGGCAACTTTGCCGAGCTTGCGGCCCAACATATCATAGATGCCCTCCTTGCCCGGAACGACGGGGAGGGTTGAGTCGTCGCCGATTTCATCGATGCCGGTGGTGACATCCTTGATGCCTGAGCGCAGGAGCTTGAACTCGGAGATAGCCATGAGGCGGCTGCCCGACATGTTGATAACCATACCTACCGACACGGTGGCGGGTTGGGTGAGGATAAATTTCACCGAGTTGGTGTTGTCGACGGCGGTGCCTTTGGCTTCCATCATAGATGAGCCGAGAGCTGAGGCAAGGTCGGAAGTATCGGGGAGACCTTTGCCTTCGGCGGCCACGAGATAGGAGCTTACGGGCTGACCCTCATATTTGGAGTCGTAGACAGCCGAGAAGGTATAGTCGCCTGCGGGAAGCTCAATGGTCTGATAGGCCTTGTGATCGGAAAGGAATCCGAAGCCGTCCCAGCCTGAGGTTGCGGTAAACGATTTGTTCTTGTCAAGGTCGACATGCACTCCGGTTATCACGCCGTTGGCTTCGAAGGTGTTTTCAAGAGTCCAATCCTTGATGGCATACCAGCGCTTGGATGAGGGGTTGTTGACCGATTTCGATGAGTCATGGCTGAAAGGCTGCTTGTAGTTGGTGAGCTTTTCGGCGGTGAGATCTTCATATTCGGGAGTCTCGAAGTTGAGACAGAACACACCTTTCGACAATCCCCATGCGTCGCCGTCGGGGCCGAAGCCGCTGCGGATGCCGGTATTGGCATTGGAAGTGGCGTCGGTGACATCGCCGCCGCTCTGGTTAAACTGATAGTAGAGCAACAGTTTGTTGTCGGCCTCGGCCTGAGCGACATTGTTGATCGGGCTGTTGGCAAAGACTTTGAGCTTGTTTTCGATGTCGCTTGTGGTGCCGGCGAGGTTGCTGCCCCACACGCGGAACTCGTCGATCGAGCCGGTCATGTCGAGACCGGTCACGCCGATGGCGAATTTCTCGATTTCGGGGAGGGTGGCGCCGGTGGTGACTTTCTGGTTAGCGAGCAATACACCGTCGCGGAACACCTTGACAGTGCCTTTTGAAACGCTCACGGCGAAGTGGTGCCACTGGCCGGTAACGACCACGCCGTCAGAGGTGCGGATAACATTGTTGTTGAGATGAACGGCGAGGGCGCCGCGGCCAACACTCTTGATGAGGAATGTTGACTCCTTGTCACCGATTCCGAGACAGTTGGAGGTGAGTTTGCCGGGGTTCATCCACCACTCGATGGTAAAGGTGTTCATACCTTTTTCGAGGGGCGATTTGGTGGCGGTTACAGAGGCACCTCCCTGACTGAAGGTGAGGCCGTTTTTGCTGTCGGCATTGGTGACGATGAGGGCGCGCTCAACGGTCTTGCGGCTTGTGCCGGCATTGTTGGCTGCGGTGAGGGTCACGTTATACACGCCGGGCTGATCGGGGGTGAAGACAGCGTTGCGGTTGGAGGAGATATAGCTGTTGATGTCGCTTCTGATTTCCCACTGCCATTTGTCGGGTGAGAATTTGCTGGCGTCGCGAATCACGACTTCGTCGCCTTTCACAACCACTGCGGGCGAAATGGTGAAGTCGGCTTCGGGAGCCACTTCGGTTACCTCGATGTTGCATGACGATGAGCTCTTCTTGCCGTCGACCGAGGTGACGGTGAGAGTAACCTTAAAGGTACCGAACTGAGAGTAGACGGCGCCGGCATTGACGCTCACGGCCTCGGGGGTGTCGGCTCCCTCCATATCCCAGTGATAGGTGTAGCCGGCAATCGGGTTTGCCACGATAAACGATACATTCTCGCCCATAGCTACCTTGGTGGCGGTGGGAGTGAAGGTGGCGTCGGGAGCTGGAGCCGATTCAACCTTCACGACTGTTTCGTCGGTTACGGTCGAGCCGTCGCCCGCGGTGGCGGTAACGGTAACTTTCTTGTCGCCGGTGGATTTGAACATCACCGAGGGTGATGCGGCCGAAACAGTCTGCTCGGATGCGTCTTCGATGTTCCATACAAGCGAGGTGGCCGACAACGAGCGGGTGGCTGTGAGGTTGACGGGCAGGCCGGCATAGATGGTTTCGGCGGGAGCGTTGATCTTCACTGCGAGCTCATCTTCGGGGAGGGTGAGCTTGGGAGTGGATGAGGTCTCGGCCTTGTAGTTGGCGTTGAGAATCTTGGCGTGGTTGCTGTTGATGCGGTCGCGCAGATAGGCGCCCTCCGAGTTGGTGAAGATGTCACCTTTATAATAGGCTACCAGACCTTCGGGGAGGAGCTGACCGGCAAATTCAACTTTATAGTTGTTGAGCAGTTCATCGGCCGAGCGGGCATAGTTCCAGATGCGTATCTCGTCGAGAGCGGCATCGGTGTTGTTGTTGTTATATTCCTTGGCGGTGAACTCGAGAGCGCCGAAGCCTCCTATGCCGCTATAGCGTGACGATGTGGTGGTGGCACGGCGACGACCGTTGATATAGGTGGAGATATTGTTGCCTTTCACAACTATGGCTACATGGGTCCAGCGGTTTGCGGCGAGCATATTGCCTGCAGTTGAGCAGCGGTCATTGGAGGATGTGTTCCATCCGGCAGTGAATGAACCGTCGCTGTTGGTGTGGAACATAAATGAGCCCCAACCCGGGCCGGCGCTCTGGTTGTAGTTCTTCACGCTGTTGGGCCGGATGTAGAATTCGATGGTGGCCTCCTCATATTTAGAGTCGAAGATGCCGGGAATCGAGAAGCCCGACTCATTAAACACGGCCACTTCGTTGGTCTCGGGGAGGGTGATGCTTGTCGAGGCGCTCACGGGAGCCGACTCGATGTCGTTTTGATAGAGAGCGTAGATGCTATATGTGCCGCTGCCTATGTCAGAGGTCTCGAGAGTGGTGGTGTTGGCGGGAAGTTGAGCCACCTTGGCTCCTTCGCGCACAATCTTATAGCCTTCGAGCTTGTTGGGCGACGAGAGGGGAGCGTCCCACTTGAGGGTCGAGCCGGTGAAAGAAGCGTTGCGCGCAGGATAGTATTGCAGCCCGGGCACCACTACCGAGATAATGGTGGTTTCGCCGGCGTTTTTGATTTCAACAACACCCTCCTTGCCGAGATCAAAAGGCATTTCGATGCCGGCGGGATTTTCCTCATAGTTGATGATGGAGGCGCCGCGTATGTTACCTTTGCCTTCAGCCCACGATTTGGTCTTTACGATAAAGAAATATTTGAGGGGCTGGCTCTTGTTGTAGGAAGCGGTGAGGTCGGTGAGGTCATAGCCAAATTCCATAGGCTCGTCGTGGAGCTTGCCGTCGGCCCACATGCCGAGCATGGGGATTTCGGGCGCGGGATTGGTATTGCCGTAGTTACCGTCGCCGGCATATTTGAAGTGGTCGAACTCGATCGATTTTTCAGGCACGTCGCTGTTGAGGTCGGCTGACACACCGGCACCGAGACATATCTCCGAGCGGCGCGAATAGTCCATGGTGAGTTTGATTGTGCGCAGCGGGCGATAGTTTTTTCTTACTGAGTAGACTTCGGGAGTCCACCAGTTGCCTGCAAAGCTCCAGGTGTCGGTGGCTTCGTCATATTTTGCAGAGGCACCGGCATAAGCATAAGGACAGTAGATTGCGCCTGAGTTACACCATCCGTCGCCCCAGGAGTTGACGATGATCCAGGCACCTTTTTCGTCGGCCGACTCTTCACCGTAAATGCCATTGCCGTTGAGGTCAAACTCCACGCGGTCGTCATAGCCCACGATGGTGAGGGCGTGGTCGACCTGCTTGCCCCAGTGGTTCACGTAATATTGGCCTGTCAGACCGGCAGCGTCGTTGGCCGGGGTCTTGGGTATGGCTTTCCAGCTGCCGCCCGAAGCTACGCCGACACCTACTATGCCGCCGCCGTGAAAATCGGGGTCGCCGTTGTGGTTCCAGAGATAGTTTTTGAGAGCCTCGCGACCTGCCTTGGTACCGAGGTGGTCGGTGAAGTTGGTGGGTTTGAGCATACGGTTCCACATGCCCGAATACCACTTGTCGTAGCCGTTCATCCAGCCGAAGTTGTTATCCTCGGTGTCCTGGTTGCCGAATACCGAAGAATAAGTCCTGCCGCCATAGGTGGCCGAGTTGGGCACGCCCACAAACTGCACGAACTCATCCTTGCCGGAGTTGCCGTAGGTGAGGAGCCACACAAAGTGGGAGGGGTAGTTGTTGTTCATCGTCGAGCCGTCGAGATTGCGGAACGCGTTGAGCTCGTGGGTGAACATATAGCATATGCGCGAGGCTGAGCCGCAAGAGCCGCCGTCCTGATTAAACACAGGCGGGAAGAATTTGAGCAGCATGTTGTTGACATGGTCGGGACGGGCCGACAGAGGTTCGGCAGTTCTCATCTTGCCGCCACCGTAGATCATCAGGGAGGGGTCGGGATTGGTGGCCTCCTTGAAATCGGGATATTTAGCATGGTCAATCTGTAGCTGGCCTAATGCCGCCACCGGTAGCAGACCAACCAGTAAACTGAGAAGTTTCTTCATGGATTGATAGGTTTATTAGTGTGTAGAATATGCAAATTTAGCTCTTTTCCCCCACCTCCCCAAATTTTTTTAGTTAAATGCCACCAACCCTCCCCCAAACATTTCTCATTTAATAAAACCGCTTGCTTGGATGGTAATTGCTTTTCCCCCTTCCTCAAAAGCGGTAGGGGAGCTCATAGAGGGGGATGTTTGTCAGCCAGTGATTCTAAAAACTACGCAAATCTTATGATTAAATCCGGGAAAATCCACACAAATCCTATGATTCAAATTGGCAAAACCCACACAAATCCTATGATTCAATCCGAAAAGCACTTAAGTAAAGCGCTTGATGTAGATGATTCCTCGATGGTGACATCTCGGCAAGTGAGTAGAGGTTTGGGTGGGTGGGGGTGAAAAAGTTGGGGTTGGAGTGCGGATGTGTCGGTAATAAGCGTTATCTTTGCAAGGTGGAAGAGCGCCCTGTTGGTATCGGGGTGCCTGAAAAGTAAGATAATATGCGTAATATATTGAAAAATAATAGCTTGATTGCGGCTGCCGTGACCTTGTCGCTGGCAATGGGCGGCTGCACGCAGAAAAATGAGTGGACTGTTGACGGCGTGATAGAAGGCGCTGCCGGCAAAACCATGTGGCTCGAGGCTTCGAGCAACGGAGCATGGTATAAGCTCGATTCAATCAACCTGCCCGCTTCGGGAGGCTTTAAGTTCACCCGTCCCGCCGCCGGTTTTCCCGACATCTATAGACTTCGTCTCGACGATAAGTCGCTCTATTTCCCCGTCGATAGTATCGAGACTGTGACCGTATTGGCCAAGGCAAATGCTTTTGACAGCGACTTTACCCTCAAGGGTAGCCCTCAGGCCGAGATGATGATGGATGTGGAGCACAAACTGCTTGAAGCAGTGTCGCGCCTCGGCCTCAGCGCCACCGGCGACTCGCTGCTGAAACGCGAAATCGGCACCCGTCTGCTTGACGACCCTTCAGGCATCGTGAGCTATTATGTGATAAACAAGCGCATTGGTGGCACCGCCCTCTTTGACCCGTCAAACAAGCGTGACCTCAGCATAATCGGTGCTGTGGCCAATGCCTACACCCGCGAGCGCCCCAACGACCCCCGCACGGCGTGGCTCTCAAACCTCTATGTGAGCAACTTTGCCAACCGCCGTCAGTCGGTGGCCCGCGATACGGTTGTGGCCGGCGAGATAGGATTTTTTGACATCGAGCTCTATGACAGTGAGGGCAAAAAGCGCAACCTCAAGGATGAGTTTGAGGCCGGCGGACCGGTGATTCTCAACTTCACTGTCTATTCGGCCGAGACCGCGCCGGCCTATAACGCGATGCTCAATTCGGTGTATGAGAAATATCGCGACCGCGGTCTGAGAATCTATCAGGTGTCGATCGACAACGATGAGTTTGCATGGCGTCAGAGCGCCAAGAATATCCCCTGGACAGCTGTTTATAACAGCGCTCATGAGGGTAACGAATATCTGATGAAATATAATGTAACCTCGGTGCCCACAACATTTGTGATAGGGCGCGACCATGAAATCAAGGAGCGTGTGGAAGATGTCACCAAGCTTGAAAATGTGGTAGCCAAGCAGCTCTGACCCCTCTTAAGACAGCAACATCCCTCAGGATAAAAATATGTGGCTCGTCATGACGAGTAATCGCGTGGCGGGCGACACTTTTATTTGGGGGAACTCCCTCAGTGTGGAGTGGAGGATGTCGGCGGCGCGGCGGCTGCGGCTCCTGAGCGTAAGCTTGGCCGCATGGGGCAATACCCGGCGGAAATAGGGGCGGAGGAGTGAGAAATCCACTCCGTAATGGCGCGCGAGAATGGCGGTGGCCCTAACCGTCGACGCATAGTAGATGGCGGCGCGGGGGGTAGGGGCCGAGGCGGTAATCTGCGCGGGGTTGAGCACGCTGTAGGCCATCGTGTCGCGAGGCAGCAGGGCTACCTTTCCGCCGGGCTGAGAGGAACCGGCTCCTGCAAAGAGAGCGGCGAGCAGCGGGAGGTCCTCACACCCGAAGTCGGGATTAAAGACCATGTTGCCCTCACGCGCGAGGGCTTGCCTCACGCTGTCGGCGCGGAGCAGGGCGGTGGAGAGGTGTATCTGCCCTATCTCCTCCACCGGAGTATGGGAAAGCAGGGGAAGGAGCAGCTCCTTTGAGCTGACTATCTTTACTCCCTGACCCTCGGGCAGCGGCGATGGAGTAAGCCGGCCGGTGGAGATGTCGAAAGTAGAGAATCGGGTCAGCACCATTATGAGATTGCTGTTGTTGTCGAGCAGCTTCATCTGGGTAGCCAGACGATGAGGGTCGGTCATGAAGTCATCACCCGAGCAGTCGGTGATATATCTGCCGCGACATTGGGAGAGAGTCGAGAAATAGTTGGTCACCACCCCCTTGTTGGGCTCCGCAGGGAGCAACCTCACCACGTCGGGGTGCCGGGCAGCAATTTGCCTGACTATTTGGCGGGTCGAGTCGGTAGAAGCATCGTCGCTCACCACAATCTCAAGCCTCTTGCCTTCGGGCATATGCTGGGCGAGGATGCTGTCGAGAGTGCGGTCAATGGTGTCCTGCTGATTGTAGGTCAGCACTATTACTGAAATGTCGGGGGCTTGGGTCATCAGTCGATGAGTTGTCGGAGCATTGCGGCCCACTCCTTGCGCAAGGTTTTGGCATTGAAGTGAGTTTTGATCTTCTCGCGCGAGGCGATGGCGCAGGCGTCATGTCGAGCCGGGGTGTCGATATATGGGGCGATGCCTCTCACAAACTGTTCAGGCTCGGGATCGAGGGGAAGCACGATTCCGCAATCATCGTCGACAGCCTCGGCGCTTCCGCCGGCGTCGGTGATAATGGGGGGAATGCCGAGGCTCATCGCCTCCATGAGGGCCACAGGCAAGCCCTCGATAGTGCTGAGCAGAATAAACCAGTCATACTGGCCGTTGATAAGGATTTCGATTACCTGCTGATGAGGCAGATTGCCCGCAAACTGAGCCTTGAAATTGGGCTGGGTGCCGAAGATGGGATCGGATTGCTCGGCAAGCTCCTTAAGGTGCTCGATCTCCTCGGGCGAGCCGCCAAGATGGGTGAGACGGATTTCATAATCGGGGCGTGCCACCGCAAGGGCGCGGAGAAAACTGATGTTATAGTCAACACGCTTTTCGGGAGCCACACGCGAGCAGGAGATGAAGCTGAGATTCTTGAAGGCTCTCACCGGCGGCATGGCGGTCTCTTCGGGAATGTCGACACCGAGATAGGCGGTTGAGATCTTATCGGCCGCCGAGGGGAATTTTTCTTTAAGCTCATCAGCTCCCTGACGACTCACGGTCCATACCCCTTCGGAGGCTTTGAGGGTGGCGAGACGCAGCTTGGGAGCCTTATTCATGCGCACATCATAGCCGTGGGCGCGAGATATGAAGCGTATGCCGGTCATGCGCTTGAGATTCATGAGCGCCACCGCGCCGAGGTCAAACCAAAACGAGTAGCCGAGAGTCTTGGCGGGGTCGAGCTTTTCACGGGTCACCATCTCACGGATGGCCGCGGCTATCGACGAGCAGGCAACGGCATAGGCGGGAGCTTCAAATAATCCGGGGCTGAGGTTGAGGTTGAGAAGCCTTTTCCACTTTCTGGTCATTATGCCCGAATCAATCACACAACGGCTCACCTCAACCCCTTCGGGCAGAGGATGACATGTGCCGCGGTCCATGATTGGCACCAGGATGACGCGGTCGAACTGCCCGAGCAGGTCATTAAGCTCAGGCTCTACGAAAGCGGTTTCGGTCAGTGAGCCGAGGGGATAGCTCTCGGTTACAAGTATAAGGTTGGCCATTGATCGGAATGATGATGATTGGTTATGCAAAGTTAACCCGATTTTTTCTAACTCACAATAATTAAAGGTTGCGAAACGTTAAAAAATCATTATGACAGCCGAGCAGATTACAATGATAGTGCCTGTGAGAAACAGGGCGCGTCTTATAGGCGAAACTCTCGACATGATTGTCAGACAGACAGTCCTGCCGGGTCACCTGATTATTGTTGACAACAATTCAACCGACGGCACTTTGGAGGCCGTGAGGGAGTGGATGGAGCATAATCCCCGGAGCGAGATGAGGATTGATCTGCTCAGTGAGCCTGTCAAAGGGGCATCGGCGGCGCGCAACAGGGGGCTCGAAGCGGTCGACACAAAATATGTGATGTGTTTTGATTCCGACGACATCATGCATCCCACACATATTGCCGGCATTGCTGCGGAGCTTGAGGCGAGGCCCGACGTTGAGCTGCTCTATTTCGATCGCATGATTCGCGACGAGGAGATGTGGACCGAGATTAAATCGGTGGCTGATAAAGATTTGCTCAGGGCTCAGATATTGCATTGCATTCTCAGCACCCAGTCGTATGTATCCACCGCCGAGCTGATGAGTCGCGCGGGGGGATGGAACGAGAGTCTTCCCCGGTGGAATGATTATGAGCTGGGTGTGAGGCTGCTGATTGAAAACCCGGTGACATTGAAACTCAATACAGAGCCTTCGGTAGTGATAATCCACCGTGAGGATTCGATTTCGGCCGCAACGCTGAGCTCTGATTCCGAGGTGGTGTCGCAGGCTCTCGACGCCATGAGCGAATCGCTAAGTCGCGCGGCCTCGCAAGGTGACGACGCTGAGCAGAGCGCCCGCCTGACCCATGCATTGAAGTATGTCAATGTGAGACGCGTGGTGCTCGCCGCCCTGATTGCCCGCGAGGGTGACGAGAAGAGGGGTCAGCAGCTGTTTGACCGCTTCACCGAAGGGTTACCCTCGGGCGATGTGTCGCGCTTAAGATTGATTTACAGTGTGGTGAAGCTGTTGGGCCGAGGTGGCTCGGCGTTGGGAAAACTGCTTTTCCGTCAGCCTGTCAGCAAAGACAGTCGTCGCAAGAGCAGTGTATAACATGCGAGCTTGACTTACATTCCATAACCCGGCGGTCGACCATGATGTGGCGTGTGGCCATGTTGGATATGGTGGTCATTTCGTGACTCACGAGCACAATGGTGCCTCCCCCCGAATGGAATTTAGAGAGAATGTCATATAGCTCGTGCTCGAAATGCTTGTCGAGATAGCTCAGCGGCTCGTCGAGCACCAGCAGGGGAGGATTGCCCACAAGGGCGCGCCCGAGAAGTGTGCGCTGCAACTGGCCTCCCGACAGGGCGCCGATGGGATTGTCGGCATGGCTCATCAGCTCCATTTCGGCTATCATCCCTTCTACACGTTCATGTTTTTCCTCCTTTGAAAGATCGGCGTTGTCGCGCCCCATCAGGCCGGTGGCTATGACTTCGCGCACGGTGATGGGAAAACGCGAGTCGATGGCATTTTTCTGAGGCAGGTAGCCGGGAATAAACCGCGAGTGATATTCCACCCTGCCGCGAGTGGGGGTAAGGAGCCTGAGCATTATTTTGAGGAGGGTGGATTTTCCTCCGCCATTGGGACCGGTCACGGCAAGAAACTCCCCGCGATGTAGCTGCAGGTTGACATCCGACAGCACCGTGCGCCGGCCGTAGCTCATTGTTATGTCTGAAAGCGAGATAATTATGTCACACCCGCAGTGGTTATCGTGGCTCATGGGTTGAAGGGTTGTTGAGTTTGAGGGTTTCTACTACTTTTTCGAGGCTTGTCTGCCAGTTATAGTCGAGAGGGTCGAATTCCACTACCGGAATATCGAGCTGTGAGGTAACCGTGGCCGCTACTCTCGGGTCGAGACCGCGGGCGGTGAAAAACACGAGCGGCCTATCGTCATGACCTGACATTGAGAGAATTTCGTGGAGCTTGGCGGGGGTGGTTTCCTTGTGCTGGGCCGAAACGGAGTGCTGCCCGAGGTTGTAGTCGCGGGCAAAGTAGCTCAGGGCGGGGTGCCACATCATGAAGCTCTTGCCTTTCAGCGGAGCCAGTTCTGCGCTCCAGCTGCTGTCGAGAGAGTCGAGACGGTTGACAAGCCGGTCATATCGCTCTGTGTAATAGGGCTCTCCCTCCGGGTCGAGGCGGCAGAGGGTGGCGAGCATGTTGCCGGCCATGACGCGCAGATTTCTCACCGAGCTCCATGTGTGGGGGTCGGGCTGCTCGGCGCCTTCCTCCTCGTGATCGTCGTCGCCGTCGTCATGATGATGGGCATGGGAATGGGTGTCTTTAACCGGCACTATGCCCTCCGAGCAGTTGACCATGCGGCTCACGGCCTCGGGAGTGAGGCGGTTGGAGAGCTGCTTCTCAAAATCCACGTTGCCGATCATAAAGTAGGCATCGTTGCGCTCAAGTCTCATCATCGACGCAAAGGTGGGCTCGTAGGTCTCCGGATCGGCGCCACCCCTGAGCAGGGTTACAACCTCGGCCCGGTTGCCGGCAATCTCCTCAAGGATAGCCCTCTGAGGCTCGATGCTCACGGTGAGGCTGAGCTTCCGGGCGTCGGAGGCCTCCCGACGTGAGCAGCTCATCGCCGCAAGAGCGAGCGCCAGTATCAGCAATATGACATATTTGTTCATAACTATTCGTGGAAAAACACACACAAAGTTAGCAATTTCCCCGCGTAGTTATCCACCAAAGCAGGCTAAAGATAGGTGAAAGAAAGATAAAAATTAGTTTTGCAGGCAGAAATAAACAAAATAATCTGCTGAATTGTTGATATTAGAAAGGTGGTTAAAAGTTTTTTTATTACTTTTGCCGCGAATATATATAAATTCAAGTTTATAAAATCTTTAAAAATTAATTATTATGAATGTTGAACAGATTGGCACATGGGCCGGCCAGGTTTGGGAGGCTCTCAACATGGCGGATGTGCTCGGAATCAAACAGATCAGAAAAGTAACCAAGCTCAAAGACAAAGAAGTTGTTTTTGCTCTCGGATGGCTTGCCCGCGAAGGTAAAGTAGCCTTTGAAGAGACTGGCGATGACAAAGAAATTCTTGTAAGACTGGTTCAGGAATAAGGACTTAAGTTCCGAAGCATAACTTCGGAATAGGCTATACGCGCGTTGCCCGGCTCATGATTGTGTAAGGGGTGACGCTTTTTTATGTTTTAACCCATCAATCCCCGAAAAATCCCTATGCAAGCTCTGGTGATAAAAAACACAGGCAGCCTCTATACGGTGCTCACCGACAACGGTAATACTCTCAACTGTGCCCTCAAAGGTAATTTCAGAATCAAGGGCATAAGGACTACCAACCCTGTGGCGGTCGGTGACAGGGTGGAGGTGTCGGTCGACGAGACGATGCAGACGGGATATATCACCGCCATCGAGCCGAGGCGCAACTACATCATCAGGCGCGCGTCAAACCTCTCGAAAGAGGCACATATCATTGCCGCCAATCTCGACAGCGCCTTTCTGATTGTCACGCTCGTCAACCCCGTGACCTCGACAACGTTTATCGACCGCTTTCTCGCCACAGCTGAGGCCTATCGCATCAAGGCGACCATCGTGATCAACAAGATTGACCTCCTTACCGAGCCTGACGACAAGGAATTGCTCGAAGCTATGGCCTATCTCTATCGCAGCATAGGCTATAAGGTGATAGAATGTTCGGCCGAGACCGGCGAGGGCATCGAGGAGCTAAGGCATGAGCTTAAAGACAAGGTGTCGCTACTGTCGGGCAACTCGGGCGTGGGTAAGAGCACCCTTATCAACCGGCTCATTCCGGGGCTTAACCTCCGCACCGCCGAGATTTCGGAATCCCATCTCACCGGTATGCACACCACAACATTCTCCGAGATGTTCAAGCTCCCTGAAGGTGGTTATATCATCGACACTCCCGGAGTGAGAGGCTTCGGCACGATTGACTTCGACGCCAAAGAGGTGAGCCATTTCTTCCCCGAGATTTTTGAGGCAGGGTTGGAGTGCCGATACAGCGATTGCTCACACACCCATGAGCCCGGATGTGAGGTGAGGAGACGCCTCGATGAAAACCTTATTGCCGCTTCGCGCTATGCCAGCTATCTGAGCATACTCGAAGACGATGTTAACCACGAGAAATACCGCAAGCCGTTTTAATTCTGACGGTTGGCGGATTTAATTCTGACGGTTGGCGGAGAGACGCCCGGCCAACCACACCGCCGCCGTGGCAAAGGCTCCTAAAGCGTCGGCGGCAAGATCGAGCCAATCGCCATAACGCCCCAAACCCATGGCTGTCTGAGCCAACTCGACTGCTCCGCCGGCAGCTGTTGAAATAAGGGCTATGAGGATGGCTGAAAGGACGATGCGCCCCGTCGAGGCTGTGCGTCCGCGCCAAAACTCGGTGAGCCAAGCCATTGTGAGCAGTCCGAATAAACCCATGTGGACCGTCTTGTCGAAACTCTCCCACGGGGGCGAGAGCAGCGACATATCCTCTGACACAGGCGCCAAAGTGAGCCACCCCGTCACGGCAGCCACCACAAAAGTAAACTTATATCTACAGATAAAACTCATCATTTTCTCCATATTCACCCGCAAATTTACTCATAATATTCCAATTCCGCCCACTCCCGATTCGTTCGTAAAACTCGCACACCGGGATTTCTTATGTTAGTGGTTTGCTCTGAGTTCATCGATCAATTCTTCGATGATATAATCATCACTCATCAGTTGGAGACCATATTTCGGGTCAGTCATCTGCTCATATACCTTTGTGTTGTAGTAAAGGTCAAGAGCTCGCTCGGGTGGTATATTCAAGGTTTCGGCCAAAAGCATAATTATTCGGCTCTGCTTGCGCCATAACACATTGTCTCTCATATCTTATAATCGTTTAGTCAGAAGCAGTTTCCGATTGTATGAAAACCAAATATTTATCTATGATTTCCTGATTGAGTATGCAGATCTGGTGATTAACTTTCTTATAGCGCAACTGGCCGAGTGCTTGTTCTGCCGTGATAATACCGTTCTCATAGTCCTCGACAGTGTCAATTACATTATCGTTGGCAACGCCCCCTTCTACTATATCATAGAGTTTCTGCATTTCACCTCCACGCCTGCAATCTATCACATACTCAAGCCATTCAAGATTATATGACTCAAATATCTTAACGCGGAAACCATCATTTTTTGCTGAGGTATAGTCTAAAGTATATTCCGAAACGACAGGCTGCTTATTCCTACCTTTTCTTTCTGCGATAGTTTCGGCCCATGCTTTTGCTTGACTATGTAAATTAGTGAGGTAGAAACCGTGGCCGAAGTCTACCTTTTTTCTTCCTAATGCCACCAATGGCGATGAAACTGCAGTATATGAACCGTGATAGAGTGTTATCATAGACCGGCCTCCCAGTTTAAAAGAGTTTCGCTGATGTCGTCGGCAACCCAATCAAGGCTTTGAGTATGAAGTTCCTCATATCTCTTAATAAGTCGGTTTTGGATTAAGCCTTGCTTGCTTAATCGGTCGTGCATCTCCTTGCCGGAAATGCCCAATTTGCGGGCGCCACTCTCTATCGCCATTACAGCAAAATGAATGCGTCGATATATGTCGCTATCAGTATTCATATCGGGGGATTAAATGAAGTTATTACCCGCAAATTTACTCATACCTCAGCACATGTGCAAAAAATGCACAAGCAGGATGTAGAATAATCTGCGAAATAGAGCGGATAGGCCGTTAGGATGAGATTGGGGTGAAGAGGATGCCCCCGTGGCTGAGGGCAGTCACGGGGGCAGAAGGGACAATTACAGGGGGTATCCCCGGGAATTAGTTGAGGTTGAGGGGGTGGAGGCGTTGGCGGGTGCGCACGAGGTGGCGAAGAGTGCGGCGCACGGTTTTCCATTTGGGGAAGATGGCGGCGGGGCGCACGGTGCTGTAGCTTACCGTTATGATACACAGCACCGCTAAGGCAACGATGAGCAGCCAGCCAAACACTTCTTTCATGCTCTCGACAAGTGCCTGACCCTGAACCATGCCCATAAGATCGCCTATGGGGATGAATGAGGTTTCGGGCACGGTGTCGGTCACTCCTGCGCCAAGCAGAGCCACGTTGCGGGCAAAGACGTGGCGGAAAAATTCGCCCACAATGGCGGGGCCGAGGGCAGCGCCCATCACGGCACCGGTAAAGCCATTGATGGTGAGGGCCTGCGGAAAGACAAAGAAATGCAAACCGCTCTGCACAATCGAGGTGAGAAACACAATCGAAATAATCACAGAGGCTGCTCCGCGGCAGAACAGGGGGAGGAAGAGCATCTCTTTCTCCACTCCGTAGTCGATAGTGAAATAGAAGTAGGCCAGATAGAAAGTGGCAAAGGCAAAGCCTATGGCTGTCATGGTTTTATATCGCCATTTGCGTCGGGCAAAGGTGAAATAGGTTATCGCCACGCCGGCTATGATGCCGGCAAAGACATACCAGTTGAGGCTGATGAGGTTGAGCTCGTCAAAGCCGAGAATGTTGGCGGCATAGCTGTGCTCAAACACATGCTCGGTAGCGAGCAGGGTGAAAAACACAAGATAGACCAATGTGGCGCGGATGACGTTGCGGTTGGTCATGGCCATAAAGGAGATATAGGGATGGTGGAGGAAGGTGGCTCTCCAGAGGTTGATGGCCACGCAGACCACTCCGAGCAACACTGCGCCGCGAATCTCCACGGAGTCCCACCAGTCGTAGAAGTTGCCGTAGACACACACAAACACAAAGCAGAGCATAAAGATGGCCCACAGCGCGGAGCCTATCCAGTCGATGCCGAGCAGAGGAATCTGCATCGGCCCCTTGACCGGCCGCACCAATATCACCACCATGATCATCATGAGGGCGAGCGCTCCTATCATGATCCACTGCATGAACTCCCATTGGGAAAAGAAGGCGGTGTAGATAGTGGCAAGGCCGCTGAGCTGTATCACTCCGTCGACCACCAGGTAGACATAGCAGAAAAACACCGACATGTCGCGCACCGGCGTGAGCCACAGCTGAATGGTGGAGTTACACACAAGAGTGGCCCACATCCTGAACCATCCCGCTATGAAACACACGGCCACAAGCAGCGGCACACTGGTGGTGAAGGCGCTGATGAAATTACACACTATCAGCGCCGATCCGCATATCAGGAGACCTATGCGGTTGGAAAATCTGAATTTGAGACGGAACATGACGCAGAAGTTGATCGACATACCCACGAGCGACGCATAGCCGGCCATGAGAATATCCTCCTGCATGAGCGCTTTGGTGCCTACCATATCTGTAACCGCGGCGGGATAGATGCCTCCCGAAAACTGAATTATCAGCACGAAAAACACAAAGAGCCACGGCTTGAGGCGGCGGGGAATATAGTCGGGAATATCGGGTATGTCAAACCCTCCCTGACCTTTAGGATGATGTTCCATCAGTATTCCACCTCACATTCCACATTCATGCCTCCCCTCAGCAGCGAGAGGTCCTCGCCGTTGTTGTCGAGCTCGATTCTCACCGGCACCCTCTGGCGCACCTTCACGAAATTGCCGGCCGAATTGTCCTGAGGCAGTAGAGACAGGGCCGAGCCTGTGGCGCCTGAAATCGAAACCACATGGCCGGAAAATTTCTTGCCGGGAAGCGCATCGACGCTGATTCTCACCACGCTGCCGGGGTGGATATGTTCGAGCTGGGTTTCCTTGAAATTGGCGGTGATCCACACCTCGCCGCTGTCGACAATGTCGAGCAGTGTCTGACCCGGCTGCACAAGCTGACCTGTCTGAATCTCCTTGCGCGAGGCATAACCGTCGCAGGGTGAGGTAATCACGGTGTATGACAGGTTGAGCTCGGCCATGTCGACAAGAGCCTTGGCAAGCTCCACGCCGGCGTCGTTGGCGGCAATGCGCTGACGGGTCTCGGCCACTACCGACGAGGTGGCTGATTTCTGTCTGAGCAACATCTCATAGCGGGCTTTGCGGGCTTCATAATCGGTCTTCACGGCGTCATACTGGCGGCGGGTCACAGCATCTTTGGCCAGCAGGTTGGTGTAGCGCTGAAGGTCGGCGGCGGCATTGTCCATCAGCACCTTGGCTTCGACAATCGAGGCGTCGCTCACTGCAGCGTTGGCCGAGGCCACCCCTACGCTATAGTCGGCCACATTGCGGCCGGCAAGTGCATTCTGATAGTCAGCGCGGCTCTGGGCGAGTCGCACACGCATGTCGGCGTCGTCGATAATCACGAGGGTATCACCCTTTCTCACAGGTTCAAATTCCTTAAACCTTATCTCGCTGATGTAGCCCTGCACACGGCTGTTGATAGGCACAATCTGTCGCTGAACAACGGCGTTGTCGGTAAACTCCACCTTGCCGAAGTGAACAAACTTGTCGGCCACCCACACCACGGCCAAAACTATGACAACCAATGTAACTATATATGAGATGATTTTCTTTGTGTGACGGTTCATATCTTTCCTGATCTGAATAAAAGTTTGTAGTAATAATAGATGATGTTGATGCGGGCGTTGACAAGCTGCTGCTCGGCGTCGAGCTTTGAGTTGGCCGCGTCGAGCATATCGGTTATCAGCGCCATATCCGAACTATAGCGGGTGGCGGTGACGGAATAGTTCCGACAGGCAAGCTCAACGCTCTTGGTGCGTGTCTTGAGCTCCTCATAAGCTTCGAGATATTTCACATAGTCTGACCTGATGGCGAGTCCGGTGTTTTCGATGGCAGCTTCGAGTTGGTCAGAGGCATTGATGACCGCCTCGCGGCTGCGGGCCACCGACTTGTTGGACTTGAAGAGTGACGAGAGACTGTAGCTAACCCCCACGCCCACATACCAGTAGCTTAGATTGCGGTTGATCGGCGGCACTTCCACGAGTATCGGTCCGTCGATGTTCCAACCCGCCTGAAGCCCCACTTTGGGCAGCATCTCCGACCTGGCGAGTTTCTCGGCCTGAAGGCTCATCTCGACCCCGTTGCGGGCCAGCTTGACTGACGGCGAATTGCTTACCGCCTCCTCAACCCACAGGTCGGCGCCTCCGTCGGGCAGCGACCTCATGAGAATGGTGGTGTCAGGCTCCACGACTGTCTGCTCGGGCAGACCGGCGATAGTCACCAGATTGTCATTGAGGATATTGACGGTGTTGTTGATTCTGATGAGTTCGAGCTCGAGATTGGAGACGAGCAGCTCATAGCGGGTGATGTCGTTGCGCAGGGCCATTCCCTCCTCAAACCTGTGGTTCATATCTTCGAGCACCTTGCGCGCCTGCTTGAGATTCTGCTCCACCACCCGGCGCAAATTGGAATATTTATAGATGTCGAGATAGAAGCCGGTGAGCTGAAAGCGGAGGTCGTCGCGCTGAAGCTCGGCGGAATAGCGCGAGGCCGTGAGCTTCAGCTTGGCGAGGTCGATGCCTGCCGTGATGGCGCCGCCGGTATATACGGGCTGATTTACGCTCACGCTCAGTGCGTTACCATAATGGGGAATAGGCGCCTTCTGATAGTCGGAGAAATTGCGCTTGGTGGTAAAGCCGTCGCCTATATAGTTTAGCGACAGAGCGGTGGAGATGTCGGGCAGACGCTTTGAGCGCGCCTCGTCGACGCCTTTGCGCGCCTCGGCCTTAGCTGAAAACACCGGGCGAAGCTGCATACTTTTCTCCTCGGCAATCTCAAAGAGCTGCTCAAGGGTGTAAAGCTCACCCGCCGGAGAGGCGGCATGGCTCCAACTGCTCAACAGAGTTGCTGCAAGCAACCCCGTGAGCAATCTGTGATTGTTCATAAAAACTGAAAGTGGGGATAAGAAAATTAGAATGATAGATTTTATAGTCGTGTCGCGCACAGATGCGATAACTCAACGACACGACAACACTCACACACACTCAGAGGCGGGGTGCTGTGCTCTTCCAATTTTCCTTAAAGGCGTAGTTCTGCACATGCGCTATCTCGGCGCAGGCATAAAGCGATAGAGTCATTTAACAACCGCTCTTTGTGAACGGCGCTGCAAAATTACAAAAACTTTTTTATAACAATCACCCTCCCGGGCGATAGAAGGGGCAAAAAAAGTTGCGGCACAACCTTGACGGGTCGTGTCGCAACTTTCAATAAATTTAACTTTCTAATAAAGATCAGATGTCGAGATCAAGAGCACGGTAGTGCTGATAGGGGTGATCACAAGCGGGGCATTTTGTAGGAGGTTCGGTACCTACATACTCAAATCCGCAAACCATACACTGCCATGTGATGGCGTGGTCACGTTTCCACACTGTGCCGTCCTTAACCTGCTGGAGCAGGGTTTTGAAGCGGGTTTCGTGACGTTTCTCAATTTCGGCGATAGCTCTGAAATGAGCGGCGATTTCGGGGAAGCCCTCTTTGTCGGCTACGGCAGCTGCATCAGTATAGGCAACAACACCTTCGGCCTGTTCCTCAGCTGCGGCGATAGAAAGGTTGGTGGCGGTGTCGCCGATAATGCCGGCGTCAACATCACCCATTTCTACGGTCACCTTGCCGCCTTCAAGATACTTGAAGAAAATCTTGGCATGATGGAGCTCGTTGTCAGCGGTGTCTTCAAACACCTTCTGGATGGGGAAATAGTTTTCCTTCTTAGCCTGAGCTGCATAAAATGTATAGCGGGTGTAGGCTGTTGATTCAGCCAAATAAGATTTCACGAGGTTTTTTTCGGTCTCTGTGCCTTTGATACTTTTCTGTGCCATAGTAATATTTTTAGATTTTGGTTATATCGGTTTTAGTTATGCCTGCCGGACTTTCCGACCTGCATCTATATAACATTCCCTGCCGCGGAATAGTTTTAGCCGGGGGCCTGAATATTTCAATAAAAATTTCCGGTTATCCCGCTGAGGTCACGAAACCACTGATTGATAGCGGCGGGTGGTGCGCATGAAGTAGATGTAGAACAGCGCGCCGGCAAGGAAAAGCGACACCGAAAAGCTGAATACTATTCCCTTCAGCCCCATGCCGAAGGTAAAGGCAAAGAGATAGGTCGAAGGAATACCCACCAGAATGTAGCAAACAAATGCTATCCACAGCAGCGGCATCACGTTGGCGGTGCCTCTGAGGGCGTTGACAAAGTTGATCTGTGTGGCGTCGCCGAGCTGATAGGCGAGCAGCGGCACGAGCAATCCTATTGCCGAGGCGCTCACTACGGGGTCGTCGGTAAAGAGCCCCACCATGCCTTTCAGGCCGAAGATAAACACGAGTGATGAGATGGCGGTGAGGCAGAGAATCACCCTGTAGCCTCGGAAAGCTATAATTCTCATCGCTTTGCCGTCGTTGAGACCGGCACTGTTGGCCACAAGCACCGACACTGCCGACGCCATGCTGTAGTATATGCAGAAACCTAAGGTGCTGATGGTGACGATAACCTGAAATGCGGCAAGGGCTATCGAGCCGAGCCAGCCGGCCATGACGGCGCTGCCCGAAAATGCCCCGGTTTCAAACATCATCTGAAGCGACACCGGCCACGAGGTACTTGCCACAAGTTTGCAGCTCCGCGAGTTGAGGCGCGACTTTGAAAATCCCTCGCGGTAGGCTCTGTATCGCCTGCTGAACATAAAAACCGCCCCGATGGCCAGACAACACAATATCCTTGACCCCAGGGTGGCGAGCCCGGCGCCTGTGAGACCCATCTCGGGACAGCTGAGATGTCCGTAGATCAGCAGCCAGTTGCCACCCACGTTTACCAGATTGGAGCCGAGGGTGATCCACATGGGCATGGCGGTGTTGCGGATGCCGTAGCTCCATTGAGCCATCACATTAAAAAGCGCCACCGGCAGCAGCCCCGCCAGATAGGTGAGATAATATGGTCGGATGATCGGCAGCAGCTCCTCGGGCTGACCCAACGAGTCGATATTGAGATAGATAATCCACATTACCAGGGTGATCAGCAGCGCGACGGCAACATTGACCGCCACGCCGTTGCGCACCAGGGCGCCTATCCGGCTATGCTCGTTGCCCGAAAAGAGAGCGCCCACAAGGGGAGTGAGGCCATAGGCAAAGCCGAGCAATCCGAATATCGCCAGATTGAAAAGATTGTTGACAAAAGCGGCAGCGGCAAGGCTCAGGGTGGAATATTGCCCCACCATGATGGTGTCGGCAAATCCCACCGCTATCATGCCCAGCTGGCCCACCAGAATAGGCAGGCCAAGCCGGATTATGCGCTTATAGCCGGGAATGTTGTTGGCCGGCGCGGTCATGGGCGGAGTGTCAATATTGTTCGCTTGCTGAGGGGAAATCAACGGCTTTCACATCGTCGACATAGCGGCCGAGAGCCGAAGTGATATCCTCGGAGAGATTGGCGTAGTGGCGGAGGAATTTGGGTTTGAAACCGCTGTTCATGCCGAGCATATCCTGCACCACGAGTATCTGGCCGTCGACATCGCTGCCGGCGCCGATGCCGATCACCGGCACACTCACCTCGCGGGCCACACGGGCGGCAAGCGCCGAGGGGATTTTTTCGAGCACGATGGCAAATACGCCGAGCTCGTCAAGCATCTTCGCGTCGCTGATGAGCTTCTCGGCCTCGGCTTCCTCTTTGGCTCTCACGGCATAGGAGCCGAATTTGTTGATCGACTGGGGGGTGAGGCCGAGGTGGCCGCACACAGGTATTCCGGCCGAGAGAATCTTGGCGATGCTTTCCTTAATCTCCTCGCCACCTTCGATTTTTACACCCTCGGCTCCGGTTTCCTTCATCACACGGATGGCTGAGGCGAGAGCCACGTCGGCATTGCCCTGATAGGTGCCGAAAGGGAGGTCCATTATCACGAAAGCGCGCTTCACTCCGCGACACACACCCTTGGTGAAGGTGATCATTTCGTCGAGAGTGATGGGGAGAGTGGTGAGATTGCCCAACATAACGTTAGAGGCGGAATCACCCACAAGTATCAGGTCGATGCCGGCGGCGTCGACAAGTGAGGCAAATGTATAATCGTAGGAGGTGAGACAGGCAATTTTCTCGCCGCGCTGCTTCATTTCGAGCAGTGAGGCGGTGGTTACCTTTGATTTCTTAACTTCTGAATAGGTTGACATATCTTGGTGTTTATCAAATATTTGCAGCTCTCACGCCTGGGCGGGAGCATATATTCGGGCGCAAAATTACCAACTTTTTGCGACACAAGCCAATATTCCAAACCTATTTTCTCAAATCACCCACCTCGCCATTGGAGTCAGATCAGGCCGATCGAGTTGAGAAAGATGAGCGAAATGCCGATGGGAGCTACATAGCGCAGGCACACTATCAGAGTGCCTTTCATGCGGCTGCTGTCCTGACCGTGGTTGGTGAGCTCGTCGTCGATAAACTTGCGATTGAGTTTCCACCCAACGAAAAACGACACCACCAGTCCGCCGAAGGGGAGCAGGATGTTTGACGAAACATAGTCAAAGAGGTTGAACACCGTCATTCCGAAGATAGTGAAGCCCGACAGGGGGCCGAAGCTGAGGGCACACAGCGAGCCGAATATCAGCGCCAGCACGGTGTTGAGTATTGTGGCAGAGGAGCGCTTCATGTTGAGCTGCTCCACAAAGAAAGCTATCGAAATCTCGCTCATCGAGATGGTTGAGGTGAGGCTGGCCAAAACGAGGAGGAAGAAAAAGAGCGAGCTCCACACCCTGCCGAAGGCAAGATTATTGAATATCGAGGGCAACACCTCAAACACCAGAGTCGGGCCGGCAGTCGGGCTCATGCCGAAGGTAAACACGGCGGGAAAGATTATCACGCCCGCAAGTATGGCTACCAAAGTGTCGAGGCCGGCAGTGGTCACGGCGGTGCGACCTATGCGGGTGCGCGGGCTGAAATAGGAGCCATAGGTGAGCATACATCCCAACCCGAGGCTGAGAGAGAAGAAAGCCTGACCCATCGCTGCGAGGAGCACCTTTGAATTGATCTGCGAGAAATCGGGGCGGAAAAGAAACTCAAGTCCCTCTCTTGCGCCGCTCATGGTGAGCGAGTTGATGCAGAATACAACCAACAGCACGAAGAGCATCGGGGTGAGGAAGTTTGACACCCTCTCGATTCCTTTGGTCACTCCGCGGAGCAACACCACAAAGTTGGTCAGCAGGAATAGCCATGTCCATATCAGCGGACGCCAGGTGCCTTCGCTATATTCGGTAAACTTCTCATGCAGCTCGCCGGGCTGAGAGTCGATCAGGCCGCCCCTCACCGACTCGAAGAAGTATTCCACAGTCCAGCCGGCCACGACTGAATAGAAGCTGAGTATCATTATCGAGGCGATGATGCCGGTCACTCCCGCGAGATGCCACATGCTTCCTTTGGCCTGAGTGGCACGGTAGGCTCCAAACACATTCTTGCGGGTGCCGCGCCCGAGCATATATTCGGCACACAATACAGGCACCCCCAATATGAAGATAAAGAGAATGTAGAGCAACAGAAACGCGCCGCCGCCGTGAGTGCCCGCCTCATAGGGGAATCTCCAGATGTTGCCGAGCCCCACGGCCGAGCCTACGGTTGTGGCTACCGCGCCTATGCGGGTGGCGAAGACAGCCCTCTGAGTCTTTTTTTCAGACATATATTTTTCAGAAACTTTTTTAGCGGATTAATGATTGGTGGTTGTTGAGTCAGAATCTCTCTACCGGCTCGTCGAGAGGATTGCGCACCGGGGCTTTCCTTGCGGGTTTGGTTGAGGACTTGCGGGCCTTCTTACGTTTGGGTCTGACAGTAGAGGCGGCTGTGGTGTCGGCCGGGGGAGTTTCGGAGACTGAGACCTCTGTCACGGTCGCGGCACTATCTTCCGCCTCGGGCAGGGGAGCGGGGCGGCTGACCTGCCACACCCACATGGCAATCACCGCCACCGCCACAACAATGATGGCAGCGATCATGCCCGCGCGCTCCGACGATGTGACAGGGTTGCCGGTGTTCATTGTTCCCTCCAGGTCAGATAAATGCCGACGCCAGCACTATCGCGATGAGGATAGGCGCGGGGTAGCGAATGATGATAAACATTATCCTGAACATTCTCGACCTCATGCGGCCGTCGTTGGTCATCTGGTCGAGAAGCAGATTTTTGGGTGCGAACCACCCCACATAGATGCAGAGGCCGATGGCCACGATGGGGAGCAGCAGGTTGGTGGCAAAGGTGTCGAGGAAGTCAAAGATATTCATCCCCAATATCTGAATATAGGAGAGAGGCCCCTGCGACAGGCAGCAGATTGATGAAAACACAAACAGCGGTAGGATGACAAGAAGGCACGCTTTGGTGCGCGACAGGTTGAGGCGGTCTCTGAAAAACGCCACGCTCACCTCGGCTATCGAGATGGTGGAGGTGAGGGCCGCCACGGTGAGCAGCAGGAAAAACAACACCGACCAGAGCTGAGTGAACGGCATACGCGCAAACACCTCGGGGAGGGTCACAAACACCAGTGCGGCGCCGGAGAGATTCTCACCTTCGAGGCCGAAGGTCATCACCGCGGGGAAGATCACGAAGCCCATCAGCAGAGCCACCAACAGGTCGAGCAGCGACACCGTTACCGCCGTGCGGGTCAGCTTGGTGGAATCGGGGAAATAGGAGGAGTAGGTGATGAGGATGCCCATGCCGAGGCTCAGCGAGAAGAATGCCTGACCCAGGGCGTTGACAATCACGGTGCCGTTGAGAGCCGAGAAGTCGGGGGCAAGGAAAAACTTAAGGCCCTCGGAGGCGCCCGGAAGGGTGAGGCTCACGCCGCAGAGTACCAGCAGAATCACAAACAGCAGCGGCATCAGCATGTTGCTCATCCGCTCGATGCCTTTCTGCACTCCGATAAGCAACACTCCGAGGTTGATGAGAATCATTATGAAGGTGTTGATCAGCGGACCGCTGCCGTTGACGATATAGTCATTCATGTGGGCCACGAAGGTGGCGTGGTCGCCGCTCGCACCGGCTACCGGCTCATAGAGCGAGCCGGTTATCGAATTGATGAGATATTCCAAAGTCCATCCGGCCACCACCATATAGAAACACAATATCACATAGCTGGCAAAGATAGAGAGACCGCCCACGGCCCACCATCCTTTTTTGGCGCCGAGGTTCTTGAAACTACCCACGGCATCGCTGCGGCCGCCGCGGCCTATGGCAAACTCAGCCACCATGACGGGCACGCCGAGTATCAGCACACACAACACATAGATCAGCAGAAAAGCCGCGCCGCCATTGGCCTGAGTCTCGGCCGGAAAGCGCCACACATTGCCGAGCCCCACGGCCGAGCCGACAGTAGCTGCAATGAGACCTAATTTGGAAACAAATAAATTTTTTTCGCTCATATACCTATTAAAAGAAACTTCGAGCCGCAAAGATACATCAAAAATTTTAACAAACCACCACCATCCCCCAAAAAATTAATCTCCCCACCCCAATCACCGGCTAATAAGTCAAATTGGACCAATCAGACCAATTAGACCAATTGGCCTAAGCCCCATAAGCCCTATAAGCCTTATAGGCCCTATGAAAAATTGTTAGGGTTGCTCCAATAAAAGGTTGATTTCTTGTTTTAGAATGGGAAGATGGTTTATGACGATTGCCCAAAGAATTTCCGGTTTCAAGGAGTCATAAGCATGTATTACAAAATTGCGGGTGTCGACAATTTTTCTTGCTGCTGTGATTTTAATATCCGGGTGAATTTTGAGAATACGACCCATAGCTTCTCCCATTATTTCGATATTTCTCTCAACAAACAATCGAAAAACTATATCAGACTCGAAGGTCTCGTAGTTTCGACCGAATCTGTCAAGTGAGTTTTCAACTTGAGATATACAAGTTGAAATGTCAGAAAGATATTTCAAAACTCTGTCATCCATAAATCAGGTGTTTGGTGGAGTCGAGTTCTTTTTTGAAATAGGGATTCTTCACACAGTCGTCAAAAACTATGTCGATATCCCGTCCCAATATTGTTTTTAATTCCTCGATGAAGCCAAAAAACAGGTCCGCCCAGTCTAACTGTTCCCGATTTATGGTGTCGGAATCAAAATTGACGGAGAAGTCGATGTCGCTTTGGTCGTTGAAGCGGGGGGTGAGAATCGAGCCGAAAACCCACAACTTTGCGACCTTATATTTTTTACATAAGGCTATAATTTTGTCGATGTTGAGCTCAATCAGTTTCATGGCGCAAAGATAACGATTTCGTGGGAAGAAAACAAAAAAAAGCGAATCGATGACGATTCGCTTGGGTGGAGTATAGCGGACTCGAACCGCTCACCTCGACACTGCCAGTGTCGCGCTCTAGCCAGATGAGCTAATACCCCTTGCTTTTGCGCTGCAAAGTTAGGATGTTTTTTTGGATCTCGCAAATTTTTGCGAAAGTTTTTCGCTTATTTTAATTTGCTAAAGATAAGCGAAAAGAGCCTTTATATATTTTTAAGGTGTAAATTAGGGGCTAATTCGCCATGAAGCGTTAACTTTGCAGTTTAGTCTGCGGGCGAGCGCACCTCAGCCCCGCAATCTTCAGAGAGTGTTAATAAACCGATTATATTTCCTATGACAAAAAAGTCAGCTAATGCACCATCGACCGGCAGCTCCGCCAATACCGGAGGGTCTGAGTCGAAGAAGGTGTCGAAGAATTTTCCGGCACGCTATCCCGCTGCGACATGCGGGGGCGTGGTGATGGCATTGATGTGGGTGATCTATGCCGTGATGTTGCGCCATGTGCTTATCTATGGCGAGCAACATAGTTTCTTTGTGTTTTCATCCGATTTCCTTTCCACCGAGTATTATTTCGAGGGGTTCAGGGAGCTTCTTACCGATTTCCTGCTCCAGTTCTCCTACTACCCGGTGCTCGGCGCGGCTGTTATAGCGCTCAGCATGGGGGCTATCTACGGCTGTGTGGAATGGGTGTTGCGCCGTGTGCCCAAAATGCCGGCGGCTGTAGCGATAGCTGCGGGCGTGGCGGTGGTTACCGGCCTGATGATCTATACCTCGACCATCGAGCATCATCTCGTCACCCTCGGGGGCTGGCTGATGTGGAGCGCGATAGTCTGGGTGGCGGCTCTGATTCTGAGCCTGCTTGCCGGCGGGCGCATCAAGGCCTCGCCGTGTGGCAAAAAGGGCGCTCTGACCGCTCTCTGCCTCACCGTGGCAATCATAGCGGGGGGCACCGTCTACTCGCGGCTGAAGGTCTATTCGGAGGTAGAGGCCGTGGCAATAACGGTTGAAGATGAATATATGCGCCACCATGACGAAAAGGTGGTCGAGATAGCCGACAAATTCCTCAAAAACGGCCCGCAGGCCCATGTGGTGGTGATGTTCCGCAACCTCGCGCTGCTGCGTCAGGGCAAACTTGCCGGCAAGGTGATGGAGCTGCCGATGTATTTCGGCTCCAAGGGCCTTTATCTGCCGTGGGAGGGCCTGGTGCTCAAGAGAGAGTATGCCGTTCACTTCTACGAGCTGATAGGACATGCCGCCGAGGCGCTTCACTGGCACTCCGAGGCGCTTGTCGACCAGGGGGAGACCGGCCGCACCCTCGAAGGACTCGCCCGCTATAACATCATCACCGGCCATGACAAGGTGGCTCAGCGCCACATCAACAAGCTCAAGAAAACCCTCTTTTATAACAAGCGCGCCAAGCAGCTCGAGAAATATGTAGGCACCGGCGAAGTGCCCGGCACCAAAGATTTCTTCAAGGATATGCCCGACTCGCTGTCGAGATTCCTCTATCATCAGATCATCGAGGAAACCGGATATATGAACACCGTCATGCCGGGCGACCCGACCCTGCAGGAGCTTTATATGGTGGCTGCGCTGCTCGACAACGACATTCAGCATTTCCAGTATGCCCTCAACCAGTTCGGCCTCACCGACCCGGCCAAGATGCCGCGCCTCTATCGCGAGGCGGTGGCCCTTAGCGTGGTGATCGACATCAACCACTCGTGGCAGAGCGAGGGTCACGACATTCCCGGCCCCGAGGTCGCCGCGGCGCGACGCTTCATGCAGGCCTATAATGCCCCCAACCGCAATAAAGTTGCTCTCAAAGCCGCCTTTGGCGACACATATTGGTATTATTATTTCTTTATCAGCCCCAACCGTCCCGGCGCTCAGCCCGAGGCCTCACAGAGGGTTCACAATCAAGCTTCCTGACCTATGAACAAGCATAACATTTTGTTTTCCTCCTGCCGCCGTGTGGCTATGGCGGCGGTGATAGCCGCGGCGGCCATAATGACTTCCTGCTCGCCGGGCCGTGTGAGCGATTTCACCCCCACCGACACTCCCGCCGAGATCTATCCCGACTATGCCGGCGTGACCATGCCGGTCAATATCGCCCCTTTGAATTTCTATATCGTGTTGCCCGACAAGGCTGCTGACTCGCAGGCGTGGATAGGCATCGAGGGTGAGGAGCCCGAGATGGTGATTTCGGGTCCGAGCGTGGAGATGGATGTTGACAAATGGCACGATCTGCTCGCCAAGGCTGAGGGGAGAAATATCTATTTCCGCATCTTCACCCTTCAGGACGGCCTCTGGCTCCGTCACCCCGATATTGTCAACAGCGTGAGCAAAGATGCCATCGACCCCTATATGGCCTACCGACTCATCTATCCCGGCTATGAGCTGTGGAACCGCGTGGGCATATATCAGCGCAATCTCACCAACTTCGACCAGACTCCGATAATGGAGAACAAAAATTTCGACAAAAACTGCACCAACTGCCACTCGTTTGCGGCCAACAGCCCCGACACCATGATGCTCCATGTGAGAGGCAGTCACGGCGGCACTCTGGTGAGCAAAGGGGGAGTGGTGAAGAAGCATAAGCCCAAACATCCCGACCTGCCCAACAATGCCACCTATCCCACCTGGCACCCCGACGGACGATTCATCATCTTTTCGACCAACAATGTGGGTCAGGCCTTCCACTCCTCGGGCTACAAACCTATCGAGGTGTTTGACATGAGCGCCGACCTGATGGTGTTTGACACCGAGACCGGCGAGACCTTCACCGACAGCTCGGTGGCCACCGACTCGCTGTGTGAAACATTCCCTGTGTGGTGTCCCGGCACCGACGAGATATATTTCTGCCGTGCCCGCAATTTCGAGGGAATGAACGGCCTCAAGCAGATGCGCTATGACCTCTGGGCCACTACCTTCAACCGCGAGGCCAAGACATGGGGCGAGCCGCGCCCTGTATATGAGGCTTCGGCCGACTCGATGTCGGTGTCGTTTCCCCGCTTCTCGCCCGATGGTCGCTATCTGCTCTTCACCCGCTCGGGCTACGGCAACTTCTCTATCTGGCATCCCGAGAGTCAGCTCGTGATTATCGATACCGCTACGGGTCAGATGCGCGAGCTCGACGAGCTTAATTCCGACGACGTGGAGAGCTATCACTCCTGGAGCAGCGACGGCCGCTGGGTGGCTTTCTCATCAAAGCGTCTCGACGGCACCACCGCCCGCCCCTTTATCGCTTCGTTTGACCCCGCTACCGGCAAGTTCGGCAAGCCTTTTGTTCTGCCTCAGGAGAATCCTCTCTTCTATGACGATTTCTCGCTCACCTTTAATATCCCCGAACTTATCAAGGGCCCGGTGACCAACGCACCCGCTCTCCTTGAAGCCACCCTCAATCAATAAATTAGTCTAATTGGTCTAATTGCAATACTCCGGAAAGAAAATCGGCTCCCGATAAATCTGTTTAGGCTGGAATACCGGTCAAATTCAAGATAAACGCCTGCAGTTGCTTAATAAGACGCATCTTCGGTCTTCCTCCGAATTTGCGTCTTATAATTTCTATGATAAAGGCCTTTTCGAGAAGC
>CAYLMR010000003.1:0-49675 GCA_964384885.1 uncultured Bacteroides sp.
TTTTCCCCCACCCCCGCAAATACCCCAACATGAGTGAGGCGTCAAGCCGCGCGTGGCACATATAATACATTGACTGGTAGGGATATGCCTTCGGCATGTTAGGCGAGGAATGGCGTATCAGGCGAGGGCAAAATTTGACGTCGGCGTTTGAGGCATGGCAAAGCCATGCTGCTACATTGCGGACGGTCAGCGGCTCACCTTACGCTCGCCATGTTGTCAACTTGATGTTATTTATTTCATTGATTAATACTTATAATTCAAAAATTTGTTGTATCTTTGTAATACTTAATCAAAACGAAGATTCCATTATGGCAAGACCTATCAAAGAAACCCCTGTTCTTAAAGGGAAAGATGCGGTAAGATTTGCCGAAAGAACTGCAAATCCGGCTCCTATAAGCCAGTCTGAAAAAGAAGCGGCCCGCAAGGCCTATGAAGCCTTCAAGGCAATAAGCACCTTCCAAATGTGACATGGATTTTAGTAGTTTCACATTCAGGCAAATTGAATCCGACACGGAAATAAAGTCGTTTGATTGCGGCGATGCCGACTTAAACGACTTTCTGTTTAGTGACGCGAAGAATTATCTTCGCGCCATGATGGCATTAACCTATCTGTTGGAAGATAATACGGAATGTAAAACTGTTGCATATTATAGTCTCTTAAATGATAAAATAGTATTTGACCCGGAAGAAAAACGATTCTGGAATAGACTTAATCGTAAGATCGTCAATTCTAAGCGTCGTAAGGAATATCCTGCCGTAAAAATAGGACGACTCGCCGTTTCAAAGGATTATGCAGGCAATCATATTGGTGAAGCTATTTTATTACAGGTAAAACACATGTTTGCCACAATGCGTCGTAGCGCCTGCAGATTCATCACCGTTGATGCTTATGCTGCAGCTATTCCCTTCTATGAAAAATGCGGATTTATGTTCCTTTCCGAGAAAGATAAAAACGCAAAAACACGTGCGATGTACTTCGACCTTATTAACTTTGTAGATTAATGTCTGCGCAAATCGGGTTGAGGCGGGGAGTCGCGCGAACATTTTGAACGGAAGATGATAATTTGGAATCCCTGGCATGGTTGCCATAAAGTCAGCGAGGGTTGCGAGCATTGCTATATGTATTTCCTTGATGGCAAACGCGGAGTTGACACTTCGCGGATAGTTCGCACTGCCAATTTTGATCTTCCATTGCGGCGCGACCGCCATGGCAATTATAAACTTAAGTCGGGAATGCAGCTATATGTCGGCCTCTCAACAGATTTCTTTGTGGAGGAAGCTGACCAATGGCGCGATGAGGTGTGGCGCATGATACGGCACCGTGGGGATATAGCTTTCCGAATACTTACAAAACGAGCCCGACGGATAAAAGACCATCTGCCTTCGGATTGGGGAGAGGGGTATGACAACGTGATGCTGTCGGTGACTTGCGAGAACCAGCGCCGGGCCGACGAACGCCTCCCGATTTTGCTTGACATTCCGGCAAAACACAAGGGATTTATGGCCGCTCCCTTTATCGGCGCGGTTGATGCAGACAAATATCTGGCCTCCGGACAAATAGATGAGGTGCTCTGCGGAGGCGAAAACTACGACGGCGCGCGTCCCTGCCATTACGAATGGGTGAAGTCGTTGTCGGAGCAATGTGCCCTCCATGATGTCACTTTCAATTTTATCGAGACAGGCACAGTTTTTGTGAAGTCGGGAAAAACATATCATATCCCGTCAAAAACAGTCCAGAGCAACCAGGCTTACCGATCGGGGCTGAGCCACTATAACGGAAAGCCGGTGTTCAATCTTACTGCTCATAATGAGTCAATATTTGACGAAGAATGTTACCAACCATACTTCAGCCCGCACTGTGAGACCTGCGGCTCACGCCTCACCTGCAACGGCTGCTCGAAATGCGGCAATTGTAAAACTATGAAATAGGGCATAGCCGCTGAGACAGCCGAAATTACCGCTGAAAGGTTGCCACAAAAAAATGTAGGGGCGGCGCGGGGCGGTTTCGCATTTTTTGGTTATATTTGCACCCACATCGGGCAAAGAGCCCTGCGCCCGAAGAAATATGTTTAACCCAAACCATGAAATTCAAGATATAAGAAATGGCAAAAGTTTTGATTATCGGAGCCGGAGGTGTGGGCACAGTTGTGGCCTATAAGTGCGCCGCCAACCCTGAAGTGTTTACCGAAATTGTGTTGGCCTCACGCACACGCTCAAAGTGTGACGCCGTGAAAAAGGCTATCGGTTCCGACCGTATCACTACCGACAGCGTGGATGCCGACTCTGTGGAGCAGCTCGTGGAACTGTTCAACCGTCACAAACCCGAACTGGTTATTAACGTGGCTCTTCCCTATCAGGATCTCACCATCATGGATGCCTGTCTTGAATGTGGTGTGAATTATCTCGACACCGCCAACTATGAGCCGAGAGATGTGGCACACTTCGAGTATTCATGGCAGTGGGCCTATCGCGAGAAATTTGAGAAAGCGGGTCTCACCGCCATTCTCGGCTGCGGCTTCGACCCCGGAGTGAGCGGCGTGTTTACCGCCTATGCCGCCAAGCATTATTTCAGCGAGATGACCACCCTCGACATTGTGGACTGCAACGCCGGCAACCACGGCAAGGCTTTCGCCACCAACTTCAATCCCGAAATCAACATCCGCGAAATAACCCAGAACGGCCGCTACTATCAGGACGGCGAATGGATTACCACCGGCCCGCTCGAAATCCACAAGTCGCTCACCTATCCCAACATCGGCCCGAGAGAGAGCTACCTGCTCTATCATGAGGAGCTCGAGAGCCTGGTTAAGAACTTCCCCTCCATACGCCGCGCCCGCTTCTGGATGACCTTCGGCCAGGAATATCTCACCCACCTGAGAGTGATTCAGAATATCGGCATGGCCCGCATCGACGAGATAGATTATAACGGCACCAAGATCGTGCCCCTGCAGTTCCTCAAGGCGGTGCTCCCCAACCCTCAGGATCTCGGCGAGAACTATCACGGCGAAACCTCTATCGGCTGCCGCATAGCCGGCCTCGACAAGGAAGGCAAGCCCCTCACCTACTACATCTATAATAACTGCAGCCACGAGGAGGCTTATCGCGAAACCGGTATGCAGGCCGTGAGCTACACCACCGGCGTGCCCGCCATGATCGGCGCAATGATGTATCTCACCGGCAAGTGGAAAAAAGCCGGCGTGTGGAATGTAGAGGAATTCGATCCCGATCCCTTCATGGAGCAGCTCGGCAAACAGGGTCTCCCCTGGCATGAGGTAATCAATTCCGACCTCGAGCTGTAATTACCCCTTCCCCAAGAAATCAGCCAAGCCGCATAGCTTGTTTTCTCAAACAGGTCTATGCGGCTTATTCTATCTTATGAAGAAATCTAAGGCTCAATAGCGTTCCAAACAGCCGGCGGCAATGTGGCGTGACGCCGACTACATTCATTGTAATTATCCGGTTGCAAAATTACTATGGTTTTCGCGCCCGGGAAATACCCTAAATTCGTGATTTTGCACTACTTTTACCCTCTTCCACCTACCTAAAACTAATTATCTCCCTCGGTTTTCGGCCCGCGGAAGCACCGATTAAGGATAATTTAGCCTAACTTTGCAACCAGAAAAATCCCGTTTTCCCCCTTATATCCATGACCGCTGACTATAAGTCGATAATCAATCATATCTATGACGAGGTGAGGCAAATGCCCCTCAAGGGCGCCGTGGCCGACTATATTCCGGCATTGGCCGAGGTCGACCCCTCGCAATATGGCATCGCCATCGCCACCGCTTCGGGCGAGAGCTACGGAGTGGGCGACTGCGACACCAAATTCTCTATACAGAGCATCTCCAAGGTGTTTACCCTCGCCATGGTGGTGAAACACCTCGGTCACACCCTTTGGGAGTCGGTAGGAAGAGAGCCCTCGGGGTCGCCGTTTAATTCGCTCGTGCAGCTCGAATATGAGCATGGTATTCCGCGCAATCCCCTCATAAACGCGGGCGCCCTGGTGGTGACCGACCGCCTGATGAACCTCTACCGCCAGCCTAAAGAGGAGATACTCAATTTCATAAGGGATATGAGCGGTTGCGACGACATATATTTCGACCACCGGGTGGCTCGCAGCGAGCTGGCCCACGGAGCGCGCAACACCGCTCTGGCCAATTTCATGAAAAGCTTTGGCAACATCGACAACGAGGTCGACGGGCTGATAGATGTCTACTGCCACCAATGTTCCATAGCCATGAGCTGCATGGAGCTGGCCAAGGGATTTCTTTTTCTCGCCAACCGCGGCGTCAACCCCATGAGCGGCGAGAGGATTCTGAGCATAAGCCGCTCAAAGCGCCTCGGCGCAATAATGCTCACATGCGGATTCTATGACGAGAGCGGCGATTTTGCATTCAGGGTCGGACTGCCGGGCAAGAGCGGAGTCGGGGGCGGCATTGTGGCCATACTCCCCGGCGAAGCGGCCATAGCGGTGTGGAGCCCCGCCCTTAACAGCTACGGCAATTCAATTCGCGGCATAGAGACCCTCGAGCGGTTTACCACCCGCCTCGGCATATCAATTTTCTGACACCTCGGGGTTGGGGGTCACTGCATCTCCGACTCCCCCATTGCGGCTATCCTCACGCCCCCGCCGGTGTAGACAAACTTCACCATTCTGAGCGCCGCGAGTCTCACCACCGCCGCCTCGGCAGTGATGCGCGAGGTGTGGCCCTGCTCCATTATCATCTCAACGGTCATGGGCCTGTTGCTTTCGAGCAGGGTGAGCACCGTGCGCTCGGCCTGTGAGAGGGTGAGAAGAATACCGTTGTTGTCGCGGGCGAGCTGCCACGACTTCACCATCAGGGGCGACGCCACGATATTTTCATCGGCCACGCGATAGTATGCTCTCCAGCGACCGTCGGGCTCTCGCGCCTGAACCGGTCGGTCGGCAATTTCGGGTATCACGGCGCGAATCACCGTCAATCCTCCGTCAACGCGAAAAGCTGTAAACTCGAGGGTGACCTCCGGGCGGCAGTAGAGCGAAGCTGCTTGTTCGACCACAAAAATATCCTCCTCGTTTCTCACACCCGCCACCACGCCGTTGTCCTTAACCCCGATAAGCAGCCGTCCGCCCTTGTTGTTGGCAAAGGCGGAAATCGAGCGGGCTATCTTTGAGGGGTCGCTGATTGAAAACTTAAAGTCCTGACACTCATGCTCGCCCTGACTTATGAGGTCGGCAATATAATATTTGCCCCTTATAGGTCGGAGATCTTTCACTCTTAAGGGAATAAATCAGTCGGGATAGTTGAGATTTTCGGGGAGGGGATGCTGAAGAATCTCGTCGAGATAGACCTTGGCGGCCTTCCTTGCTCCTTCGAGATTCATGTAGCTGTAGTTGCCGCAATCGCGCGGAGTGGCGCCCGGCACCTCACCCTCAAACCTCGAGATAAACTCAAAGGTATCTCTCATGAGGGCTACGGCCTCATCCACATCAGGCTCGCCGGCCATGATGAGATAGTTGCCGGTGCAGCAGCCCATAGGCCCCCAGTAGATCACTCTTGAGGAAATATCCTCGCGGTTGCGCAGATAGGTGGCGGCGAGATGCTCAATGGCGTGGAGCACATCTCCGGCAAGGGGAGCCATGCGGTTGGGCTCGGTCATGCGTATGTCGTAGGTGGTGATTTTCTCGCCCGAGGGGAGGGTGTCGACCCTCGACACATACACTCCTCTGAGCAGCCTCAGGTGGTCGACGGTAAAGCTTGCTATCTTTTTCATGACTCAGATGGCGTTGAGTTCGGAAATAATGCTGCGGAGCATTTCAAAGGTGTGTTGGGGAGCCTGCTCCCAGAAGTCGTTATATTGCGAGATGTTTTCTTCGGCTCCGGGGGTGTCGCTCACCACTCTGAGGCAGAAATAGGGCACACCCTTGCGGTGGCACACCTGGGCTATGGCGCCGCTCTCCATCTCTACGGCGAGCACGTCGGGAAAACGCTCCTTGATGACCTTCACCTCCTCGGGTTTGCTCACGAAGAAGTCGCCCGAACATATCAGGCCGTGATGCACACAGTTGCTTTCGGTGAGGGCGGGAAGGGTGGTCACGCGGCTGTCGGAGGTAAAAAATTTCGGAAAACCGGCAGCCTGACCCCACTCGGTGCCTGGTCCGCACCACACATCGTGAAAGGCCACTCTGTCGGCCACCACGATGTCTAATATTCCGGCACCCGCACCCGTTCCACCGGCCACACCGGTGCTGATCACCAGGTCGGGCTGAAAGCTGTCGATGAGGGTCATTGTGGCGAGGGCGGCATTGACCTTGCCGATGCCGCTTTTCATGGCGATTATCTCGGTGTTTTGTGACACTCCGCAGTGGAAGGCATAACCGTCGATTTCAACGCATCGGCGGTCGGAGAGCAGGGGAAGCAGGAGGTTGAGCTCCTTTTCCATTGCCACGATTATGGCTATTTTGTTAAATGTCATGGTGAGCTGAGTCTTGATTTTTCACCCTCCCGACACTGTCATGGGGGAGGATTCTTCTACAAAATTACAATTTTTTTCGCTTTTGTTTCCCCTCCCACTATATTATTCGGTATTTTTGCAGAATCAACGGCGCAATCACGCGCCTCACCCTATAGACTCATTGCCAACCTATGACTACCAGAAACCTTATCCGCCTGCTGCTCGCAGCGGTTGTGGCACTCACCTCGCCGGCTGTTTGGGCCGCCGTCCCCGCCGCTACCGTCGACACCATCACCCTCTCCAGCCAACTGATTCCCCAACCGATGAAAATCACGGTTGCCGTGCCCCACGAAGTGCCCGCCGAGGGTTGCCCCACCCTCTACCTGCTCAACGGCCACGGTGGCGACTATCGCAACTGGCCCAAAATTCTCTCCATCGACTCGGTGGCCGCCCGTTACGGCATGGTGATCGTATGCCCCTCGGGCATGAACAGCTGGTATTGGGACTCTCCCGCCGACCCCACCATGAATATGGAGAGCTTCATCACCAACGAGATGGTGGCTGCCATCGACTCGCTCTACCCCACCCGCCCGCAGCGCGAATACCGCGCCATCACCGGACTCAGCATGGGAGGCCACGGAGCGCTCTGGCTTGCCCTCAACCATCCCGACCTCTTCGGCTCGGCCGGCTCGACCTCGGGCGGCGTGGATATCCGCCCCTTCCCCAAGAGCTGGAACATGGCCCGTTATCTCGGCGAGCGTGACGACAACCCCGAGGTGTGGGACAATCACACCGTGACCAACTTCGTTGACCGGCTCGGAGCCGCCGACCTCAACTTGATCATCGACTGCGGCTATGACGACTTCTTCTATGAGGTGAACTGCGAGTTAGACCGCAAGCTCAACGAAGCTAAGATAGCCCACACCTTCATCACCGCCCCCGGCGGCCACACCTTTGCCTACTGGCAGAAGTCAATCTATCCCCAGATCGACTTCTTCGCCCGCAAATTCGGCCTGATGAAATAACCCCCTCCGACAATTTCATAAATCTTCATAACCAATTCCAAAAATGTTATCAACTAAACTCCATGAGGCGCTCTGCGCCCAGATCAATGCCGAGTTCTGGTCGGCATACCTCTATCTCTCAATGTCGCTCGACGCCGAAGCCAAAGGCCTCAAAGGTGTGGCCAACTGGTTTTATGTGCAGTTTCAGGAAGAGCAGGCTCATGCCCGCATCCTCATCAACTATGTGATTTCACGCGACGCCCGCGTTGACCTCCGCCCCATCGAGGCCGTGCGCACCGAGTGGTCATCGCCCCTCGAGATGTTTGCCGACACCCTGGCCCATGAGCGCAAGGTCACCGCGATGATCAACAATCTCGCCGCCATAGCCCGCGAGGATAATGACTTCGCCTCTCAGAACACCCTTGTGTGGTTTGTCAACGAGCAGGTGGAGGAAGAGAGCAACGCCCGCGACATGATCGCCGCCTTTGATGCCGTTGAGGGCAACAAATTCGGTCTCTACATGCTCGACAAGGAACTTGCCTCGCGCACCTATGTCGCACCCTCACCCCTCTCCTCAGCCGAATAATTCAGAAGAATTTTCCGTCATCATTCAGTCCGGCCAACCCCGTCAGGTTGATCGGACTGATTTTTTTAACACTCCCCCGACAAACCTTTTGAGAGTGAGCGATGTTTTATTTCCAAACACACATATCTCACCGACCCGTAGATTTCTGAGCCGGCGACCTATCGAAAAAAACCTGTTTTAACTATTTACTATGAGTAGAAACGCCTGCCGAAATACCAAGCGCCACCTGTTGCCCCAAAGACTGTGTCTCACAGCCCTGCTCTGGATTGTGGCCGCCATGGGAAGCGAAGTCTTTGGCCAACACGCCCAGGAGCTCCCCGACTCGACCGCTGAAGTCGGCATGCCTGTCCTCACCACCGTGTTGTATGAGGAACCTGTTTCGTTCTCCACTCCCTCCCGTCCCCTTTACATGAATCTCAAGACCAACCTTATATATGATGCGCTGGCCCTTCCGTCGGTCGGCGCCGAGTTTTATATTGGCAAAAACTGGTCATTAGGCCTCAACTGGACCTACGGCTGGTGGTCGAAAAACAACCGCCACCGCTACTGGCGCGCCTATGGAGGCGATCTCAACGTGCGCCGCTGGTTTGGCCGTCAGGCCGACATGAAGCCCCTCACCGGCCATCATATCGGCGCCTATGCCGGAGTCGTGACCTATGACTTCGAGTTTGGCGGCAAAGGCTATATGGGCGGTCTGCCTCACAAGACACTCTGGAGCCGCTGCAACTATCTGTGCGGCATAGAATATGGCTACACCCTGCCGGTGAGCCGCAGAATCAATTTCGACTTTACCATCGGCGTAGGTTATCTCGGAGGTAAATATCTCGAATATATACCCAAGGACAACCACTATGAGTGGCAGGCCACCAAGCGTTTCCACTGGTTTGGCCCCACCAAGGCTGAAATCTCGCTGGTGTGGCTCATAGGCCACGATAACTATAACCGGAAAGGAGGCACAAAATGAAAACTTCATCAATCTTCTGTCTTCTGACATCGGTTGTGGCCCTGGCTCTCGGCTCTTGCGAGCATAAGGAATTAAGCTATGACACCGCAGTGCGCCACAATGTGTATGTGGAGTATGACTGGAGCAAGGCTCCCGATGCCAACCCTACCTCTATGCTCGCCTATTTCTTCCCGCTCGAAGGCTCTCCCCTCACCTACACATTTGCCGGCGGCACGGGTGGCGAGATAGCCCTGCCGTTAGGAAAATATTGCGCCATAACGGTCAACGGCGACAACGGCGACCGCATAAGTATGCGCCACACCGAAAATCCCGACTACTTTGAAATCTACACCAAAGACGCCTCTAAGCTCGACGGCGGCGGTTTCGACCCCAAGATGCTTCCCCGCTCCTCTGACGACGAAAACGAGCGCGTGGCCCTGACTCCCTCGATGATATGGAGCATACGCAACGACTCGATCGAGCTCGACGACGATGACGAAGGCACAACCTATATAACCTTCACCCCCGAGGAAGCCGTGTGTCACTACACCGTCAACATCCTCAACGTCAAGAATATCAGCTCACTTCACGGAGCAACCGTCGATGCCACGATTTCGGGCATGGCCGAAGGCTATCTCAGCGGCCACGGCAACACCACCGACATGACAGTGACGATGCCTTTCACTCTCAAGCCCTCAACCGAGGGAGAATCGCTCTACGGCGAGTTTCTCACCTTCGGAGAGTGTAACTCAATCAAGGCCTCCCACAAAATCACGGTGTATATGCGCCTCACCGACGGCACCAAGTGGTATCACACCTTTGATGTCACCGACCAGGTTACCGACGCTCCCGATCCCCGTCACGTCGACATCGTGATCACCGGCCTCGATCTGCCCAAGCCGGGTGCAGCCGGAGGCGGTTTCTCGCCCGACGTCAACGAGTGGAACGACATTGAAATCGACCTCAGGATGTAACTTCAACCGAAATTAATTTATACAAACAACCTTTTAAATATTTATCACTATGAAACTCCCCAAAATTTCTCTGATGGCTTTAGGTATTTCAGCCCTGGCCCTGGCATCATGTTCAGAAGACGAACCGGTAGCCGTTAACCACGGCCGTGCAATTGACTTCCGTTCGGTAATCGAATCGCGTGCCACCGAGACTACCAACGCCAACCTCACCGACATCAATGCCGCAGCCTTCTTAGGCGACCAGCAGTTCTTCCCCGTGATGCAGTTCAGCAAGGGAAGCGACGGCTTCTTTACCTCGGCAACCGAATATTACTGGCCCGGCGACAACAGCGAGCTCAGCTTCTATGCCTACGCTCCCGCCGACCCGGGTGCAACCGTTACAATCACCCCCGAAGAGAAGAGCATGAAAGACTTTTCGCCGGCAGCAGAAATGGGTGATCAGATCGACTTTGTGACCGCCACAGCAACCGGCACCAAAGATGCCAACGAAACCGCCGGTGTGCCTCTTACCTTCAACCACCAGCTCGTGCAGATCGAAGTGCGCGCCAAGACCGACAACAATGTCTACACCTTCAACGTGAGCGGTGTGAGAATCGGCGAGCCTGTCTCAAAAGGTTCTTATGACTTCGTAACCTCCGACTGGACCCTCGACACCGACAAGGCTATCTATACCGACACTTATGATACTCCCGTAACCCTCGGCACCGAGGCCGTGACTGTGATGGGCAACGGCGGCAACGCTATCATTCTTCCTCAGCAGCTCACCGCATGGGATCCTCAGAATGATCCTTCCAACACCTCTAAAGGCGCCTACCTCGCCATCAAGCTTCAGATAGCCACTGCCGAAACCGGTGTGCAGGTTTATCCCTTCCCCTCCGACGGCAATTGTCAGTGGGCTGCAATTCCTATCGACACCAACTGGCAGGCCGGCAAGAAATATATCTATACTCTTGACCTGACCCACGGCGCCGGTTATGTAGATCCTCACGATCCTCAGCCCGGTACCCCTGTGCTCGGTGGTCCTATCAAATTTACTGTTGACGTAGTCGACTGGGTTGACACTTATGTTGATTTACCCGCAGTGACTAAGTAAAAATATTTTCAACCAACGACCGGTTTCTAAGGTCGAGGCTGCCGGGGGTTTAATGTTCCCCCGGCAGTCACCAAATCGGGGGTTGCTCTCCTCCAATTCTCCCCCCCCAAAAAAAACTCTCTAATGCTATGGTTACTTCACGTTTCATCTCCCGTATATTGCCCGCAACGGTTATCTGTGTGTCAGCCGCTATGACAGCCTGTAGCGATGATTTTGCCGACTCGGCCCACGATTCACGCTATCTCGTCACCTTTGAGATGGCCACTCCCGGCCAACTGAGCCGCTCGGATAACGGCGGCACCGCCACAGAGCTTTCGACCGTTACGCTGCGCTCAGCCGACAGTCAGCTCTATCTCATTCCCGAGGTGGAGGCAACAGCCGGTGAGGTGCAGACCCGCGCCACCGCCTCGCGCGCAGGTCAGGTGACCAAGTCTACCATAGCTTCGTTTGGAGTCTATGCCTCAGTGAGCGGCAGCGACGACGACAATTATTATATGAACAACGTTGAGGTTACAAAGACCGACCAATGGACTCCCGTCGACGAATATTTCTGGCCCGGTAGCGGATCGCTTCACCTCAACGCCTATTCCCCCTATTGCGACGCCCCCGAAGGGGGGATTGTCTCGCTCCCCTCGGCCAATCCCGGCGACAGCCCCGTGATAGCCTATCGTGTGCCTGACGACGTGACCGAACAGACCGACCTCATGTGGTCAACCCCCAAAGACGCCTCCACATCCCCCTGCCTCATGACCTTCAACCATGCCCTGGCAGCGGTGAAGTTTGTGGCCGGCAGCGACATGACCCCCTGCACTGTGAAGAGCATCACTATCTCGGGAGTGGCTCAGAGCGGCAATCTCGACCTCGAGAGCGGCCAATGGAGCGACATTGAGGGCAACACCGCCTATACCGCCACGCTCAACACCCTGCTCGGCTCAGGCTCGACCGTTGATGAAGGCACCGCCATCACCGACGACTCCCACACCTTCATGCTGCTTCCCGGCGAGCTCGGCGACGACGCTTCGGTGACCATCGAGCTTGACGTCAAAGGCACCGTGAGCCAATTTACCGCCTCGCTCGGAGGTCAGAAATGGGAGGCCGGAAACACCTACACCTACCGTCTGTCGGCCAATCCCGATGTCGACCGGTTTATCCTCACCGTCGACAGCCCGCTGTCGTTCAACTACACCGGCGGCACAAAAAGCTATAGCGTGACCAGTCAACATGAGAAAATGGTCAACGGTCAGCTCACCACCGAAGAGGTGCCCTGGATAGCCGAATATGTCGACCCCGCCGGCAATGTGATCGACACCCCGGCATGGATAGCCGCCCTGCCCGTAGAGGGTAAGGGAAGCATGGAGTGTGAGGCAACGACTCGCATGGTTGAGCCCGACTTCGTGAGCATGAGCGAAGCCACCCGCCGCCTGCGCCAGCAGAGCGCCGTGGGTTCGGAAAGCTCCCCCTACAACCTTGCCAATAAGTCGGGCGCGGCAACGATCGAGAATACCGCCAACTGCTATATCATCAACGCTCCCGGCTACTACAGCCTGCCGCTCGTATATGGTAACGCGATTAAAAACGGCGCCGACAACACCGCCGCCTATCTCCCCACCCGCACCCGCACTCCCTTTGTCAACCACCTCGGCAATCACATCAAGAGCCCGTATATCTATGAAAACAGCGGTTGCACCGACCCCCTCGACGCCGTGCTGGTGTGGGAGGGAAGGCTCAACCTGATGCGCGACGTGCGTCTCTCCGACGACGGCCACAGCATATTGTTTGACATTCCCGCCGCTTCGATAAGACAGGGCAACGCCGTTGTGGCGGTGCGCGACCAATCGGGCGACATAATGTGGAGCTGGCACATCTGGGTCACCGACTATGTGCCCGGCACCGATCTCCACTCCATGACCTATGAGGGCTCGAAGTTCTCGATGATGCCTGTCAACCTCGGCCAGATAAGCGGCGGCGACGAAACCGATTTCGCTTCAAGCACGGCCCTGGTGCGCTTCACCCAGCAACCCGCCGACGGCTCGCAGGGCAAGTCGGTGACCGTAACCGTTGAGCAGGTGGGCAAACATGTCATCACCCCCGATTGTCACAGCTTCTATCAGTGGGGGCGTAAGGACCCTATGATTTCGGGCATCAAGGAGTGGTATTATGCCGACCACACCGAAATCACCGAAATCGACACCCGCTATGTCGAGACCAACGCCAACAATGTGGTGAGCGATCAGCTTGAGGCCGAGATGATCAAGACTCCCCAGGTGTTCAGAATCTACGGTTCGAGCGGCAATCCCTCGTTTACCTACACCAACCAGTGGAACAGCGGCACCAACGCCCGTCCCGTCAAGACCATCTACGACCCCTGTCCCGTGGGATTTATGGTTCCCGGCTCATGTTTCATGGCTTTCCGCGATGCGCCAACCAACGACTTCAGCTTCACCCCCTATGAGGGATATGCCAAGCCGGCATCGTTTACCTTCTCAGGCACCGACGACCTCTCCACTGTGTCGTTCCCGGCACTCGGCTACCGCTCGGGCAAGAGCGGCAACGAGACCGTGACCAGCAACGGCGCCGACATGACCGAGCTCTGGACCTCTCACGCTAACAAGACCGAGGCTATAGCTCTCGTGCTTGTGGCCGACACCCCCATAACCCACAAAATGCCCGACGATGCGCGCCTCGAAGCCTTCGGTGTGCGACCCATCGCCGAATAGGTGGCAGGGTGAATGTAGATACAATTCACCCGAAAAGGGAGCCGGTTTGGTTAATGCTTGTTAAAACTGAGAGAGAGCAAGTTGGCTCATTTTGCCGGTTATAGCCTAAAAGATAACATGGTAGGGACGCCGGCCTCTCTCGCGGGCCCGGAAGCGGCGTGTTGCGGTTGTGGCGAAAAAGAGTAACTTTGCGGATATAACCGGCCTGATATGTGCCGGAGAGTGAACCATAACCATTATTCCGCCCGCAGATGCCTACCCGCCATGAAGCCCCGAAATATATGACCGCCGACGAAGCCGTGAAGCTTGTAAAGAGCGGTGACCATGTGTTTGTGCAGGGCAGCTGCTCTCTGCCCGAGGCTCTTATAGCAGCCTTGGCGCGACGGGGCAACGAGCTGCGGGGAGTGACCCTATATAACGCCCTCGCTCTGGCGAGGAGGGTGTCGCCGCTCTGCAATCCGCGCTACAAAGACTCGTTTCTCATCGACAGTTTCTTTGTGTCAAATGCGGTGAGGGGCTGGGTTAACGACGGCTTCGCCACCACCACACCGAGGTTTCTCGGTCAGGTGCCCCGGCTTTTCCGCGACGGCACCATAAGGCTCGACGTGGCTTTTATCAACTGCTCGCTTCCCGACGAAAACGGCTTTGTGAGCTATGGCATCTCGGCCGATGTGACCCCGGCGGCCGTGGAGTGTGCCCGCATCATAGTGGCGCAGATCAATCCCCTCATTCCTTTCTCCTATGGCGACGCGGTGATTCACGTGTCGAAGCTCGACGCCATGGTCGAGGTTCACGACCCTCTGGCCGAAGTCCGGATCAATCCCCCTACCGAAAAGGTTGAGCGCATAGGTCAGCTCGTGGCCGACCTCATACCCGACGGCGCCACACTGCAGATCGGCGTGGGTGATATTCCCAACTCGGTGCTCGGTGCATTGGCAGGCCACCGCCACCTCGGCCTCCACACCGAGGCGCTGACCGACGGCATGGTGCCCCTGATAGAGTCGGGAGTGATCGACAACAGCCGCAAGAATGTCGAGCCGGGGCGCTCGGTGGCCACTCTCGCCCTCGGCACCCGCCGCCTCTATGACTTTATGGACCGCAACGAGAGCCTGCTGATGAAAGATGTGGAGTGGGTCAACGATCCCTTCATCATCTCGCGCAACGACAATGTGGCGGCCATCAATTCATGTATAGAAATTGATCTCACCGGCCAGATATGCGCCGACTCGATAGGCACCCGTATATATTCGGGCGTGGGAGGCCAGCATGACTTTGTTTATGGCGCCTCGCGAAGCAAAGGCGGGCAGTCGATTCATGCGATGCTTGCCACCACCTCGAGCGGCAAAAACAAAATCAAACCGGTGCTGACCACCGGCGCCGGAGTGGTGACCACACGTTTTCAGACCCACTGGGTGGTAACCGAATATGGCGCCGTGAATCTGCGCGGCCGCAACCTGCATGAGCGCGCAAGGCTGCTCATATCTATTGCCGCGCCCGAATTTCGCGAACAGCTCGACCGCGAGGCTTTTGAGCGGCTCGGCTACGCCTACCTGCACTCAAACCATTGGCACTGACCCGCTGCTTAGGTTATCATGATAGCTACTTGCAAACAGCTCGAAGAAGCAGCCCTGAGATACGGCATGCTCCCCTTCTTCTCCAACCCCATCAAGGGATTTTCAGTTGAGGAGATGGCCGCGCCCGGTATGCTTTTCGGCGACCAGCATGACGATTGGGGATGCTGGGGCTGGAAAGGGCCGGTGATTCGTGAGCAGACCACTGCCTACGGCAAGTTTTTCCGCCGCAAGGCCGGCTTTGTGTCACTGGAGCTTTATCCCGATTTCATCAACTTTCGCCGCGCGCAATATCCTGTCGCTCCCGGGTCGGTAGAGGAGCGGATTCTCGGGATAGTCAACGGCAATGAGGCGTCGACCTCGGCCGAGATGCGGAAAATTATCTATGGCACCCCCGACCGCAAGCGCTCGCCCCGCAACCTTGCCGATGCTCTCGAAGAGGCGCCCAAGCCGAGGCGCAGCATTCTGGAGCCGGCTCTGCAACGGCTTCAGATGGGAGGACGGCTGCTGATTGCCGACTTTGAATATAGGGTCACCTCGCGGGGGGAGAATTATGGCTGGGGCGTAGCGCTATATACCACCCCCGAGATATGGTTTGGCGAAAAGATTGCCGGGGTGGGACGCACACCCGACGAGTCATATCTCAGGCTTTTTAATCACCTCGCCTCAAAACTTCCCGACGCCAACCCCCGGGAGATAGCAAAACTCATTTCATGATGATAAAGAGTTCCATCGTTTCCAAAGCCACAGCCGCGCGATGGGTTTTTCCGATCGCGATATTTCTGAAGCTGATAGGATTTAACATAATATGGTGTTCCACAACCACTTTCGCGCCATTTTCATTTCCGGCGCTCTATGGCTCGGCGATAGTCATAGCGATGATTCTGTCGCTGCCGGGGCTGATACGGGGAATGTGGAAAACCGAGACGGTGATAATGCTGCTGCTCGACCTCCTTCTGGTGGCCAATCTGATGTATTCGCGATCCTACTACACCTCCATTCCCCTGTCGAGCTACGGTTTGGCGGGCAATTTGGCCGATTTTACCGCAAGCGTCACCGACTCGCTGAGATGGGTTGACATCATCTTTCCGCTCACTACCCTTGCTGCGGCGTGGCTCTACCTGCGGCTGAGGCGCAAAGCTGATTTACCGCCGCTCAGCCGACGACTCGCCCTGATGGTGTCGGGAGCGGGAGTGCTGCTGATCTTCGTGCCGGTGGCATGGCGCGGCGGGTTTACCAACGCCTACAACGACCTGCGCCAGAGAGCCTATCTCTGCTCGGCCACCACGCCAATCTATTCGGTGTTTGGCGACATAGCTTTCGACCTCATGTCGTCGAAGAGCTCGCTCTCCACCGCCGACCGCGTGTTTATAGAGTCGTGGCTCGACTCACGCCCGCCATTCTATATGCCTGCCGACTCGATTGACCGCCCGCACAACATGATTCTCATCCTCGCCGAGTCGCTCGAGAGCTGGGTGATTGGCCAAACGGTCGAGGATCAGGAAATCACACCCAACCTCAACCGGCTCGTTGCCGACACCACCACCCTCTATCTCCCCCGGGTGCTCACCCAGGTGAAAGGGGGAAGGTCGATCGACGCCCAGCTGATAATGCTTGCAGGGCTGTTGCCCATCAATTCAGGCACCTATTCGGCCCTCTATTCCGACAACACCTATCCCACCCTGCTCAAGGCCATGAAGCAGGCCAATAACACCCGCAACACCCTGCTCTCCATCGACAAACCCTCTACCTGGAATCAAGGGGAGATAGCCCTCAGTTTCGGCATCGACACGATTATCGACTATGGCGACTTTGAGCAAACCGAAATGTTCGGCACCCACAAGCGCCTCGGCGATGTGCCGTTTCTCCAACAGGTGGCCGACAAGATTGACCGCAAGGAAATATGGCCGGGGCGCGACAAGGGTGAGAACGTTTGCCTTCAGATTGTGACCTATTCGGGTCACGCTCCCTTTATCCTCCCCGACAAGCTCCGCGAGGTGAATTTCTCACCCCGTATTCCCCAAAAGATGGCCGACTATATGACCACCGCGCGCTATACCGACAAGGCTATCGGCCAATTCATTGACTATCTGCGCACTCTCCCTCAATATGACAACACCCTCATCGTGATAGCCGGCGACCATGAAGGACTCGCCGACCACAGGGCGGAGCTCATCAACTCACCCGGGGGACGCGGAATTGTCTCCCCTGAGTGGTTCACCCCGGTTATCGTAGTCAATTCGCCCGTCGGGGGGCGTATCGACAAAACCGTCGGCCAGATCGACATCTACCCCACGCTGCTCGGACTGCTCGGCCTCGGAGAGTATCAATGGAAAGGACTGGGCCAATCAGCCCTCGACCCCTCCCACCCCGGCGTGGCCGTCAACTCCATCCTCACCCCCTCAGGCAACATCGACTCCCCCGCCACCATCGAAAAACTCCGCGAAGCCTTCCAAGTCAGCGACCTCATCATCACCCACGACTACTTCCGCCGGTAATAGTTACCACCACGAGGAAAGAGAGATAACGCGCCGGGCTAATCACAAATATTTTTATTCTATTTTGTTCATTAACACGAAACTATTGCATATCCCGCAAAAATTTCGTAACTTTGCGTATTAAAGCATTTTTGATATGGCAATTCCTATTAAAGCAGTACCCATCCTTTCAGGTGAAATAGCAGATGATTTCATACGCAAGGCAGAAGAGCATGAAAAGAATCCCGCTCCACGTCTATCTCCCGAACGGGAGGAGCGTATCGCCAAAACTATGAAACAGATGCGCGAGTTCAGATTCCCCTGGGAAAAATGATGGATGGTGATTTCATTCTTGAAGAAAAGTGTCAGCTGGCAAGAGTAACTCAAGAGGTTCTTGATTATTGTCAGCCTTTCACTTGTGGCGACGAAGACCTCGATGATTTCTTCGCCAATAATGCTGTAGCCTATGAGAAGGAACTTATGGGTAAGACTTATTGTTGGGTGCTTCGCGAAGATGTCACAAAAATAGTTGGCATGATTACTCTCGCCAATGCCGGTATTCAGACAACACATCTTCAAAATCATCCCCGAAGAAAACTCAACTTCCATATTCCACACAGTAAGCAGGGTCGTACTTATCCGGGAGTGCTTATTGGGCGTCTTGGTGTGAGCATTGACTTTCAAGGCTCTCAATATCGGGTTGGAGCACAGATAATGGATTTTATAAAAGACTGGTTCAGAAGTTACGATAACAAAACCGGATGTAGGTTTGTGTTGGTTGATGCCGTTAATAATGAGCATGCCATACGCTATTATGAGCGTAATGGTTTTCAACCGTTATTTCCGAGAATTAATGATGAAAAAGACTTTTATCATATTCCGGAATCCGACAATCTTCGCACAAGAATGTACTATTACGATCTCCTTTAATTACAATCAAACGAATAAGTCCCAGCTGGTAACGGCGCGACATGTAGCGGCGACATCCGGATGGCCCCACCCGCATGGGCTGCGCGGGGATAGGTTGCGCGAGGAGCTTCGCGAGGGGCGGTGCGATTTATCGCACCCCTACAATTTACTGGCTTTCCATTTGTTATATATTTATAACGCCCGCTATGTACGGACAAAGCGCTGCTTTGTCTACAAATGCGCTCGCCATCGCCTGATACGTCGCGCCTCGCCTGACGTGGCACGCCACGTCCCTACAAATCAATCCGTTACAGTCTGTATCAATTCAACACATCCCGCATGGTCTGCGCGCAATTGTGGGGAAAATAAAAAGTGGTCTTCGTCATCGCGACGCAGACCACGTGTCAAATCTTTCTTTAATCTCTCAAAATAATGAATGCGAATGCTTGCTTATCTCGTAATTTTAATCCTTTTTTTATTAACTTAACAGCACTAAAACTAATGCAATGCAAATTTACACCTTTTTCCCGAACCGACCCAATCTCGCCGCAAAATATTTTACCAAAAAGCGACAAACAGGCCGATTCTACCGACAAATCGACAATTTCGTCAGTCAAAAACGCCTTCGATCGAGGCCTCGTCGGCCGAGTCGTCGGGGTTGACCGGCTCGCCGAGATATTCCTTGTCGCAAAGGTTGATGCCTCCGGGCATTTCAAAGGCCGTTGACTGCGAATAGGGCAGCGAGCGGTCGGCGTAGACCTTCGACATAAAGCGACCGTAGACCGGGAGGGCCATCGAGGCGCCCTGACCGAGGGCCATGCCGTTGAAGTGGATGTAGCGTTCGTCGCCACCCACCCATGTGCCGGTGACGAGGTCGGGGGTAAAGGCCATAAACCATCCGTCGGCGTTATAGTTGGTGGTACCGGTTTTGCCGCCGGTGGGAGCGGAGATGTTAAACGGCGCGCGGCGGATACGGTTGCCGGTGCCATAGTTCACCACATCCTGGAGCATTGACAGCATCTTATAGTAAGCCTGCTGGGAAATAACCTCGGTGGAGCGGGGCGAAAATTCCGAGATGATGTTGCCGTTTGAGTCGGCAATGGCGGTGACAAACAGCGGATCGGTGCGCATACCTTTGTTGGCAAAGGCGCTGTAGGCGGTGACCATCTCCTTGACCGACACGTCGGCCGGGCCGAGACAGAGCGACATCACGGGGTCGAGATGGGCGGTGATGCCGAAATTGTGCATGGTGCGGGCAAGTTCGCCGGGCGACAGCTCGCTGATCAAGCGCGCCGAAATCCAGTTGTTTGAGTTTGTGAGGGCCCAGCGGAGGTTGACCATCTCACCCACTCGGGCAGTGCTTGAGTTGCGGGGCGCCCACATGTTGCCGCTCTCGTCATAGAGCACCGGCTGGGTGTTGGAAAACTCGTCGCAGGGGGTGAAGCCCTCCTCCATGGCATAGGTGTAGAGGAACGGCTTGACGGTAGAACCTATCTGGCGGCGGCCGGTCGAGACCATATCATATTGGAAATGCTCGAAGTCGGGGCCACCCACATAGGCCTTGACATGGCCGTTGATGGGATTCATGGCCATAAAGCCGGCGCGGAGGAAATGTTTGTGATAGAGCAGCGAGTCGAGCGGGGTCATCACGGTGTCGACGGTGCCGGCATAGCTAAACACCTTCATCTCCACCGGGGTCTTAAACGATTTTTCGATCTCGGCGGGTGAATAGCCGTTTTTCTTCATCACACGGTAGCGGTCGGTCTGCTGCATAGCCTTTGATATGAGCGACTTTACGGTCGACTCGGCCACCTCGGTGCGGTTGGTGGAATAGGGGGCAAACTTGGTGTTGCGCTTCTCGCGGAAAAAAGCGGGCTGGAGCGACGACGACAGATGCTCAACCACGGCCTCCTCGGCATATTTCTGCATACGCGAGTCGATGGTGGTGTAGATCTTCAGGCCGTCGGTATAGATGTCATATTTCGAGCCGTCGGGCTTGGGATTTTTCTCTATCCAGCCAAAGAGAGGATTGTTTTTCCACTCTATCGAGTCGTCGACATATTTCTGATAGTCCCAGCTGTGGTAGTCGCTCTTTTTGGGCTGCTTGGCGGTGAGCATGCGGCGCAGCTCCTCGCGGAAATATGGGGCGGGGCCATCCTTGTGGTCGGCGCGGTGGAAATCGAGCTTTATCGGCTCCTCCTTGAGGCGCTCCGCCTCGCTCTTGTCGAGCATTCCCGCCTTGACCATCTGGTCGAGCACCACATTGCGGCGCTGACGGGTACGCTCGGGCTGACGCACGGGGTTATAATAGGAGGGATTTTTGACCATTCCCACCAGAGTGGCGGCCTCAAGCAGCGAGAGGTCTCGGGCGTCCTTGCCGAAATATACCCTTGCTGCCGACTTGATGCCCACGGCGTTATAGAGAAAGTCAAACTGGTTGAGATACATCTTGAGTATCTCGTCTTTTGAATAAAACCTTTCGAGCTTAACGGCTATCATCCATTCGATAGGCTTCTGCAGGGCGCGGTTGAGCAATCCCGACGAAGTGGGCGAATAGAGCTGCTTGGCAAGCTGCTGGGTGATGGTCGAGCCGCCGCCCGCATTCTTGTTTCCTGAAAGTATGGTCTTGAAAAACACGCGGCCCAGAGCCTTGACGTCGATGCCCGAATGATCAAAGAATCGCGAGTCTTCGGTAGCCACGAGGGCGTTGACCACATTGTCGGAAATCTCGTCAAAGTCGGCATACACGCGGTTGCCGGTGCTGCGGAAATAGCGGCCCAGCTCCTCGCCGTCGCTCGAATAGATCACCGACGCAAAACGGTCGTGGGGATTCTTAAGCTCCTCAACAGGAGGCATATAACCGATAAAACCGTTATAGACGAGAATGAAGAAACATCCCGCCGCAACGATAGCCACGGCAAAGACTATCCACAGATATGTTATGATTTTTCGCTGCATCTTTCTTTTCAATTAGCAATTAGTAATTGGCAATTAGCAATTCATAATTGGGAATTGGCGCAATTGAATGCAAAGGTAGAACAAATCCCCAACATTAGCAAACCCCTCTCACATGGAATAAGTTACCGAACTTTAAAAATTGCTTCGTTTGATTAAAAACTCCACTCGCCACTTATCGTTAAAATATGTAAATTTACACAGCAATTGTTTTTTTATTACAAGAATTAACTAATTTTGCAGCGCTAATAAGTCAAGAGTGACTATTACGCAAACGGCAAGTTTTATATTTGCTGACATATTTTTTTCATAAGACGTCTTACTACGTCATCTCTGTGTCATCAAACTTCGCAACTTTGACTACATCTCACAGAAATGCCGCAGCGACTCGTCCTTCTTGAGCTATCTACCGCAAGGAATAGATATACTCTCAAGATGTGGGCTGTGTCGTTGCCAACTCTTGAGATGTAGGCAATGCGAAGGCCTGATGACTGGAGTTGGTAACTGTAACAACTCCCACGTCTTTTTTTTTACCTAACACGTCGTTTTGGGGAGAATACGACATCAACAGTTCTATTATGAGAAAACTCTTAAGAAGCTTTTTCACTGCGTTAGTAGTATTTGTATTTTCTATACTACCCGCACAAGCAAGTGACTTTTTTGTCGGCTTTACTTCGCAAGGTTCAAACTTTTGGTTTACCCCAATGCAAATTCCAGTTGCATTGCTAAACTCTGTTATTGGAGGTGGCTCCAGTGGCCTTACTTATGATTGGGTTAACTTCTCAAGTGATGATAATCGAAAAATAACAGTAGACAATGGTAAATTTTTCGGTTTTAAAGCCAAAGATATGTTTAACAACTTTGGTATTGGTGCACAAGTAACATATCAACCTCAATATTCTATTTTTGGAATGTGGGTTAAAGGAGGCTATAAATATCGTCAATTTCGTGCAGATATTGACCCCACATTAGATTATTTACAAAAATATAAAGTTAACGCATGGAATGTTGGAGTAGGTATAAGGCTTACGCCATTTCGCAGTATGCTCGAAAACCACAATTGGAGTCCATTTGTAGATTTTGGAACTACATATAACGATGTGTTTAATGTGAAAGCGCCTTACGACAACGACAAGAGCCAGTTTGGTAATGGCATGGCAACTTCCTATGGCATCGGTGCAAGAATCATAGATGACTACGAAGAAAGAAGTTATAATATTATGCTATCTGTCTCGCTTCCTCATTATGACTATCTTCGTCGAGATTTCAAACTTGCCGACGGCACAATGCCATACGAACATATTAAGTCAAAAAATTACTCAATATCATTAAGCTTCCAACTTGAATTTTAATTTAACCAACTCATGAACAATAAAGCATTTAATCCCATTCTAATTAGCATATTAACAATATTACTTTCAATGATGGCATGTGCTAATACCTCTTCTAAAAAGGGGAAAAAGAATACTGTCACAAAAGAGGCTCCGATCTGCGCAGAGTGGATTCATCCTGATTCTATAGCTTATTCTATTCTTGGCCGTACTCTAACAGATATAACTTTCAACCCCAAGAAGGTAACAGCTTATTCTGTTGCAGTGAAAGACTCTACCAACAGGGACAACATAGCCGTAGAACCTTTTTATGTAGTTGACTCAATTCTAGGTCAACTTAACAAAAAACAGATTGCAGTAATTGATTTCATCCTCTTATCAGATGGTAGCAATTACACCATAGATTCTATTCAACCAATGATACCTCACCGACCGGTTATTGCCTTTGAGTTCGTAAATAAAAATGGAAAAGCCTTAGTATGGTATTCTCCTGATGATTATTTATGGGGAATAAGGTATGATGATAAACAAATTTGTCGATATAACATCAGAAACTCAAATCAAGTTAACAAATTCAGCCGTAATTTTTTACCTTCAAAATTTAAATAAACCTGATCCGTAAAATGAAAAAATATATCACTTTTCTTGCTATATGCATATCTTGTCTTGCAATACACGCTCAAACTTTTCATGCTATAATTTTCTGTAACACCATAGACGAATCTATAGGTGCAAGTATGGGTGTAGAATACGCTAATTTAGGAAGACATTTTTCCTTATTGGAAAAAGCCCTAGAAGATGAATACGTGTTCAATATCATTAAACTTGACGGCCCTAATTGTTCACGTACCAATTTGAAAGCCATAATTGACGAGTTGGAAGTTGGGCCTGATGATGTTATTTTTACATATTACGGAGGGCATGGATCTCACGCCGACAATAACAGTAGTGACCCCTGGCCTCAATTCTGTATGAATACAGGCTTTGAGAACCAATCAAATTGGGTTCCTATGGCACTATTAGACAAATGGATTTCGGGAAAAAATCCTAGACTTCGGGTTATTATGGCAAACTGTTGTAACGTCATTCAATCAGAGACAACTATTAAACCCATGTGGGCATCCGAAGGGCGTTCGACCCCTATGGACGGGATAAATGGTAATAACTTCAAGAAATTATTCTCTGCAAAAGGAAATGTTATGGCTACCTCAAGCGAATTAGGTCAATACTCTTGGTGTAGGTCGGATATTGGTGGTATTTTTACTAATTTTTTCCTAAACTCTCTTGTTGAAGTTGGTAAGGGACAAGTTACTCCTGATTGGAACGCTCTTTTATCTAAAGTAAAAAAAGAGACAGATAATTGCCCTATTCAGGATATGTATGGCAAAAAATGGAGTCAAAATCCATATTATAAAGTAAATTTGTCAAATGCAGAACCTCGACCTCGTGTAGATAACGATAGACGACCTAATTCACTGGAATCAGAGCTCAATCAAATAGTTAACAAAAGTATTCCGCAAGAACAACGGCTACGCATGATAAACACTGTCGCAGGGAAGTACCTCGCTGGAAAAAAAATCGTGACTATAGCTGCCGATATGAAAACGGCTGTTGACTATGAAGACCCTGTCGACTTCTTACGCCGTATCTGTCTGTCAGATTATATTTCTGCAATGTCGGTTCTTTCTGAAGGAAACACCATCGTTAAAGTACATGAATTAAAATAATAATAAGACATAATTATGAAAAAGATATTTATAATAGTTTTCACTATGTTTTATACCGGCTGTTTAAACATGATAGCCAATCCTATAGACATAGAACTTACTCCTGAACAAAAGGAAATTGTACGTCAAAGAGTTGTTCAAAAAGTGGACGAATTTGTTGATGCCCTAACTCGCATTGTCGATAATAATATGAGTCATGAGGTGAGAGTTGAGAACCAAAACAATCTTCTAAATTTATTTATCGGCAAAGGCCAGCCGTATGACTATGAGGATTTTTCTGTTGGTAGAGTACATTCAGACGGTGTTCAAATGTGGACAAGCAGCGTAAACCGTAGCGGGGCATACTCACAATTACTTCGTAACTACATCCGAAGATTGTATAATCCAGATAAACGAAGATCGGAAATGAGCTATAACAAAATTCAAATAAAAAAAGCAGCCGCTGTGAGAGTGGACAATATCCAAAAAGAAGGAGACCACTACGTTTGCGTTGCTCATTTTTATCAGGATTTTTATGGCATTAAAGATGGTAAAGTTATATACAAAGACCGTACAGGTAAACAGATTAAATGTTATATATCAGCTATTGAAATTCCTGATAGCGGTGGGGATGTTGTGTTTGACGCAAAATTAGGAGATATTACCGTAACCTCGACTCAGCGGATATGAAAATGAGATATATAGTGTTTGTAATTATAAGCCTATTGAGCTTATTATTTACTTCATCACACGCTATTACTTCTTCAAGGTCGCCTATTCAACCTGACGACCTTGAAGTTATCAATGCTGCGTCAGTTAAAAGTATAAATGAATTCATAGCGCGTTTCAATGGAGAAGAGAATCACCCACAAGTTGCTCTTGATTCATTAGCTCATCGAAATACTTTAGCAACTTTATTCAACTGGGGGACGGAAGAAAATCCGTCTACTCTCAACAAGAATATAGTATCAGAATTTATTGATTCAGTGATAATAAATAATGTAATCCTTGATCTAGACCACAGTGATATATGGTCTGAACTTCTATGCGAATTTGAGCTTGACGGAAAGCGTCTTGATATTACACTAATTTTATCCCGTGAGAAGACTAATAGTGGTCAATCAAGATGGAGCATTGTTGCCGTAAAAGGCTTTGAAAAGGCGAATCTTATTTCCGATAAATTAGCAACATTCAGTCCGGTAGATCACGAACTAAATTTCACATCATTAGAGGACTGGGTTAATTCAAACCCCCACCTTATAACCTCGCTTCGTGCTGAAAATTCAGCTATTAACCAACTGAGTTTTTTTATGGGACTTGCCTATTCCGGTAATCTGAAATTTCGTTATCCCCGTAATCAGAAAATTCATGTACTAAATGTACCGGGATTTATATTTACTATTTCAAGAGTAAATAGAAATTCAATTAATACAGGTTGGCTAATCCAGTCAATTGAGGAGGCCGGAGAGTTCAACAAATTAGAATATCTAAATAAATTATTTATCGAATGAAACATCTCTTAAGGTTAGCTATTATCATAGTATTTTCCCTTTCCCCTATAAGTAATCTTTACGCCATATCCCCAAATTTCTATCATAGAATTGATCTTACAAGTGGGAATTTGTACTCATTTGCAGCCTCTAATCTTCTTTCTGCGGGATTAAACAAACTAAGTCAAGATCGGCTACTTGACACGTCTTTTGGTTACACTTATAATAGTGTCACCACAGACTGGCATACTCAACATGCCGGAAGTTATAACATTGCAGGTCTTTTAGCTCGTGATTTATTTGCCGACACTTCATTAGGCATTAAACTTGGATATCAAAGTTTTAATTTCTCATGGTTCAACTGGGGTGTATTTGCTTCCATTGGAGGTAAATATAATCGATTCAAATGGAAATATATTGACGATATATATAGCGTTAAGTATCAACGATTGCAACCGGGTACAGGCTTATTGCTCTCTCTTGGAAGCATGGAATCGAGCAGCCGCATAATATTAGAATGTCAAATAAAGTATAATATTCCATTCGGTAATTGTGGTGCATGGGGAGATAAAGCCTCTGAGGTTTATAAGAATAATTTTTCCAGTCATTATTCCCTACGTTTTGCAGGCGCTTCCTGGCTACAAGGTTTTGGTATTTTTGCTGAGATTCTGCACGGTAATCCTGTAAAAAGTACCCGTTACTCATCTACAACCATTTCGCTTAAGTCATTTACTTTTGGCATCACATATACTATTTGCCCATGGGACGAAAAGTTATAAGCAGTTTATTGAAAAATAATCTTCTATTTTCTGCTTTATTTACATTTTTAGGAGCTAACGCTCAGACCACTACAGTACCTACGGCTGTTTCTATTTTTTATAATGGCATAACAGCTATGTATTCAGCTAGTAATTCATCCACTTTGGGTCAGATAGAAATGGAAATGCGCAATTGCTTCTATGGCAAAGAAAATAGCGGAATCAATATGCCCAACGATTTTAGATTCTTTGAAAATGACAAAACCAATTCTGTTAACCAAATAACCATACTAACATCAAATAACTATGTTAATAAATTAAGTTCATACATGTATCCTGAGAAAAGACTAGAGCCAAATGTCTCAGTTAGTACCTATAGCCGAGAGGTAGGCTCTCTACCGAATTTCTCAAATGGAAAAATGACAACTCAGAAAGCCTATGTGGAGACGATCGTTCAAAAGACCTACTCGATAGGACAGATTTCTAAAACATTTATGGACACTGTATATACTCATGTCGCATATAACAAAATAATGTTAGTAGTGAATGGAAATGGTATTTCGACGATCAATCCAGACGCATTGCGAGTTGAAGCAGCTAAATACTATATGGAAAAAAACTATAAAAAAGCATATGAGGTTTTACTTAAAATTGTTGATTTAGATAGAACAGATGGTGATTCTTACTACCGATTAGCTCTTATGACCTATTATGGGCGAGGATGTAAACGCTCCCGTAAAGATGGCGAACGCTATCTTGATCTAGCCATCAGGAACTCAGACTATGATGTTTCTAACAAACTTTACAATGTTCAAAGATATTGGAAATACCCAAATCAATAACATCTTTCAAACGGCTCCTTAAACCCTTGTCTTTAATCTACATCCTTTTGTTATCTAAGAAATAGATTACAAGAGGATGTTTTTACTTTATTAATACAAGAGGATGTTTTTACTTTATTAAAGAGCGTATTGGTATTCGCTCGTCCTAAAAATGAAGAGAGAACACCAGTTGAACATCAGAAGGAGAACAGTAATAGAACAGTTAGAGAACAGTTAGAGAACAGTAATAGAACAGCTAAAGAACAGTTAGAGAACAGTAATAGAACAGTTAGAGAACAGTTAGAGAACAGTAATAGAACAGCTGTAGAACAGCTGCAAGGTATTTCTGTTCCCTTAAGGAAGTTATTACTCGCTTTAGGTGAGAAATGGCAGACGGCTCAGGAGTTGCGAGATAAGATGGGGTATAAATCAAAAGGCTCATTTTGGATAAACTATCTTTCTCCGGCCATTGAGAAAGGTTTGGTAGCATTGGAAAATGAAGGAAGTCCTAAATCTCCTAATCAACGATATGGGTTGTCGGAAAAAGGCAAACAGATCCTAAACGCAATGGAGTCTTAATTCTACTTTTATACACGTTTTACCGTCAATAAATCAATTTCGTCTGAAAAAGTTATATCTCACATAACGAGGATAACTCAAAAAGGATGTCTTTTAGAATCACTCCCCCCGCGGACTGGGGGTTAGGGGGCGGAGCGGTGGAAGAGGAAGGTGAGGGCGTCGGATTGGACTTTGGAGCGGAGGAGCCAGTTGAGGCCGACATAGACTGCGAGGCCGGCGGCCAATTGGGCAGCGGCGAGGAGCCACGGGTTGGCGATCACGCCCATGAGCAGCCACATAGGCAGCATGGCCACGAGGGTCTCGACGAGGTAGGGCAGCAGGTCGGCGAGATATTGCCACCAGGGGCGCTGCGACTGGCGGGCTATGATAAAGAGGGTGACGATCCATGTCACAAACGAGGCGGCTATCTGCCCCACCACAAATATCCTCACGCCATACATGAAGTCGCCCGGCAGGGTGAGCATCATCATCGGCAGGGTGATGAAGATGGCGATGAGGGCCACGCCGTCGCGCAACAGCTCGGCGTAGAACATCAGCCGCGCTTTGCCCAAGGCGATGATATAGTTGTTGTAGACCGAGGTGAGGATGGTGAAGATGCCGCGGGCAAGGAGCATCTGGAATATGGCTATCGAGAGGTCCCACTTGTTGTTGAAGAGCGCATGGAATATCGGGGCGGCCATCATCATGAGCATACCCATGGCGGGAAAGGTGAGATAGGCCGAGAGGCGGTGGAACTTGGAGCCCACAGCTGCAAATTCCTTCTTGTCGTCCTGATATTTCGACATGACGGGGAGGAAGGTGGTGTTCAACATGCCCGACAGCGACGATATGCCCATCAGGCTCCATTTATCCGCCTGATAATAGTAGGAGAGGGAGAGAATACCTTTGCGGTTGCCGATGATAAAGGTATAGATGTTCTGAAAAATAACATTGAGCGTTGCGCTGCCCATCACTCCCATGCCCACCTTGAAGATGGAGCGGAGCGAGCTCCACGAAAATTCCGCCGAGGGGCGCCACGGAGTGAACACCCACATCACCAACGATTTGACCGAGGCGAGAACAATAGCCTGAGCCACAAGCGCCCACACCCCGAAGCCGGTGAGAGCCAGCGTGATGCCTGCCACCGCGCCCGAAAACACTCCCGCCGAGTTGGCCGCCGCCACGATCTTGACATCCATGTTCTTGACCCTGCGGTTGATCTGCACAATCGAGGTGGCGTTGATGATAAACGTGAGAAACAGCACCCTCGACAGGGGGATGATAATAGGGTCGCCGTCATAGCAGCGGGCTATCAGAGGCGCGCAGAGAAACAGTATGAGATAGAGCGACAGCGCCATGGTGAGGTTAAACCAAAACACGGTGCTATAGTCGGTCTGGGTAGGATTCTTGCGCTGAATCAGGGCGTAGGAGAAACCGCTGTCGACAAACAGGGTTGCAAACGACTGAAACACCATCACAGCGCCGACAAGGCCGAAGTCATGTTGGGGCAGCACGCGCGCCAGCACAATGCCGGTGACGAGATAGAGCAGCTGCTGAGACACCTTGTCGACCATGTTCCATTTAAGGGCACGGGCAACAGTGTGCTTAACAGATTGTCTATGAGCGGTCGGCTCGGCTGACATATAGGGAGGGGGAGGAATTACTTGTTGAGCGGCTCTGACTTGACCCCTATGGAGTGGTTTTTGATTTCAGGCTCACCGATATAGTAGACAGTGCCGGTGCCGGCGCCGCCAAGATTGAGCTTGCGGCGCGCTACACAACCCACCGAGCCGGTGCCCCACAGGCTGCATTTCACCATATCAGCCTCCAGACCGTCGGCCTGAATCTGACCGGTGCCGGCGTTGACAAAGCGGGCGTTGGTGCATTTGCCGTTGACAATCAGGCGCCCCTTGCCGGTCTTGATATTGGCGTCGACATTCACATGGTCGAGGTTGTTGACAATCAGGCTGCCGTTGCCTATCACCGTGGCCGAGAACTTGGCTCCCGACGCGGGCGACTCAACCCTCACTGTGCCGGTGCCGCTGTTCTCTACCTTCGAGAGAAAAGTTGAGTAGACCGTCACCACAGGGAGCTCGGCAACAGTGCTTTCGGAGTCTTTCTGAATGGTGAGCTTGGCTCCTCCGGGTTCAAACAATATCGCGGCAGCCTGATCGGGGTCGGCCCTGAACACGGCGAGCCCCACCGAGTCGGGCACGGTGCGGTGAACTACCGAGATATTGTCGGTGACCTTCAGCTCGGTGAAGTCAGAAACGTTGAGGGTATATGTGGTGGCATCGCCGGGACGTGAGGCATTGAGGGCCTCAACCGACGCAACGGCCACGAGCACTAAGGCAGCCGCTCTTGTGAGCGAAAAAACTTTTGAGAGTGTCACTTTGAGATAAGACCGGTTAAATTGGTGAATATATTGTGCTCCACATGGTCGAGAATCCCGAAAAGCTCCTCCGGAGTCTCGGCGCGGAGCATGGCGATTCTCACATCGCGGAAATGGGGAATGCCCTTGAATAGCGGCGAGGCGGCAAGGTGACGGCGGGTGTGAAGAATGCCCCGGTAATCATCTATGCGGCTGATGTTTTCCGACACCTGACGGCGCAGAAGGTCAAACTTGTCGGCCACCGTGAGCTCGCCATAGCGGTCGCTGTCGCCGGTGAGGAGGCGCTTTATGTCGCGGAATATCCACGGCGCGCCTATCGAAGCGCGTCCTACCATCACTCCGTCAACGCCATAGCGGTCGAAAGCCTCGCGGGCGCGCTCAGGAGTGGTGATGTCGCCGTTGCCGATGAGCGGAATGGTGAGGCGCGGATTTTCCTTAACCCTCGCTATCATCTCCCAGTCGGCTTCGCCGGTATACATCTGCGAGCGGGTGCGGCCATGCACGGTGAGCGCCTGAATGCCGCAATCCTGCAGCTGCTCGGCGAGGGTGACTATCACCTTCGACTCATGATCCCAGCCGAGACGGGTCTTGACGGTGACGGGCAGGTTGACCGCCTTGACCACCGCCGCGGTGATTTCGAGCATGAGGGGGATATTGCGCAACATGCCGGCGCCGCCCCCCTTGCCGGCCACCTTCTTGACGGGGCAGCCGAAATTGAGGTCGAGAATATCGGGCCCTGCAGCCTCGACAATCTTTGCCGCCTCGACCATCGAGTCGACATCGCGCCCGTAGATCTGAATGGCGGTGGGGCGCTCGGCGGGAGCGATCTCGAGCTTGCGGGTAGTGGCGGCGATGTTGCGTATCAGGGCGTCGGCCGACACAAACTCGCTATATGTCATGTCGGCTCCCTGCTCCTTGCAAATCAAGCGAAACGAGGCGTCGGTGACATCCTCCATCGGAGCCAACATCACCGGGCGCTCGCCTAAATCTATATTGCCTATCTTCATAATCGGGCTCTTGAATCATGCTTCTCGGCCTCAAAGCCGAAAGAGACTGCAAATTTAGTGATTTTTTTCTTAAGAACCACTAACTGTCAAGAGCCTCAACCGCCGGCTGTCAGCGGCCGGTAGCCTGAAGGTAGGCCAGTTTCTTCAGCTTGAAGTTGCCATATGATTCCACAAACTTGTCTTTGGCCTGACGGTAGAGGGTCTGCGCGTTGAGAAGGTCGGTCACCGTCACGGTGCCCGCCTTATAGAAATTGTTGTTGAGGCGCAGGTTTTCCTCCGACTGGGCTATCGACTCGTTGGCTATCTCGATCTGCGAATAGGCTGTGGAGAGGTCGTTCCACGCGTTGACCATCGCAATCTTCAACAGCTCGGAGTTATCTTCGAGCTGAGTGCGCGCCATGCGGGTTTCGAGGCGCTTCTTCTTCATGTTGCTTGAGCCGCCCCACCATTCGGTGAGTGGAATGCTCACCGTGACATAGACATTTGCAAAGGTGTGGCCCTGCTCCAGAAGGTGCTCGTAGTTATAGCTCGCGCCGGCAGCCACCACGGGCAGATTGTTGCCCAAGGCAATCTTCTGCTCCAGCTCCTTGGCCCTGACATTGCCTGAAAGCAAGCCGAAGCCCACGGTCTCCGACAGACACTCGTCGGGGTTGATGAAAATATCCTGAGGAAACGGCTCGATGGTGCCGAAGGGAATCTCGGCGGCCACCTCCACGTCGCCCGACACTCCGCGGCCTATGTATTGGGAGAGCAACATGCGGATAACGTTGATGCCGTTGTCGAGCTCATTGCGCGCCGAAAGCATCTCGTTGCGCTTGAGCTTCACTTCGAGCAGGTCGTTGGTGGTGGTGAGACCCGCCTTGACATAGTTGTCAACCTGAGAGGTGAGGGTGTCGAGCATGGCGATCACATTGTCGAGAGTCTCGCGCTTTGAGCGCAGGGTGACGAGCTGCCAGTAGTATTGCTCCACATCGCGGCGCACATCATCGGTGGTTTGCCGGTATTGCAGGCGGCTTACCTCCTCGCCCACATGAGCGAGCCGGTTGGCATTGACGATGCGCCCGCCCATAAACACCGGCTGAATCAGGTTGATGCCCGCCACCGAGCCCTTCTTAAGCAGACTCAGGTTGAAATCCATATCCTGCAGCCCCATGCCCAGCATTGAGAGCGGAAGCTCGAAACTGTGTTGCAGCATGCCGTGGTTGGCGGTAAAGAGGGCGCCGCTGAGGCTCACCGAGGGGAAATATTTGGTGAACATCTCGCGCGAGGTTTCATGCGAGGCCATAAGGTTATATTTGGCCGTGCGCATACGGGCGTTATTCTCCAGCGCCATCTCCACACACTCGTCGAGAGTGAGCGGCTGAGCCGAGGCGCAAAGCGAAATCAGGAGACCCGAAAAGAGAAAAACCGATATTATCTTTTTAATCATATTGAGTTCGTTTTGGTTGATTGACGGTTCATAACCTTCCAGTAGAGCACCGGGATAACAGTGACGATAAAGAAGAAAGTGATGATGGTGCCCCAGAAAATCACGGTGCCCATCGGCCTCCAGAGGGGTGAGCCTGACAGCACCATCGGCAACACGCCCATCGAGGCGGCGGCCGAAGTGAGGAAGATGGGGCGCATACGGCGCTCGGCGCTGTGGAATATAGCCTCCTTGACCGTCATACCCTCCGAGCGCTGCAGCTCCTCGGCATAGTCGATCATGATAATCACGTTTCTCACCAGAATACCCATCAGCGAGATGAAGCCGAGGGTGCAGGTGAGCGAGAGCACCTCGCCCTGAATGGCCAGGCCGATGCCCGCGCCGGGAATACAGAGCACCATGCAGAGCAGCAGGAGCGACGAGGTGGCCACATTCTTATAGTGGGCAAGGAGAATGAAGAAGATAATCACCACAGCCATCAGCAGGGCCGAGATGATGGGGGGCCACATCTCCTCCGACTGGCTGTAGTCGCCGCCATATTCGATTGTCACACCCTCGGGCAGAGGCAGTTTGTCGAGTTTCTTCTTAAGCTCCTGGGTGAGCGATATGGCAAAGGCGCCGCGCTCAACCTCCGAGTTGATGGTGACACACGGCATACCGTTGCGGTGGGAAAGCTGACCGTAATGCCACGAGGGTTTCACCTCGGCTATCTGGCGCAGAGGGGCGGTAGCCACTCCCATCACCGGTATCGGCTCGTCGCGGAGGTCGGCCACGTCGGAGCTTTCGGAGGTGGGTGTGCGGAGCACCACAGGGGTGGCATAGGTGCCGTCCCACACGGTTGCCACCGGCAGTCCCGCCGAGGTATATCTCATGGCGAGGTTGGCCTCAAGCATGAGGTCGCTCAGTCCGAGGCGCGACATGGTGGTGAAATCGGGCGACACCTGAGCGGCCACCAGCGGAGAGTTGAGGCTGCTGCTCTCGAGGTTAATCTCGGGGAAGGTGCGCATGATAGCCAAGACAGTGTCGTTAACCTTCTGCAGGTCGGCATAGTCGGAGCCCTTGATGCGCACCTGAACAGGATAGGCGGCGTTGGAATAAGACAGCTGCTTGAACCTCACTCTTGCCTCGGGGAAATAGTCGCGATATTTGGCCGTGTATTCATTGAGCACCTCGATGGTAGCCTCGTTGCTCACGGTGTTGACGATAAACTGGGCGAAGTTGGGGCCACCCACCTGAGGGGCATAGGTGGTCTGGAAGCGGGGGGATGAGCAGCCGTGGAAATTGGCCACCGACACCACCCTGTCATCCTTGCGCAGGATTTCGGCGAGCGAGTCGGCCACGATATTGGTCTTGGCCAGCGGTGTGCCGGTAGGGAGATAGATTTCAACGGCAAACTGGTTGCGCTCGGCTATAGGCATGAGCTGCATGGGGCGCTGCATGAGCAGCCATCCGCCCACCACGGTCATAACCACGGCGATAACCAGTGTGGCCCACGGGTGATTGAAGCAAACGGCGATAATCTTATTGTAGGCCGACTGAAGAACGAGCAGCAGCGAGAAATGCTTTTTGCCGTCGGCAGGCGCGGCGCCGTCGAGGGCAGCCACCTTGGCCGGCTTGATGAACTTATATTGCAGGAAAGGCACGAGCAGCTCGGCTATGAGTAGCGAGCCCATGAGAATCAGTGTGATGGCCCACGGAAAATCGAGCAGGAAGTCGTGGAACATGCCGGTCATCGTGAAGAGGAACGGGAAGAAGGTAATCGAGATGGCGAGAGTGGCCGAGAAGATCGATTTAAGGAACTCGGAGGCGGAGCGTATGGTGGCCTCCTTGCGGTCCATGCCCTCACCTATCAGCTCCACATAGTCGTCGATTATCACCACCGAGTTGTCGACAATCATGCCGAGCGACACGATGAGACAGGCAAAGGTAACGGTGTTGAGCTCTATACCAAACACATTAAACAATCCCAGCGATATGAAGATGGTGATGGGAATTGTGGCGGCGGCAATCAGGGCAACCCTTATCGGCAGGAGAAGCACTATCACCACTATCACGGCGATGACGGCGATGAGCAGTTCGCGGAGAAAGTCCATCACGCTGCTGTTGACCACCTGCGGCTGGTTGGTGATGCGGAATATTGTCACATCTTCGGGAAGCTCGGCCTCAAAAGCCTTGAGCTGTTTCTCAACCTTGCGGCCCATCTCCACGATGTTGTTGCCGTTTTTCATCTCGACCGACAGGAGAATACACTTGCGGCCGTTGTTGGTGATAAACGATGTGGGCTCGGGATATTCGCGCTTCACCTCGGCTATATCCTTGAGGCGCACCACCTCACCCCCGGGAGTTGACATAACTATCTGGTCGGCGATGTCGGCCACCGAGTTGAGAGGGTTGTCGATATAGATGGGAGAGGTGTAGGAGTCGGCTCTTATCTCTCCGCCGGTGGTCTGGAATCCCTTTGAGAAAAGCGCTGCGGCGAGAGTCTTTTCCGACACACCGTAGTGTGACAGCCGGGCGGGGTCGACATTGATTGAAATCTGCTCATGCTGAGTGCCGGAGACACTCATGGTGCCCACGCTCTCAACAGTGCGCAGACGGTCTTTGAGCTTATCCATATAGTCGCCGAGCTCACGGTAGGTCTTATCCTCGCTCTCCATGGTGATGAGCAGTGAGGAGGTGTCGCCGAAGTTTGAAATCACCTCAACGGCGAGCACTCCGGGGGGCAGCTGCTGCTTCACGCTTGCGAGTTCGCGGCTAAAGGTGTTCCAGAAGCTGTCGGTATCGGTAATGTCGTCGTCGAGCTCCACGAATATCATCACCATTCCGTTGGTGGCGTTCGACTCGGTCTTTACCTTGTTGACCTCCTTAAATCCGAACACATAATCCTCCAACGGCTTCATGACCTGCTGCTCCATCTCGAGCGAGGTCGCTCCGGGATAGACAGCCACCAGCACACCCTCACGGATAGTGAAGTTGGGAAATTCGTTCTTGTCCATGGTCTGGAGCGAGTATATGCCGAAAGCAACCAGCATACACACCATCAGCACCACCACATTGGCATATTTCACACCCCATGCCACAAGCGGGGAATTCTTGACGGGAGGAAGTTTCGACAGCAGTCCTCCCTGAGTATTGTTGTTTGAATCCATAGCGCCGAGGGATTATTTCACCGATTCAACCTTTGTGCCGGTCGACACCTTATCCATGCCTGAAACAATTACCTTGTCGCCGACATTCAGGCCCGACTCTATCACTATCCCTTCGGGAAGCATGGCGCCGGCCACAACAGTGCGGCGGCGGGCGGTGGAGCATGAGTCAATCCACACGAAATTGCTGTTGTCGGCCGATAGCAACACCGATGACACCGGCAGAACTATCCCTGCGGGGTCGGAGCCGCAGCTCACGGTGAGATCGCATATCATGCCGGGCAGCAGTTTACCTGCGGAATTGTCGACCTGAAACTTGGCGGCATAGGTTCTCGACAAGGGATTGGCCGACACACCCTTCTCTACCAGCACACCCTGATAGGTCTCGCCTGCCGACCCTGCCGAGGTGATGGTAGCGGTGGTTCCGGCGGGATAGAGCGAAATCTCGCTTTCGGGCAGCGAGATGCTCACCTTCACATTTCTGATGCCGACAATCTTGACCACAGGCACTCCGGGGGCAACGGTCTGGCCTACCGATGCTATCTTCTCCGACACCACTCCCGCCACGGGCGAACGGAGCTTGGCGTCGTCGAGGGCTATGCGCGCCATCTCGGCGGCGCTTTCGGCCTGACGGAGCTTGCTCTCCATCTCCACCCACTTTATGTCGGCCAAAGAGTTTGAGTCATGGAGCAGCTTGAGGCGGTTGTAGGCATCGCGGGCCTGGTCTAAGGTGGCGAGGGCTATCTCATAGGCGTTTTTGAGGGTTCCGTCGTCGAGGGTGCCTATCAGCTGACCTTTAGCCACCTTATCTCCCTCCGAGATGTTGAGGCTCCTGATGGTTCCGGCAGCCGAGAAGCTCACCACGGTGGCATTGTCTTCCTCTACGGTGCCTGAATATGTGCGGCTGTTTTCGATTCCGCTGTCGCCCACGGTGAGGGTCTTGACTCTCACGGGGTCGCGTTCCACGGGCTTGTTGTCAGAGCTGCGGTTACAGGCCGCGAGCGCCGGTAATATCATCATCAGGCATAGAGCCTGACCTACAGTAAATAGTTTCATGATTGTGTATTGTTATTGATTTGTTGACATGTTGGGTAATTTCGGCTGCAAAGGTAGTTTTATAACCGAGGTGAGCAAATGGCATTTTTATTGAAAGACTTGTCAAATGGTTCGATTATCCATTGATTTGCTTTTTAATCTTGTGTGAATATAGTTACTTTGTATTCCTGTTATAATCCGCGACCAAATCATGCAGACACCACTCTACATACACACCGAACTCATCACCCCCGATAAATATGAAAACCGTGTTTTCGATATGACCGGCCGGTGTGGCTTTGCGCTGTGTATCGACGGGGATTTTGATGTCAGGATAATGAACAGTGAATTCCGCATCACCAACAACACTATGGTGGTGTGCCTTCCCTTTGTGGATATCCACATCGTGAGAGTGAGGAGGGCGAGCGAGGTGATAGGCATAATCACCATGCTTGAAAATGTGCTGTCGATAATCAACTATACCGTGTCGACGAGCAACATTCTCGCCATACGCCGGCACCCGGTGCTGTGTGCCGACACCACGGAGTTTCAGGCCATCAAGTCGTCGGTCGAGGAATATGTCCAGGCGTTCGCCGAAAACGAAGCCGATCGGAGTGACAATCCCTGCGCCCTCATCAATCAGGAGATAGTAGAGGTGCGCACGAGGCTCATCATCGCCCAGGTGTTGAAGCTCTACTTTGCCAACACTCAGCTCGAAATGTTGCCCTCCAACCATCATGATCTGGTGTTTCAGAACTTTATGTTAGACCTCTACGCCAACTTCCGCCGGCAGCGGCATGTGAAGTTCTATGCCATGCGTTCGGGGCTGAGCCTCAAATATTTTTCAACGGTGGTGAGTCAGATTTCGGGCGCCGGTCCCTCCGAATGGATCGAAACCGTGGTGGTTGGTGAAGCCAAGACCCTGCTGCTCAATCAACAGGCCAATATCAAGCAGGTTGCCGCGTCGCTCAACTTTCCCGACGCCTCGACATTCACCAAATATTTCACCCGCCTCACCGGCATGACACCCCGCGCCTTTCGCCGAAGCATGATTAACTGAATCTTCAGTGTCAGAGGTGAATAATCGGCGGCTATCAAACTTTTTTAACTAAAATAGCTAAATTTAACAGTCGATTTTCACCACAATGTTGTTGTAATTATATAATTTTGTGTGCAGTTTCGGGGAGATACATTCCTCCGACACCCCGAAACGGGCCCTTATCATTCGATTATCACCATTATATATACATTATACTCTTATATGAGCGAAAACGTTAACATCAGAGAGCTCAACGACCTCGTGGCCTCGAAAAACGATTTTGTGCAGCTGGTCACCAAAGGCATGGACCAGACAATCGTTGGACAGAAACACCTTATCGACTCCTTGCTGATAGCTCTGCTGGCCAATGGCCATGTATTGCTTGAGGGTGTTCCCGGTCTGGCAAAGACATTAGCAATCAAGACCCTTGCGGAAGTTATCGACGCTAAATACAACCGTATTCAGTTTACCCCCGACCTCCTTCCGGCCGACGTGACCGGCACAATGGTCTATAGCGTCAAGAACGAGCAGTTTCAGATAAAGAAAGGCCCCATCTTCGCCAACTTCGTGCTGGCCGACGAAATCAACCGTGCTCCCGCCAAGGTGCAGAGCGCATTGCTCGAAGCCATGCAGGAGCGTCAGGTGACCATCGGCGACCACACCTTCACCCTTCCCGAGCCTTTCCTCGTGATGGCTACCCAAAACCCCATCGAGCAGGAGGGCACATATCCCCTTCCCGAGGCGCAGGTTGACCGTTTCCTGCTCAAGGTTGTGATCGGCTATCCCTCGAAGGATGAGGAGCGCGCCATCATACGCCGCAACATAGCCCCCACCCCCGCCACAGTCAAATCACTGCTCCGCCCCGAAGAAATCCTCGAGGCTCAGAAGATTGTCAAGCAGATCTATCTCGACGAGAAGATCGAGCGCTATATCGTGGATATCGTCTTCGCAACCCGCTACCCGTCAGACTATTCGCTCAACGACCTCAAGGAGCTGGTAGCCTTCGGCGCCTCACCCCGTGCGTCGATCTCACTGGCCCGCGCCGCCCGCGCCTATGCCTTCCTCCACCAGAGAGGCTATGTGGTGCCTGAAGATGTGAGAGCCGTGGCCCACGATGTGCTCCGCCACCGTATCGGCCTGACCTATGAGGCCGAAGCCCACAACATCACCACCGACGAAGTTGTGTCGGAGATTCTCGACAAGGTAGAGGTGCCCTGATCAACCTCTCCCGCCCTCCCCTCACGGGAATTTCAGCTACAATCCTAAATCATCAACACTCCACTACTGCGGCCGCTCCGGTGAGCGTGGCCCGATCCTGCCTATATGGAAGCCAACGAACTCCTTAAGAAAGTCAGAAAAATCGAAATCAAGACCCGAGGCCTCTCGCAAAACATCTTTGCGGGCGAATATCACACGGCCTTCAAGGGTCGCGGCATGACATTTTCAGAAGTGCGCGAATATCAATATGGTGACGATATCCGCGACATTGACTGGAATGTCACCGCGCGCCACAACAAACCCTTCGTGAAGGTCTATGAGGAGGAACGCGAACTCACCGTGATGCTGCTCGTTGATGTGAGCGGCTCGCGCATGTTTGGCGCCGAGGGCGCGCAGAAGCGCGAGGTGATGGCCGAGATTGCCGCCACGATAGCTTTTTCAGCCATTCAGAACAATGATAAGATCGGAGTGATATTTTTCTCTGACAAGGTGGAGAAATTCATTCCTCCCAAGAAGGGCCGCAAACACATTCTCTTTATAATACGCGAGCTTATCGACTTCGAGCCGGAGCATAAGCTCACCGACATATCGACAGTGTTGCGCTATTTCACCGACGCGCTCAAGAAACGCGCCACCACCTTTCTCATCTCCGACTTTATCGACTCACACGACTACAGCAAGGCGCTCGCCGTGGCCCGCAACCGCCACGACGTGATTGCCGTGCAGGTCTACGACAAGCGCGACGCCTCGCTGCCCGACGTGGGCCTAATGCAGGTCACCGACCTCGAGACCGGCGCCGAAAGGTGGATCGACACCTCGTCGAAGAAAACGCGCAAGGCCTATCAGAAATGGTGGTATGACCGCCAGCAGCTGATGATGAACGATTTGCGGCGCGCCCGCGTAGACCTCGCCTCGATAGCCACCGACGAGGATTATGTCTCGGCATTGATGAACCTCTTTCGCCGTCGCGGCACAAGATAAACTCCCCCTCACCCTAAAGATATGACCGTCAGAAAAATCATATATGCCCTGATAGCATTCGCGGGGCTCTCGGCCTTAAGCCTGTCGGCCCAGCGGCCCGGGCAGCTCATCATGAAAGCCGAGCTCGACTCTACCGTTATGGAAATGGGCCGTCAGACCACCCTCCACCTCGAAATTATAGGTGAGTTGCCCGACAGTGTGCCCCTGCTTCTGCCCGACTCGATATGGCAGGATGTGGAAATCTCAAAGGTAGGCGCTCAGAAAATCACCGATCTCGGCAACGGTCGCCGTCAGATGTTGGCCGACATAATAGTGCAGTCGTTCGACAGCGGAGTCTATACCCTCCCGCCGGTGATGTGTATAGTGGGTGGCGACACCTTTGCCTCCAACCGCCCGGTATTGAAGGTGTTGCCCTGTGATGTCGACACCCTCAAGTCGATTCATGACTATGCCGACGTGCTGTCGCCCAAGCGTCAGATTTTCGACTATGTGCCCGACTGGTTTGCCGACTACGGCTGGTGGATTCTGCTCATACTCGCAGTCGCCGGCTTCGGAATATGGTGGCTTGTGACACACCGCAAGAAGGGTGAGCCTGCAGCCGTCAAGGTTGAGAAACAGGAGCCTCCCTACGAAATGGCTATGCGTATGCTTGAGGAGCTCCGCACCGAGGGCCTCTGTGAGCGCGGCGAGGAGAAAGCCTACTACACCCGCCTCACCGACATTCTGCGTGTGTATCTCGACCGCCGCTTCGGTATCTCTGCCATGGAGATGACCTCCACCCAGATACGCCATGCCCTGCAGCATAACGAGGCCACCCGCCTGAGCGGCAAGATGCTCAACTCGGTGCTCGAGATGGCCGACTTCGTGAAATTTGCCAAAGTGCGCCCGCTGCCCGACGACAATGCCGCCGTGATGCGCTCAGCCATAAAATTTGTTGACGAGACCAAGCCTCAGCCCGAGCCCGAAGTCAAGCCCGAGGCCGACAGCGCCGACGGTCAACCCACCCGAAACCCCTCTTAATATTGCCAAGCCATGATGTTTGCCCATCCCGAATATCTGTGGGGATTACTGATTCTCCTTCCTTATATAGCATGGTATGTGTGGAAACGCGGCCGTCTCCACGCCTCAGTGGCCATGTCGACTCTCGCCCCCTTTGCCAAAACCGGCGTGAGTGTCAGGGCCCTGCTGCTCCACGCCATGTTTTTTGTGAGACTTCTCGCAATAGCCGCGCTGATAGTGGTGCTTGCGAGGCCGCAGATACGCGACCGCTGGAGCACTTCGTCGACCGAAGGCACCGACATCGTGATAGCCCTCGACATAAGCTCGTCGATGTTGGCCCGCGACTTCAAGCCCGACCGCTTTGAAGCCGCCAAAGAGGTGGCCGCCAAGTTTGTGGCCGGCCGACCCGACGATAATATCGGCATAGTGATATTTGCCGGCGAGAGCTTCACGGCAGTGCCTATGACCACCGACCGCGCCATGCTCGTCAACTATATCAACGACATCAAGATGGGTATGCTCGAAGACAACACCGCCATAGGCGACGGTCTGGCAACTTCGATCAACCGCATCAAGGACGGCAAGGCCAAGTCGAAGAGCATCATCCTGATAACCGACGGCTCGAACAACGCCGGAGTGGTGGCGCCCCAGACCGCCGCCGACATAGCCCGCAAATATGGCATTAAGGTCTACACCATAGGCATCGGCACCAACGGCGACGCCCCCTTCCCGACCGAAAACGAGTTTGGCCGCATAGAATATGTGCGTATGCCCGTGGTGATCGACGAAGCCACCCTGCGCAACATAGCCTCGGCCACCGGCGGCAAATATTTCCGCGCAACCGACAACACGGTGCTCAACGAAATATTCAGCGAAATTGATTCGCTCGAAAAAACCGCCATCGACGTGAGAAACTTCACCCACACCGAAGACAACTATCTGCCGTGGGCACTTCTCGCCCTGCTCCTGCTGGCTCTCGAACTGATATTGAGAAACAGTGTGCTGAGATCTATGCCCTGAGCCCCATAGAAAGGAAATCTTTTTCCCTCAATATGTGATCCAACCTCCTTAACCGATATATAAGAATGAGTTTCGCCAATCCCCAATATCTATATCTGCTTATCGCAGTTCCCCTCATAGGCCTGCTTTATGTGATGGCCCGGCTGTCGCGCAAGCGCAAGCTCAACCGCTTCGGCAAGTATGCCGAGGCCTCGGGTTTGATGCCCGACGTGTCGCGCTATACCGGCTGGGTGAAAATTTCGCTCGAACTTTTAGCCCTCGCTGCGGTGATAATCGCCGTGGCGCGCCCCATAGCCCCCTCCAAGGCGGGTGTCAACGAGGAGACCACAGCCCGTGGCATCGAGGTAATGATATGTCTCGACGTGAGTAACTCGATGCTCGCCTCGTCGACCGACGACCCTGGCGGTGTGACCCGTCTGCAGCGGGCAAAGTTCATACTCGAGAAACTCATCGACAAGATGAACGACGACAAGGTGGGCCTGATAGTGTTTGCCGGCGAAAGCTACACCCAGCTCCCCATCACCTCCGACTATATCTCGGCCAAGATGTTTCTCAACGACCTCAATCCCTCGATGGTGCCCACTCAAGGCACAGCCATTGGCTCGGCCATCGACATGGCGATGAACTCGTTTACCCCCGACGCCGATTTCGACCGCGCAATCATTTTGATCACCGATGGTGAGAACTTTGAGGATGACGCCGTGGCCGAGGCCAAGCGCGCCGCCGAAGCGGGCATTCAGGTCGATGTGATAGGTGTGGGCAGCGGCAACGGCGCTCCGATTCCCGTGCCGGGACAGAAAGGCAAATTCATGACCGACGAGTCGGGTGTGACCGTCACCACCCATCTCGACGAGGCTTCGGCCCGCGAGATAGCCAAGGCGGGCAACGGCGTGTATCTCAACGGCGCCTCTCCCTCGGTGGTGAGCGACCTCAATTCCACCCTGTCAAACATGACCCGCGCCGAATATCAGCGTCTCACCTCCTCTCCCTCGGCCGAGCTCTTCCCGATTTTTGCCATCATAGCGCTCTTGCTGCTCATGATCGACACAATAATTCCCTATCGCAAGATCTCCTGGCTCAAAGGCATCAACTTCTTCACCAAGTCCTCCCACAAGGGTCCCGGCGCTGCCGTGGTATTGTTGGCCATGATGCTTCCGGGCGCTCTGTCGGCCCAGCAGCCCGCCGGCTCAAACCGTTATGAGCGCAACTATATAGTTGACGGCAACAAGCTCTACAAGGAGAAACGGTTTGCCGAGGCCGAGGTGATGTATAAGAAGGCGCTTGAGCAGAACCCCCTCTCCGAAGTGGCTCAGTTTAATCTCGCCGCCTCCTATCTCAGACAGGCCGGCTCGGCTGACCCCAATTCCCAGAACAATCCTCTCGGCGAGGCCAACAAGATTCTCCAGACACTCGCCAAAAATGCCGAGGACATCGCCGTGGCCGAAGCCGCAAGCTATAACCTTGGCAACATCGCCTTCAATCAGGAGCAGTATCAGCAGGCCATCGACAATTACAAAAACGCCCTGCGTAAGAATCCCGCCAACGACAAGGCGCGTCAGAACCTGCGCCTTGCCCAGCTGAAACTCGACGAGCAGCAGAATCAGGATCAGAATCAGGACCAGAACCAGGATCAGAACCAGCAGAATCAGGATCAGCAGCAAAACCAGCAGAATCAGCAAAACCAGGATCAGAATCAGGATCAGAACCAGGACAAGCAAAATCAGCAAAACCAACAGAATCAGGATAAGGAAAAGCCTGACCAACAGCCTCAGAATCAGGGCATGAGCGACGCCAATGCCGAGCAGATACTCAAAGCCATGGAAAATGAGGAAGCCGCCACCCGCCGCAAGGTCGAGGCCCAGCGTCAGAAGTCTCAGCAGGCCAAGCGCCGCAAGATCACCAACCCCTGGTAACCGTTCCCCTTTGCCTCTCCTCTTCCTCTCCTTCTCTCCCTCATCATAACCACAACAACCTGTTAAGTCATCCCAACAATGAAGCGTATTTTCATATTGCTCAGCTTATTAGTTACGCTCGTCGCCACGGGCCAGGCAGCTCCGACATTCACGCTGCAGGCGCCCGAAAGAGTGCGCGAGGGGCAACAGTTTGCCGTGACCTACCGCTTTGCCAACGGCGGGGATGTGTCAGCTCTCAATGTTCCGCCGATCGAGGGCTGCAAACTGCTTTTCGGTCCGGCGCGGTCAACACGCCAAAGCTATCAGGTTATCAACGGTCAGGCCACATCGTCGTCGTCGATTGATTTCACCTACACCTATCGCGCCGGCTCTCCCGGCACCTACACCATACCCGAAGCCTCGATTCAGAGCGACGGCCGCAAGCTGACCACCAAAGCCGCCACCATCACCGTTGTGGCCGACCCTTCGGCCTCAGCCCAAGGCTCGGGAGGCTCTCCTCAGGTGAGCATCGACGACATCTCCACCCAAAGCGCTTCAAGAGATGTCGACCCCCGCGACGTGATGGTGAGAATCATCCTTTCGCGCTCAAAGGTCTATGAGCAGGAGGCTATCGAATGTACCATCAAGCTCTACACCAAATTCAACATCTCCTCCTTCCGCCCCACCCTCCAGCCGAGTTTCGACGGATTTCTCATTGATGACGTCGACGTGCGCCCCGCCCTCAACGAGGTGGAGAGCTATGGCGGCCAGAACTACTATACCGCCGTGTTGAAACGGTGTATCATCTTCCCTCAGAAATCGGGCACCCTCACCATCAATTCAGGCAACTACGACCTGACGGTGGTGCAATATGAGGCTGTCAACATGGGTCTCTTCTCGATGCGCAACCCTGTGGAGCGCGACATACGCATCAGCTCCAACACCGCCTCGGTTGAGGTGATGCCGCTTCCCTCGCCTCAGCCCGCAGGATTTACCGGCGCCGTGGGCAATTTCAGCATCGACTCGCGCCTGGTGGGCAACAGCTTCCGCACCAACGATCCCGCCACCCTCATCTATACCATCACCGGCACCGGCAACATCAAGTATGTCAAGGAGCCGACCATCGACTTCCCCTCGGAGTTCGAGCAATATACCCCCCAGAGCAACATCGACACCCGCGTCTCCGGCTCGACCGTCACCGGCACGATGACCGTTGAATATACCTTTGTGCCGACCACCGTGGGCGACTTCAAGATCGGTGCCGACAAGTTTGTGTATTTCGACCCGTCGAAGAAAGAATATGTCACCCTCACCACCAGCCCCTACGACCTCCATGTGGTAAAGGGCCTCACCCCCTCGTCAGATATGGTTGACCGCAAGGATATCGAGGTCAAGAACACCGATATTCTCCACATACGCCGCGTTGACGACACCCTTTCCCCCGCCCACACCCCGGTGGCCGACAGGACATGGTACTGGCTGCTTTATGCGGGAGTGGTGGTGATACTCGTGGCTGCCGTGGTGATCTATGGCAAGGCTGCCCGGGCAAGAGCCGATGTGGCAGGCCGACGCACAGCCCGCGCCGGCAAGACAGCCCGCAAGCGTCTTCAGACCGCCGCCACCCTGCTCAAACGGGGCGAGTCAGACCGCTATTATGAGGAGCTGCTCCGCGCCCTCTGGGGCTATCTCGGCGACAAGCTCTCGATGCCCCCCTCCCAGCTTAGCCGCGACAATGTTTCAGCCACCCTTACCTCCCGCTATGGCGAGGCAGGCACCCGCGCAGCCGCCGAGTTTATCGACGTGATTGACCGCTGCGAAATGGCGCGCTACACCCCCTCGGCCTCCCAGGGCGCCGACAAGGAGCTCTATGATTCAGCCGCCCAAACCATCTCGACTATCGACCGTCTTAAAAACTAATCCATGCCCACTCTCATGAAGTATGCCATAATATCCCTGCTGATTGCTTTCGCCTCATCGTTCGGCCTGTCGGCTCAGGCCAACGACCCGGCCTCTCTGATAGCTCAGGCCGATTCGGCCTACACCTCCGACGAATATGGCCGCGCCCTCGACCTCTATCTTCAGGTGGCCGACAGCTGCGGCACCTCCGCCAAGCTGTGGTATAACATCGGCAACACCTACTACCGTCTCGGCAATCCCGGCATGGCGGTGGTGGCCTATGAGCGCGCCCTGCGCATCGACCCCTCCGACGCCGACGCCCGCACCAATCTCGAGTTTGTCAACAGCCGCCTCACCGACCGTCCCGGCGACAAAGGCTCATTTCTGAGCAACAGCCTCGACTCGATATGCCGACTCGCTACAGCCGACACATGGGCGTGGTGTGCATTTGCCATCTTCTGCCTCATGATGGGCAGTGTGGCTGCCTATATATTCGGCAGCTCGGTGACCCTGCGCAAAGCGGGCTTCTTTGCCGCCCTGGTGCTCCTCGCCCTCACCGCCGCAGCGATAGTGATAACCGTGCGCTCATCGTCGCTCATGACCTCGCGCACCGAGGCGGTCATCACCGCGCGCTCAACCATTCTCTCCACCTCGCCCCGCGACCCCAAAGACCGCACCGAAGAAGCCATGCTGCTCCACGAGGGCACCAAGGTGTCGATACTCGACAGCGTCTCGGCTCCCGGCGACTCGGTGGCTGTGAAATGGTATGACGTGAAAGTCGACAACAGCCACCGCGCATGGATTCGCTCAACCGACGTTGAGAAAATCTAAACCCGATAAATTTCAACCGTTTAGAGCCTGAGGAATCAAAAATATGTTTTACAACATATTAAAAAAGTATTTAATTTATATCATTCTTCCAAGAATTATCACTAAATTTATCGCATATTTCTTAAAACGATAATTTTTATTAAACCTATAAACCCATAATATTATGGCTAAAACAATCACTTTCAACGAACTTCGTCGTATTAAAGATAGTCTGCCCGACGGTGCAACCCATCAGATTGCCGACAAACTCAATGTTACCGTACAGACAGTGCGCAACTACTTCGGAGGTTCAAATTATGAGTTTGGTAAAAACGCCGGAGTTCACATCGAGCAGGGTCCCGATGGAGGTATCGTAGTGCTCGACGACACCACCATCTACGACATGGCCTGCGAAATTATCCGCAACGCTCAGGAAAAAGAATAATTCCCCCACCCGTCAATCAACCTTATCAAATGCCGATGGCCCCCGCCACCGGCATTTTTTCTTCCCCTCTCCCCGCCATTTGCTCCCGAAATCGGCGAAAATCACAAACTCCCTCACATACAAAATCTTCAAATCAACATCTAAAATGTTCTAATCAATAATTTACTATTAGATAGATTTTTGTAAATTTGCAAATTAATAACAAAGGACACTTAATGACTGGATTATGACTGAAAAAGAATTACAAATATACCTCAAGGAGCGTTTCCCCAATGAGAATGAGGCTTGCGATTGGAAGGAATTTAAAAGTCTCAAACATTTCTTTAATGGGAAAGAGGGCGATGATGTAATTTCATATGTAGCTGCCATTTCGAGTATGAATGGCGGTCATCTTGTTATTGGTGTCAAGGATCATACCCTCGATATTGTAGGAACAGATACTTATAACTACGATTGTCAAGCATCTACGTTAAGATTGGTTCGTGAATGTTCTAATCTGCCAACTGAGGGACTGAAAATAGAGGAATTTGTAACTTCTGATACTAACAAGAAAGTCTGGGTAATCAATATACCCAAGCATATGCCTCGCCTACCGATTTACGCTCATAAAAAATTATGGCAGCGGGTAGAAGATAGTTTGGTGGAAATGACTTCCTCAAGACTCAATAAAATTCTTGGCGAATCATTTGCTGTAGATGATTGGTCAGCTCAGATTATCCCCGAGGCTTCAATTGAAGATCTTGACCCCAAAGCTATCGCAGTTGCACGACAAAAATATAAGGAGCTTTTTAACGGTGCCCGTGATAAAGAAATTGATAGCTGGACTGACGAGGTGTTCTTGAATAAGGCTAAACTAACCAAAAAATCAGCCATAACAAGAACTACCATCATTCTTCTTGGTAAGTCAGAAAGCGATCACTTTCTTAATCCGTCTATTTGCAAAATACGTTGGTTTCTCCGAGATAATGTAGATAGTAATAAAGATTTTCGTGTATTCACGATACCTATGATTTTGGCTATCGAAGAAATCGGGTCTATGATACGCAATACCACTTATACCTATAGAGTATCCGGATCAATGTTCCCGGAATCAATGTCTCGCTATGACACGTTCACTCTTCGAGAGCCTCTCAATAATGCAATTGCTCATCAGGATTATTCCAAAGGATGTCATATTGATGTCATAGAATATGAGGATGAAAAACTATGTTTTAAAAACGCCGGTCATTTTATCCCTGAGTCTGTAGAAGCTGTTGTGACAAATGATTTTCCGGAATCTCATTATCGCAACCCTGCGCTGGTTGAAGCCATGAGAAATGTAAAAATGGTTGAAACCGAGGGTGGTGGAATAAGAAAACTATTTGTGGAACAACGCAGAAGATTTTTCCCGATGCCGGAATATGACATCAAAGATAATCATGTTATTTGCTCAATTGAGGGTAAAGTCTTAGATGAAAATTTTGCAAACATTCTTGTTGCAAACTCATCTCTTTCATTAGCCGACATTATGCTATTAGATTCTGTTCAAAAGGGTAACACCATTTCACATGAGTCAGCTAACTATTTACGCAAAAAGGGGTTTGTGGAGGGTCGCTATCCCAATCTATTCCTTTCGTCAAGAGTTGTTTCGTCAACCAACCATATAAGTCTAAAAACTTCCTATATTAAGAATAGAAGTTTTGATGATGACTATTATAAAAAACTAATAGTGGAATATATCAGAGAGTTTGGGAAAGCTGAGAGAAGTGACCTGAATACATTAATCTCTGATAAGCTTCCCGAATATCTTACCTCAAGGCAGCGCTATGATAAGCTGACCACTCTATTATCTGCTCTAAAGCGGAAGAATATTCTGAGACACGAGGGTAGAAATTGGGTTCTTGTGAAGTAACAACATCACAATAAAAATATGTTAAATTCACAAACGAACTATATTATTACACTATATCTCAGTGGATTAGAGTTTAGTCATATAACAAAATATCAAACAAAATATCAAACAAAATATCAAACAAAATATCAAACAAAATATCAAACAAAA
>CAYLMR010000003.1:49775-52588 GCA_964384885.1 uncultured Bacteroides sp.
TCAGAAGCGAAAATAATCCATCAACACTTCGACTGACGCTTAGCTAATAAGAAATATATCATCCCTCTAAACCCGCAGAATGCTCACAAAAATGCCATAAAAGCGCCGTATCGAAGTTAAAGTTTGTTAAAGTGTGAGATTTTTCGGGTAAGGTGTGTGCTCTTTTCAAAAAAGTTCATACCTTTGTATGTGTGTTTTTCATAGTATTAGATTAAGATAAAGGTTTAGAGGGAGAGGCATCGGGAGATGAATCTCCCTTTTTTATTTACCTATATATCATAACCACAAACCCACCAACACACCCTAAACGACTATGCAACACGAAATTAAGAATCTTCTCTTCGACCTCGGAGGCGTGATTATGGAGATCCGCCGGCAAAATTGCATCGAGGCCTTCCACCGGTTGGGCATGAAGAATCCCGAGGAATTTCTCGGCGAATATGTGCAGGCAGGGCCCTTTATGGGAATAGAAAACGGCTCGATGACCCCCGATGACTTCCACAACACTCTGCGCCCCTATCTGCGCGAGGGAGTAACCGACGCGGAGATCGACGAGGCCTTCAACAAATTTCTTATCGGCATTCCGGAATACCGTCTTGACGAGCTGAAGAAACTCAGAGAGGCAGGTTTCAAGCTATATATGCTTTCAAACACCAACCCCATAATGTGGCACAGCAAGATAGCCGCCGAGTTCCGCAAGCAGGGTCTCTCGGGGCCCGAGAGCTATTTCGACGGCATAGTGACATCATTCCGCGCCAAAGTGATGAAACCTCAGAAAGGCATTTTTGACTACGCTCAGCAGCAGCTCGGCATCCTGCCCGAGGAGACAATATTCTTAGACGACTCGCAGGCCAATCTCGACGCCGCCTCTAAGCTTGGCTATGAGACCTTGCTCGTTACCCCCGGCGCCGAATTTGCCACCCTTCTCGCCTCAAAAGGCATAAAAATCTAACCCCCACCACCTTAACATCCCCAAGCCATGATAATCAAAAGAGGCAACACCAAGAGCCGCCGCATCGCCGCCATCGGCATGTGGGACGGTATTCACACCGGTCATAAGTTTCTCATCGACTACCTTAAGCTCGAAGCCTCGCCCCGCGGCCTTGTGCCCGCAGTGGTGACCTTTGAGACCCACCCCCTCTCGGTAGTGGCGCCTGAGCGCGCTCCCCGCCTGCTCACCACCCCCGAGAAAAAGTTTGAGATGCTCACCGACGCCGGCGCGGAAGATGTGATAGTGGTTGACTTCACCCCCAAGCTTCAGCACATGAGCGCCCGGCAGTTTCTCTCGATGCTCCACAAGCGCTTTGCTATCGACGCCCTCGTGGTGGGATTTAACAACCGCTTTGGCCGCGACCGCCTGGAGGGGCTGGAGCAATATCAGGCCATAGGCAATGAGCTGGGCATTGAGATAATAGGTGCTCCCGAATATACCGGTGCCCACGAAAAAGTCAGCTCGTCGGTGGTGCGCGCCCTCATCGAGGAGGGCAATGTGGCCAAGGCGGCCAAGCTGCTCGGCCGACCCTATGAGCTTACCGGCGAGGTGGTTTCGGGCGAACATCTCGGCACCTCGCTCGGCTTCCCCACCGCCAACCTCCGTCCCGAAAACGACAACGCCGTCATCCCCGCCATCGGCGTCTATGCCGCCTATACCGTTACGCCCGACGGCCTCAAGCGCCCCACCATCGTGAATATCGGGGTGCGCCCCACCGTGACGGCCAACGACGCCGAGCCCGCCAACATCACCATCGAGGCCCACATACTCGACTACTCAGGCTATCTCTATGGCGAGACCATCTCGCTGCTTTTTGTAGAGAGAATCCGCGACGAAAAAAAATTCAACTCCCTCGACAAACTCCGCAAAGCCCTCGCCGACGACGCCCACAAAGCCCGCAACATCTTCAAGAAAACTGATGAGTGACCGCCGCCGTAACCGTGTTGAGTGGCATGATTATAATTGCGGGATTTATTTCGTGACGATATGTAGCGCTCAAAAGCAACATATTTTCGGCGAGATAAGGCAGGGCGAAATGGAATTATCGCCCTTAGGAATCATTGCGGAAGATTATGTGAAACAAATCCCCGCTCACCACCCCGCCACAGAGTTATGGAACCATGTCATCATGCCCAACCATATCCACATGGTGATAAATTTAATGGTGCGGGACAACGAGCCGGCCCGGGCAATGTCTCCCAGACTTGGGTGCCTCAAGCCTCCCATGCATGGTGAGCCCTGCGGGGACTTTCATCATAATTCAGCATTAGCTAAGACAATAGGAACGTTTAAAGCCACTGTGACCCGTAAGTCACGGGCGCAAGGTCTCACGGGCAAAAAAATGTTGTGGCAAAGGTCATTCTATGAGCATATCATTCGCTCACAACATTCGTTTGACAACATCATGGAATATATCGACAACAACGTGGATAACTGGAGCAAAGACTGCTTTTTCAAGCAATCATAAATTTCAGTCACACATATTTTAGCGCAAACAATTACACACAAAATAATTGCGAAGATAATTACGCACAAAATAAATATACGAAAACTGTAGTGGCGCGATACATCGCGCCAGCCCAGCCGACGGTAACATCCATCCCCAAATTGCGCCCACAACCACCGCAAAACAAGGCGGAATTGTAGTGGCGCGATACATCGCGCCGGCCCAGGCGACGGTAACATTTGCCCCCGAATTACACCAGTAATCCGTATAAACGTTTGAAGAAAAGGATGTTACCATTTCGAGGGGCGGGCGCGATTTATCGCGCCCCAATGCTGTTTACTTAAGCCAAAAAGATTAAGCGGACATAGCCGCTTA
>CAYLMR010000004.1:0-48175 GCA_964384885.1 uncultured Bacteroides sp.
TAACAAAATTACGATTGTGCATTTCTGCGGTTATGCGCCGATAGCCATAGCGACCTTTATGCTCATGAAAAATATCTTTAATCTCCTTTTTCTCCACAGCGTATTTATCTTCGGCCTTGAGACGCTTACGGTGGTAGTAAAATACTGACCGAGCCATCTTTCTCAACTCTAAAAGTAAGTCAAGCGGATACTCAGACCTTAGTTCGTCGATGGCTTTTGCCCATTGAGACGTGCTCGGGCTTCCTGTTCCTCGACTAAGGCCTTCACTTTTTTTAGCAGCGCATTCTCTGCCCTCAGACGGAGATTTTCCGCCTGAAGCTTTTCAAGTTCTGTCTGAGGATCTTTCTTTTTCGGTCTTGCCATTGGGTCTTTGGGTGGGCACCCTCGCACTCTCCGCTCATATAGGCACTCATACCCATATGACCTTACTTGTATTAGCAAGCGCTTGAATACGGAAGGGCTAATATCGTAATTGGTGTATATCTGGCGCAAAGATACTCCTTTTTCTTCATGTAAACGAATTATAAACTCTTTCTGCTCCGGAGAAAGGTAATGATTTGTCTTGCGTTCTAATCCCTTTTTACCGTATTTTTTATACCGATCATAAAGAAGGGAAAGATACGCCTGACTTAATCCGGTTTCTTTGGTTATGCACTTAAAAGGCTCGCCAGAAAGTATTCGGCGGACTAACTCCATTTTTTCTTTAACTGAGCGTTTCATATATAAACCGCACTCCAAAAGTTTTGTGTCTAACTTTTGGGGTGCAGTTCATATTTGGGCCTATTGGGCCTATCGAGGTTATTGGGGTTGGAGGGCGTCATCGGTGGGGTGGAGGGCATTGTAGAGGATGGAGGCTTTGGAGGGGCCTACGATGGCGGCGATGTCGTCGAGGTCGGCTTCGGAGAGGCGCTTCACGCTGCGGAAGTGAGTGAGCAACGCCTCGCGGCTCTTGGCGCCGATGCCCTTGATGGAGTCGAGCTGCGACACGGTCTGCGACTTGCTGCGGCGGTTGCGGTGATGGGTTATGCCAAAGCGGTGAGCCTCGTCGCGGAGCTGTTGCACCACCCTGAGCGAGTCACTGTTTTTGTCGATATAGAGCGGAATAGAGTCGCCGGGAAAATAGATTTCCTCCAGACGCTTCGCAATGCCTACCACGGCAATCTTGCCGCGCAGACCCATCGACTCAAGAGCCTCTACAGCCGCGCTCAATTGCCCTTTGCCGCCGTCGACCACTATGAGCTGAGGCAAACCCTCACCCTCGTTCATTAAACGCGTGTAGCGCCTCGTAAGCACCTCTTTCATCGAAGCGAAGTCATCGGGGCCTTCAACGGTCTTGATATTGAAGTGGCGGTAGTCTTTTTTGGAAGGTTTGCCGTCGCGAAACACCACGCAGCTCGCCACCGGATTGGTGCCCTGAATGTTTGAATTATCGAAACACTCTATATGGTGGGGCAACTCGGTGAGGCGGAAGTCGCTTTTCATGCGCTCAAGCAGTTTTTCGGTGCGCTGCTCGGGATTCTTGCGCGCCATCTGATTGAGCATGTCAATGCGGTGCTGACGGGCGTTGCGCTGACTCACGTCGAGCAGCTTGGCCTTGTCGCCTTTCACGGGGATAATAAATGTCACCCCGGGCATTTCGGTGTCGGGTTTGGCGGCCACCACCACCTCCTCAAACTTCACGCCGAGGCGGGTTGACACCTCATTCATGGCATAGCTGAGCAACTGCTCGGGTGTCTCGTCGAGGCGGCGCTTATATTCGAGAGTGAGGCTGCGCACCACCGCCCCGCGGCGCACATGCATGTAGTTGATAAACACATCCACCCCGTCGTCGTCGATGCCAAACACATCTATGTCGCCGATGGTCTGGCTCACGATAACGCTCTTGGCGCAATAGCGCTCCACGAGCAGGTGCTGCTCCTTGAGTTTCTGAGCCTCCTCAAAGCGCAGCTCGGCGGCAAGAGCGGTCATTTCGTTGCGCAGATGGGTGAGCAGTTCGCTCATATCGCCGCGCAGAATCTGTTTCACGCGCTCTATCTTGGCGTTATATTCCTCGGGGGTGACGAGGCCTGTGCAACACCCCGGGCAGCGTTTCAGGTGATAGTCGAGACAGAGGCGACCCTTCCCCTTGGCCACATATTCGGGCGTGATGGCATGGGCACACGAACGGATGGGATAAAGCTCCCTGATGAGTTCGAGCACCGCCCTCGCCGAACCTGTGTCGGTGTAGGGGCCATAGTATTTCGAGCCGTCCTTGATGCGCTTTCTGGTCATAAACACACGCGGATAGGTCTCGTTGGTCACAACAATCCAGGGATAAGACTTGTCATCCTTGAGCAACACGTTATATTTCGGCTTGTATTCCTTAATCATCGAGTTTTCGAGATTAAGGGCGTCTTGCTCGGTAGGAACAACGATATATTTCAGATCGGCGATAGCGCGAACAAGCAGATTGGTGCGCGTCGAATCGTGGGTGCGATTGAAATAGCTCGACACCCTCCGTTTGAGATTCTTAGCCTTACCTACATATATGACATTACCCTCGGCGTCGAAATACATATACACGCCGGGGGTGGTGGGCATCACCGCTATCTTTTCTTCTACTATCTGTGTGCGTTTGTGTTTAGCCATAATCATATTGATAACGGCCATGACAACACAATATTGTCATGGCCGGTTATAGTCTCGGGCTGAGAGGGCTCAATAAGAGAGAAGCGCTGTCACCTCGGCGTCGGCGGGAAGATTGGCGCGACCGTTGAGAGCTGAGATCTCGATAATGAAATTCACATAGATTTTCTTGGGGTTCATCGACTTCACCAGTTCGTAGACGGCATTCATGGTGCCACCGGTGGCAAGCACATCATCGTGAATCACCACCACATCGTCGGGAGTGATGGCATCGCGGTGAATCTCCACGGTGTCGGTGCCATATTCCTTTTCATACGACACCGAGACAGTATCGGCGGGGAGCTTGCCCGGCTTTCTTGCGGGCACGAAACCGGCGCCGAGTTCAAACGCGAGGATAGAGCCGCCGATAAATCCGCGGCTTTCGATTCCCACCACTTTGGTCACTCCTTTGTCGCGATAGAGTTGCGAGAGGTCCCAGCCGATAATATGGAGAGCGCGGGGATCCTTGAAGGCAGTGGTAAGATCTTTAAAGATCACGCCCTTCTGAGGGAAATCCATGATGTCACGGATTTTTGACTTGATATATTCCATGGTAAACTTGATAGGGAGTATGATGTAATTATATGAATCTTGGTTTGTTAGAATTGTTCCACGTGAAACAATCATCTGCTCGCCAACAGCAGCAGAATATTGATGTCGGAGGGAGAGATGCCGGGTATTCGCGATGCCTGGGCGATTGTCTCGGGGTCGATGCGCGCGAGTTTCTGACGGGCTTCGGTCGAGAGGGAATGGAGCGTGGAGTAATCAAACTTGCCTTTGATGCGGATATTCTCCAGACGCTTGATGCGGTCGGCCACCATCTGCTCCCGCTCAATATAGCCCTGATATTTGATAAGAATTTCGGCAGCCTCGACTATCTCGTCAAAGCGGTCACCGGCGATTATCTCCTCTACCCGCGCCCCAAATTCAGGCACGGCAGAGAGGAGGTCAGCCAGTGTGAGCTGCGGGCGGAGAATGAGGTCATAGACTGAAATGCGCTGTCTGATGGGAGAGGTCTCGCGGCTTTCGAGATAGGGATTGATGGCCGCAGGGTCAACCTTGATATCGCGGGCGGCAGCAATGACGGCATCGCGTTTGGAGCGCTTGGTGGTCATGAGGTCGAAGCGCTCCTGCGAAGCGAGACCTATCTCATAACCCCTTCCGGTGAGTCTCATATCGGCGTCATCCTGACGCAGGAGAATACGGTATTCGGCTCGGGAGGTAAACATGCGGTAGGGCTCGTCAACCCCCTTGGTGACGAGGTCGTCAATAAGCACGCCTATATAGGCTTCATCGCGGGCGAGCGTGAAAGGCTCACCTTCGCGCAGGCAGAGAGCGGCGTTGACACCTGCCACGAGGCCCTGGGCGGCCGCCTCCTCATAGCCGGTGGTGCCGTTGATCTGGCCGGCGAAAAAGAGGTGAGAAATGAGCTTTGTCTCCAGCGAATGATAGAGCTGCGTGGGGTCGAAGAAGTCATATTCTATGGCATAGCCGGGGCGATAGATCTGCACATTGCTCAGGGCGGGCACGGTGGCGATAGCCTCAAACTGCACATCGAGAGGGAGCGACGACGAGAAGCCGTTGAGATACATCTCGCAGGTCTCCTCCCCTTCCGGCTCAAGAAACAGCTGATGTTCCTGCTTGTCGGCAAAGGTCACTATCTTGGTTTCGATGCTCGGGCAATAACGGGGACCGATGCTCTTAATCTGGCCGTTGTAGAGAGGTGAATCGGGCAATCCGCGGCGCAGAATTTCGTGAGTCTCGGGATTCGTATACATGATGTAGCATTCCCGCTGCTTCAGCTCGCGGTGAACCCCGGGGAGGTAGGAGAACTTGTGAAAGTCATTATCCCCCTGCTGGGCCACAGTCTTTGAGTAATCAACGGTGCGGCCGTCGATTCTCACGGGAGTGCCGGTTTTCATGCGGTCGGCCACAAATCCCAACTCGCGCAGCTGCTCGGTGAGTCCGTGTGAAGCAAGCTCGGCGGTGCGTCCGCCTGGTGTCATCACGCGCCCCACATGCATCAGGCCGTTGAGAAAAGTGCCGTTGGTCAACACTACAGCCTTGGCCCTGAACTCCACGCCCAGACCGGTAACTACACCCGCCACGGCGCCATCTTCGACTATGAGCGAAGTAACATTATCCTGCCACATCGACAGCCCGGGGGTGTTTTCGAGATAGTGGCGCATGGTCTGACTGTAGCGGTTGCGGTCGCTCTGAGCGCGGGGGCTCCACATGGCCGGCCCTTTGCTGCGGTTGAGCATACGGAACTGAATGGCTGTGCGGTCGGCCACAATGCCCATCAAACCGCCAAGCGCGTCAATCTCTCTCACGATCTGCCCCTTTGCAATTCCGCCGATAGCGGGATTGCAGCTCATCTGGGCAATCTTGTTCATGTCGTGTGTGATGAGCAGGGTCTCGGCGCCGAGTCGGGAGGCGGCATGAGCAGCCTCACAACCGGCGTGGCCGGCTCCCACCACTATAACGTCATATGAAAATTTCATTTCCGGAGTTTCAGTTGAAAGATTGGTTAAAAAGCTCGAGTGCCTCGTTTTCGTTACGCTCCATGATTTCGCGCTCACCCGGCAGCTTGTCGTTGATGCCGCACAGGTGGAGCACCCCGTGAACAATCACGCGGAGCAGCTCCGAGCCATAATCCACTCCGAGTTGCGCAGCGTTTGACCTCACGGTGTCGAGCGAGATGACTATATCGCCGGCAATGCGGTTGCCCGAAGTATAGTCAAATGTAATAATATCAGTGAAATAGTTGTGGTTGAGATACTTCAGATTATAGTCGAGGATATTGGCGTCGTCGGTGAGAAGATAGTTCACCCTTGCAAGCTGAAAGCCGTGATTATCAGCTACTTTAGTCAGCCACGCCTCGATTTTTGCGAAATCGAGGGCGGGAATCTCGACATCTGAAGCCTCCCATGTGAAAATGTGATTCATAAACTCGAAATTTAAGACACAAAATTAATAAATCTTTAGCTTAAATTGTCAAGAGAGGGTGAAAAAAGAGGTTTGAGGCCCCGCCCGGCGAGCCAAATTTTTTCGGACGCTACAGCCCGAAGCCCGAAAATCAACCCAACACTCTATAAATATGCAGGTTACATAAATTTTAAGCCCGCGAGAGCGGAATAAATAGATTTGAGCCGAATAACCGGCAGGGATTTTCCACTCTCACGCGGTTAAAATTGACCGGAAATTTTCGCCGCCCGAAAATTTCCGACCACTCCCCTCCCCTGCCGAAAATCCCGGCAAAGAAAAAATGAAGAATGATTGTTTTGGGAAATTTTGTAATTTTGGGGCGCAATAGCAATCGCGATCATGACGGCTAAAGAATTTGAAAAATTTTTCCGCAAGCTTTACCTGCCGCTCGGCATGTATGCCATGCGCTTTGTTGACGACACCGCCGTGGCGGAAGATCTGACACAAGACGCATTTATCAAGGCGTGGCAATATGTCGAGGCGGGCGGAGAGATCGACAACTTCAGCGCCTTTATCTATCGCACCCTTCGCAACGTCTGCCTCACCCACCTCAGGGAGCAACACGACACCGTGGGCGAAGATTTCATTCCCGAGGTAGCGGAGGAGGATATTGACACCTCGGTGAGAGATGCGCGAATATGGCGCGCCATCGACGAGCTGCCCGAAAAATGCCGGGAGATATTTCTGATGAGCAAACGCGACGGCCTCAAAAACGAAGAGATAGCCGAGGAGCTCGGCATATCAGTCAAGACGGTGAAAAATCAGATGACCAAAGCCTTCGCGCGGCTCAGGGAAGCGCTCTCCGACGGCCACCGTCCATTTTTCTTACCTTTTCTGTAAAAAAAATCATATCAGGCATAGGACCTTTTTCGCCCCGGCGAGTCATAGGTATAAAAACCATCGCTCACCATCGCGAAAACAACACTCACCTATGGAAAAAGATAAAGAGATAGAATTTGTGGCCACGCGCTACCGCCGAGGCGCTTTTAACACCGACACCGCCTGGCGCAAGCTCGCCATCACCCCCGTGATATGGTATAAACGCCGCCTCCGAACAGTAGCCGCCATTGCCGCCGTTGTGGTGATTTCGGCCACGGCGGCCATGCTCTATCGCGCGAATATACCTGCCGGAACTTCCCGACCCGCGCCCGCTACAGAGAGCGTCAGCGTCATGGCCGAAGTGAGGGTGATCGACTTTGAAAACACTCCCCTCCCCGAGGTTGTGGCCGAGATTGAAAAGGTATATGGCGTGAAGGTCACCAACCTGCCCGACAACCCCGGGCGGTTTGAGCTGTCGCTCCATTATGAAGGCACTCCCGGCGACCTCATCGGCGTGATTAACGAGATTCTGGGAACACAAATGAGCGTCACCGAGCGATGAAAAGGTTACTCTTATTGATAATCCCGCTATGGCTCGGGGTGGCTCTCCACGCCCAAAACGTCACCATCAGGGCGGTTGATCAGCCGGCGGCCGAGGTGTTCCGGACAATCGTTGAGCAGACGGGCAAAAACTTCGTCTACTCCTCCGAACTGCTCAGAGATCTGCGGGTAAGCGTCGATATAAAGAAGAAGCCGCTCAAACAGGCGCTCGACATAATGCTCAAAGACACCGGCATAGAATACAGCATAAAAGGTAAAAACATTATCCTCAAAAAGAAGCCTCAGCCCGAGCTGAAAAAGGAGACTCCGAAAGCTCTCCCATCACTCCCCGACACTCTGTCAGGCTCGCCGAAACTGCTCGAAGAGGTAGTGGTGGTGTCGCGCCTCGGAGCACCCGATACCGAAACCGCCGAGGTGGGCGCGCTTAAGCTCACCGCCGGCGACGTCAGCAAAGTGCCCACCCTGTTGGGCGAAAACGATGTGCTCAAGGCGCTCCACATGCAACCGGGTGTGAGCGGAGGCGCCGAGGGTATGGCCGGAATGCATGTTCACGGCGGCAACAGCGACGAAAACCTCTGTATGCTTGACAATGTGCCGCTCTATCAGGTAAATCATTTCGGAGGCCTCTTTTCGGCCTTCAACGCCAACGCCATCAACTATATCGACTTCTTCAAATCGTCGATACCCGCCAAATATGACGGCAGGCTGTCATCGTTTCTCGACGCCAAGACCAAAAGCGGCTCGCAGGAGGGTCACCACGGCTCATTCAAGCTCGGCCTCACCGCCAGCGACTTCAACATCGACGGCCCGATAGGGCGCAAAACCACCTATGCCGTGGCTCTGAGAAGGTCGTTCTACGAGGTGCTCACCGCTCCCCTCTCGGCCCTGTTCAAAGACTTCAGTTATGAGTATGCCTTCATGGACTTTAACGGCAAGTTAACCCACCGGTTCAACAACCGCGCCACGGGGTTTGTGAGCGTTTATTTCGGCAACGACCTCTTCATCTTCAAGGCCAACAACTCCGAGATGGTAACCATGACCCGAGAGAAAGGGCGATTCAACCTCCATTGGGGTAACCTCTTAGCTCAGACCGGCTTCAACTACCGCTTCAGGCCCGAGCTTACGGGAGAGTTCACAGCGGCCTACACCCGATATTTCTCGCAGATGAAAAGCGACGTCTACACATGGGAAGAACATGGGGAAGAACATGGGGAGGAAGATAGCGGGGAGCCCTTTGACTCAAAGGCGATTACCCGCACCCGAAACCACATCAACGACTGGATAGCGCGCGGCGACTTCTACTGGCAGCCTGAGGAGAGCCAGCGTGTGAGATTCGGCGCCTCCTACACCCTCCACACCTTCCAGCCCGGCAACACCCGACGCGTCAACACAATAGGCTCGACCACCGTGACCTCGCGCGACTCCTCATGGTCATACCTCGGCAACGAGGTCAACCTCTATATCGAAGATGACTGGAGCCTCAGCGACCGGTGGAGAATAAACGGAGGCATACACGGGTCGCTGTTCAACCTCTCGGGCAAGACACACGGCGGCATAGGTCCGCGCCTCTCCGCTCGCTTCACTCCCACCGGAAACTGGGCCGTGAAGGGAGCATACAGCCGCACGGTGCAGTATGTGCATCAGCTCAGCCAGACCTATCTCTCGCTCCCCACCGACCAGTGGGTGCCGATCACCGGCTCGTTCAAGCCTCAGACAGCCGACAAAATCGCTTTGGGAGCCAACTGGATAAGCCCCAACGGCCTCTATGAAGCCTCGGCCGAGGTCTACTATAAGAGTATGCACAACCTTGTGGAATATCGCGACGAATACTATCTCCACCCGCCCACCGAGGCGTGGAACTCGCGCCTCTGCAGTGGCAGCGGCACAGCCAAAGGTCTCGACCTCAAGATAGAGAAAACAGGTGGACGACTGAGCGGCCACATAGCCTATTCGCTCGCGTGGGCCGACCGGAAATTTGCCGACAAAAACGGCGGCAAACCTTTTCCCGCCCGATTTGACAACCGCCACACCATCAACATCCTCCTCAACTGGAACGCGAGCAAAAGGGTGACCCTCAACGCCGCGTGGACCGGCCATTCAGGCAACCGGTTCACCTTTCTGCCCCAGGTGTGGACAAGCCCCGACATTGACCCCTACGGCTTTCAGGACCTCTCGCCCCTCAAAGCCGGCATCAACAACTATCAGCTACCCTTCTACCACAGGCTCGACCTTTCGGTGACGGTGAGAAACCGGCGCGGCCACTGGAATTTCGGCCTCTATAACGCCTATTGCCACCTCAACACCGTGGCCATAGTCCGCGATTTCAACGAGTCGACCGGCCGCCCCGGCTATAAGAAAGTCAAAATGTTACCCATCATCCCCTCAATCTCCTATACATGGCAATTCTGAGACACCTCCCCCTGATGATTCTCCCGCTCTTAGTGTCGGGATGTTATGAAGATTTCATCCCCGAGATCGACACCAAGCCGGTGTTGTGTATCAACTCGACCATCACCGCCGGTGAGCCGATCGAGGTGGATGTGAGCCGCAGCTGGGTCTATTCCGAAACCGGAGATATCTACCTCCACCCGGGCGAGGCCACGGTGAGCGTATATGTCAACGGCGAGCTCGTGCCCGAGGGTTATATCGCCTCGGAGGGTGACAAAATCGTCATTAAAGCCGAGAGCGAAAAATATGGCAATGCCGAGGCGTCGGTCAGGGTGCCGGTGGCGGTGCCGTTCCGGTTGGTGAAACAGTCGGTCGAGCCTAAATTCGCCCTGCGCGACACCACTCAGGCCATGACATTCTACTCAGAATTTTCCCTCCGCCTCGTGGCCGAGATCAAAGATAACCCCACCACCGACAACTATTTCGGCATAGGCTATTACGGCTCCTACCCCAACGGCCTGAGCGAGGATAACGATTGGAGCGGAGTATCCACAGTCTACCTCGGTTTAGGGGTATTTGAAGACAGCTTCGAGCCTATCTTCAAGGAGCATATCGGGGTGTTTGAATCGGTAATGGCCGACGGCGACAGCAACATGATGACCTTTTCCGACCGTCAGTTTGCCGGAAAAAGCTATAACCTCAACATGATTCTCAAAAATATGATCTATTCAGTCACCGCTCAGCCATATGACCCCGAGCTGTTCAACGCCACCGTGACCTTCTATCTCGTCAATATCTCGCGCAGCTACTACGACCGCATCCTCTATCTGTGGCAGCGGGATTCGGGAGTGCTGGGCGACTATGGCAATTTTGGCTTTGCCGACCCGATGTGGGGCTACAGCAACGTCTCTACGGGCGCGGGAGTAGTGGCCGCACGGTCATATTCCACCTTTACCGTGAGCCTCAGGGAGTTTCTCGAAACAGCTTTCAGCGATGATTACGAGCCTTTTGACTCAGAGTTTCTCACCGTAGGCCAGGTCGCCGGCGTCGCCGAGTCCCGGCACGATATAGGAATGTGAGTTGATCTCAGGGTCGATGGCGCCGATCCACACGGTTGTCTTATCCTCGGGGAAGTGCTGACACACATAATCAACCGCCTGCTGTGAGGCGATCACCGAGCAGACATGTATCTTTGCGGGATTGCCCTTGGTGAGCAGGGCGCGATAGCTCAGCTCCATCGAGGCGCCCGTGGCGAGCATCGGGTCGACGAGTATAAGGGTCTTACCCTCGAGATGGGGCGACGCGATATATTCGATAAACACATCAAAGCTCTCCTTCTCCTTATACTTGCGGTAGGCTGAGACAAAGGCGTTTTCGGCGTGGTCGAAATAGTTGAGGAAACCCTGATGGAACGGCACACCGGCGCGGAAAATGGTTGCAAGCACTATTTTCTCGCCTATCACGTGACATTTGGCGGTGGCGAGGGGTGTTTTTATCTCCTCGACCTTATAGCCGATGTGGCGCGAAATTTCATAGGCCATTATTTCGCCGATGCGTTCGAGGTTGCGGCGGAAACGGAGCATATCGCCTTGAACATTCACATCTCTCAGCTCGGCAAGATACTGGCTCACCAACGAAGGGGTATCATCAAAATTTATAACTTTCATGGTAATTGCAGTGGCTGGATTTGACCACCTCGCAAAGTTAACACTTTTTCCCCTAACAGCCGCCCCCCCTCCCCGCCGATTTTACCGAATCACCCGGCGATGGCATACATTGGAGAAGAATTTATAATATTCAACAATTTAATAACCAACAGCTTGTAGGGTCGCGAAATTTCGCGACCGCCCCTCGCGAAGCCTGTCCCGCGAAGCCCAGCCGCGCAGCCAATCCCGACGCGGGGAGGGCCATCCGGGCGCGGGCGCGACATGTCGACGCCCCTACCGTTTTTCCATGCGGGGCGGGTGGATTTTTGCCATTTAATGATACGTCGCGTGTCGCCTAACATGCCAAAGGCATGTCCCTACAAATCAGGGGTTTATCTCCGATATCTGAGGGGAGGGGTTGGTGTCGGTTTCGGGGAGGAGGCGGGGGGTGAAGGCGGGGAGGGCGGAGGTGAGGGTGGCGAGGCGGGAGGGGGTGGTGGAGAGGTAGTAGCCGCGGTTGAGGAGCTGGAGGGCTTGCTGAGGTTTGCCTCTGAAGCCGTGGAGAATCCAGGGTTGGGTGGGGCGGAGCTCGGTGCGCAGGCGCTCAACCTGCTCTATGGCGCGCACACAGTGGATTATGAGCGGTTTGCGGAGGGTTTCGGACAAAAGTATGTGCCGGCGGAAAATCTCGGTCTGAGCGGCCAAAGAGGCGCCCCGCAGCTTATCTATGCCGCACTCCCCTATCGCTATGACCTCGGGCGCGGCGGCGTCGGCCTCAAGCTTATGCCACATCTCCGGGGTGACACCCTCCGTGTCCCACGGATGTATGCCCACCGAATAGAAATATCCCTCCGGACGATCATCGCCGGGCGAGAGATTGATTATAGCACCGGGCTTGCGGGGAGTGTGGGTGTGGAAGTCGGTGATGTTGCCGCGCATAATGGGGGGCAACTCGGGGGCGGGCTGGCGGCTCATAACGGCAGGGAATCAGGGCACGGGGTCATAGCCGCTGCCGCCCCAGGGATGACATCGGCAAATGCGTCTCAGGGCGAGCCAGAGCCCCTTGAAAGGGCCATGCTTGCGCAGGGCGTCGAGGGCATACTGACTGCATGAGGGCACAAACCGGCAGCTCGGAGGGAGAAGAGGCGAAATGAAAAGCTGATAGAGCCTCACCGGCAATATCAGCAATAGGGTAAGAAAGCGGTTAAGGAGCCTCGTTAGCGTGGACATCGGCGGAGGATTGAGCTATTTTGCCGAGCAGACGCCCCATAGCCGAGAGGGTGGGAGCATAGGGGGTGAGGCCGTTGCCCACATAGATAAAGGCAATGTCGACCGCCACCCCCTCGGGCAGGAGATGACGGCTGAGACGGTAGGCCTCGCGGCAGCGGCGGCGCATGGTGACACGGTCAACGGCATGGCGCAGACGCTTCTTGGGCACTGAAATGAGGAATTTAGCCACGCGGGGAGTGCGCACGGAGTCAAACCGCCACACTGCGCGCCACGGATAGCAGAGTGCGCTCCCCGATAGATGACCCGCCGCTCCCCTGCCCCTGTTGGCAAACAGGAGGTCGATGGCGGTGAGCGAACAGAGTTTTTCTACCTTATAGAGACGCAACCCTTTCATGGCTGTCAGGCGATAGCCGATGAACTGTTTTCGAGATACTGCTCGAGGGCGTTGACAATTGAGGGTGAAGTGGGAGTGCCGGCCTGCATGTCAAGGCGCAATCCGGCGTCGGTGACAGCCTTGGCGGTAGCCGAGCCGAGACAGCCTATACGGATATCACCCTGCTTGAAGTCGGGGAAATTCTTGAGCAGGGCGTCGATGCCGGCGGGGCTGAAGAAGATGAGCATATCATAGTCGAAGGGCTCATCTTTGGCGAAGTCGTTGCTCACGGTGCGATACATCACGGCCTTGGTGTAGTTGATGCCGGTGGCGTCGAGTATTCCCGAGACGCCGTCTTTGTGGACATCGCTCACGGCATAGAGAAACTTCTCGTTTTTGTTGCGCTGCAGGAAGGGAATGAGGTCGTCAAACTTGCCGTTTTCACCGTGAAAAATCTTACGCTTGCGATACTGTATGTATTTCTGAAGATAGCATGCGATAGACTCTGTAGTACAAAAATACTTCATAGTATCGGGTATGGTGATCCTCATCTCCTTACAAAGACGGAAAAAGTGATCGATGGCAGTCTTGGCTGTGAAGATCACGGCAGTGAACTCTGAAATGTTGATTCGCTGCTGACGAAATTCACGGGCTGTCAAACCTTCAACTTTTATAAAGGGGCGAAAAACCAACTCCACGCCAAACCGGTCGGCTATTTCAAAAAATTTGTCGGTAGTGGGTTTGGGTTGGGATATCAGTATCTTTTTTATCACGTCGACTTGATTGTATAGTGTGAAGCTAATAAGCTAAAAATTAGTCATTTGTCACACCTAATTCATGAAAATACGCTGCATCAGCAGCAAGGGTGTGATTTCGAGGGTGCAAAGATACAAAATAAAGTAGACACCCGAAAATATGTTGATGTAAAAAATCCTAAATCCCTTGCAAATGAAAATTATGCGGCAAATGACATAGAGCGCCACGGTGATGATTGTGGCGAGCCCCGAGAGGGCCGGATTGAAGATTACCGTGAGGGTGGGCACGAGCATCAGCACTCCCAGCAAACTCTGGGAGGCGAAGAAGCCTTTTAGCCACTGGCGGGTGGAGTCGAACGAGGTGAAGGCATAGCCGGTGACGATATACGACACGGTCTGAAACATCATCAGCCCTACCGCCGCGAGCGAAAACACTCCTATCGCCTCGCCGGCCGAGAAGCTTGCCACAAGGGGGGAGGGCACGGCGAAATAGGCGATAATCCCCTCGCAAAGACAGGTGAGGATAAGCAGCCCCGCGGTGATGTAGCTCTCGCTGACGGTGGTTTCGTCGAAGGCATTGCCGCGGCGGCGGGTCTTGAACAGATTGCCGGGAAAGGCCTTGAAGAAGTTGGAGTAGCTGCCGCCGCCGGCACAGAGTATCAGAAACACCAGCAGCAGGGAGATGATCACGGGGGTGCTGTAGCCCGGAATCTCATGTCTCACCTCAGGGGCGAAACCGGTGGCATAGTTGATGATGCCGTGATGACAAGCCTGAGCCTCCCTCAGCGAAGAGGGCGCATCTTCCTCGACACACACGTCATGACGCCACACAACCACGGGAGCGGAAGCGAGGCTGTCGGTCGGGGCAGATGATTGGATAATGAGAGGCTGAGGCATCAGGAGAATCTTAGAGGGGGATTAGTCGAGTTGCTGAGGCAGGGCAAGAGTGAGCGCCTCGTCGGGAGTGGAAGCCACTTCATAGAGCCGCCCCGAGCCTTCGCGCATGAAGCCGAGCGCGGTGGCCTTTGAGAGCATTTCGAGCAGGGGGTCATAGTAGCCGGCGGTGTTGAGTATCACCACCGGGTTGGAGTAGAGCTTGAGCTGGCGCCAGGTCACTATCTCCATCAGCTCCTCAAAGGTGCCGATTCCGCCCGGCATGGCGATGGCGCAGCAGCTACGCGCGGCCATGAGGCTCTTGCGGGAGTGCATGGTGTCGGTGGCCACCACTTCTTCGAGCGAGGGATGCTGCCACTCGCGATCGATCATAAACTGAGGCAACACCCCTATGGTGCGTCCTCCCTGAGAGTGGGCGCCCTCGATAGCGGCCGCCATCAGTCCGCCGCGGCCACCGCCCGAAATCAGGGCATAGCCCCTGCGGGCAACAAGCTCACCGAGTGTGCGGGCCGCCTCTATATAAATAGGGTCGATGTGGCTCGACGAGGCGCCATAGACCAACACCGCCCGGTCTGCGGGTGAACTTATCATAGGTCGGCCGATTGGGAGCGGGTGACTATTCTCAACACCATCGGGTCGCCCTTCTTGACAGTGAGCGAGCTGATGCTGTCGGGGGGGAAGGAGGAAAAGGTGGCGGCATCGACGGTGAGCGAGTCGATCATATAAACAGCCGAGCCGGGCATCTCGGAGGCGGGGAGAGGCTGCTCCATCGACTTGCGCGAAATGATTTCCATGCAGTTGGCGGGAGACTTGGTGACGGTGAGCGAATAGATGTCGCGAGGGCTCATGGCCACCACCTGCTCACGGCTCACGGTGTCGCCGTCGATGATAAAGGTGAGACTGTTGACATCAATGCTGTCGCCGGCAAAGACTATCATGTGGGTGCCCGACGAAGCAAACATGCGCGAGGGCGACGAGCCGGCGCCGAGAGCTGCGAGAGCTACCGAAAAGAAAGTGAGAACAGGAATCAACGATAAACGTGTCATTGGGTAAAAATAGATAGAGAGGAGGTTGAAATTGTCAGGGTTTGGTGAAAAAATCGTCTACACACTTCACGGCAGCATCGACCGAACGGGTGCGCATGATCTGCTGGCCCGTCGAGTCAACAACCATGAAAAACGGCACTCCGGGCACGGCAAACTTTCTCAACCGGGGGTCGGAGAAGATAGCCGGCGCCCACACGCGCTGCCACGAGGAGGTGTCACTGTTCATGGTTATCTGCCAGTTGAGCGAATCAACGGCGAGGGTAAACTCGAGAATATTGAATCGCCTACGAGGATAACGCTTATAAACCTCATTAAGTTGAGCGAGGTCCTGGCGGCGCGAGCTGCGGCCGCTGCCGTCGTCGAGAAAAGCTATCAGCGACACCGAGCTTCTCACCGGTGAGAATCTTATGAGCGAGTCGCGGCTGTTGACAAAGCTCAGCGAGGTGAGGTTGGCGAGGGCATCGACCGAAAGTTGCTCGGCGAGCTGATTCTGATAGTTGTTGAGCAGGGGTCGCGACTTGGCCGCGGGGTTGATGAGCCTCAGCAGCGAGTCGGCGCGCATCTCATAGCCGGGAGTTGAAAACCAGTTGACCAGCAGCGCGGTCGAGACAATCTCGTCGGGGTGATCGGTGATATAACGGGCTATGGCGTCGTTGAGCCGCTCGGGGTCGGCCATGTCGAAGAGGTGGCTGTTGGCGCTGCGAAACTCAAGCAGCTTCTTGGAGTCGGCCGAGCCTGAGATTTTGGCCTCGTTGGGGAAATCGGCGTCGAGAGTGACCTCTATCTCATCGCCGTTGCCCACTATGAGCGACGCCAGATGGGTGCCGTCGACGAGCGAGAAGGTCAGCAGGGTCTTGTCGCCGGTCTTGCCGGTGAGGGTCACCTCGCCGTCAAAGGGGAGCGACGAGCCCGACACCACCGAAAGGCCGTTGAAATAGCGGGTGCGCACCTCCCGGTCGCGGAGGTTGTTGATTTTCATCTTCACGACAAAACCGTCGGGTTTGCTGCAGGCGCCCAACATAGCCGGAAGAATGATAAAAACTAATATGCGGAAAAATAATTTCACCTCAATGAAAAATTAGGGGGAACTGAACGGCAAAATTAATCAAAAACCCCGAAACCCCCGCCAGGAGATTCACTTTTTCTTATCTCTGACTATCAGCGCGGAGGCTCAGGAGGTAAAATTATTGAGGAAAGTTGGCCGGATAGAGGTAAAAAGATTATCTTTGCACTGTCGATCAATCACCCAACTGACAACCATTCATCACAATCATGACGCCGCCAATCTTCAAGCATACAGCATATATCCTGAAATCTGTCGCCATTCTCCTCCTCCTTGTGTGGGCATTAGTGGCCCCCGCGACCGCAACTGCCCAGATTGTGACCAACGAAGGCATCGTGAGCACCGACAGCCTAAGAAATGCTCTTGACAACGGCCCCTATTTCGGCCTGTATAAGGACAATTACTTTATCTTCGGCACCTCGGTAGGCCTGCGCCCCACCAAAACCAACACCAACATAAAGTTTCAGATCTCCATAGCCCAGCGCCTCACCCGCTCCACACTCCCCCTCCACACCTATCTCTATCTCTTCTACTCACAAAAGTGTTTCTGGAACGTGTTGGAAAACTCCATGCCTATGACCGACCTCAACTTCAATCCCGGTATAGGCCTGTCGAAAAACCTCTTTGTCAAAAACCGCTATATCGGCAAACTGTCGCTCATACTCGAGCATGAGAGCAACGGCCGCGACGGCATAGCCTCGCGCTCATGGAACAAGGTGTCGCTGGCCGGCACGGTGATGATCGACCCCGCCTTTGTGGTTCACGCAAAATTCTGGATTCCAATCATCGACGGCCAGAACAACAAGGATATACTCGACTATTGCGGCATATATCAGATGGGCTCGTCGTTCAAGCTGCCCAACAACCGCTTCGGCATCTCGGTGACCCTCGTGAAGCGCAAAGGCTGGAAACTCAACTACAACACCATCCTCGAGCTCAACTACCGCATCTTTAAGCGCGACAACCAATATCTCTTCATGCAATATTATAACGGCTATGGCGAGGGCCTCCTGGCCTACAAGGAATTTCACTCCTCGCTGCGCGTGGGCATAGTCATCAAGCCCACCCTCTTCTCGGAATATTGACAATTCCCCCGCTGACATGTAATGAAAGCCAAATTATTCTCCTCACCGGGGCGACATATCAGAGCGAAAATAGTGATGGCGACGGGGTTAATGCTCTGCTGCCCGCTGATTTTGCTTGCCATTGGCAAGACCGATTCGATATTCACCATACTTAACTCCGAAATCAGCAAACGCGCCCAATATTCCACCCTCAAGGAAAACCGCATCGGGACGATAAGAAAGGAGTTTCAGGAAGCAACGACTCCCGCCCAACGGTTTGAGTCATGCCTGGCCCTGTTTAACGAATACCGTTGCTACCAGTCAGATTCGGCCTACCATTATGCCTTGATGCTCAATGAGATCGCGGAGGAATATGACAACAGACAAGGAATTGCGGTGGCCAATATGTCGCTGATGGACTATTACACGTCGGTAGGATTTTTTAAGGAAGCCCATGAGATAAAAGACCGTATAGTCACGCAAGATCTCCCCTCCGGCTACCTTCCCCTCTACTACAACCTGTGTAACCGCTATCTTCAAAACATGGGCGGTTATGTCGGGGGCACGGAGACTTTGCTGGGCGCCACCTATGAGAATGCCCGGCTTGAGGTGTTGGATTCGCTCATCTCGGTGCTTAACCATGACACCGGGGCATATCATATAGCCGTACTCGAAAGGGAGCAGATCACCTCACCCTCGGCCGAAAAGGCCATCAACGAAAGACTGAGGATTTTGCAGCGTTATGACCTCACCAACCATGAGAAAGCGGTTCAATATTCCATATTGGGTCGTCTGTCGCTGGAGCTCGGCAAACCTGACGACGCAAAATATTATCTCGCCCAGTCGGCCATACATGACATCCGCGGCGACATAAAGGAAACCACGGCAGCCAAAATGCTTGCCGAACTGCTGTTTGCCGAATCTGAGATGGACGAATCCTATAACCTTATCCATATCGCCTTTGACGACGCTTCATTCTACAACTCTCATCTCCGCAAGGATGAGACGAGCACCACAATGAGGATGATCGAGGTGGAGCAACACAATAAGCTCAACAACAAGGTGTGGAAATTCGGGATTGTCGCGGGAGTGATATTTCTCGTGCTGATACTCACGCTGTTTTTCCTCTCGAAAATCAGAAAGAAAAAATATGAAATCGAGGCCGCCAATGGCGCCCTGAAGCAAAAATCCGATGAGATTGATGCCGCCAACAAGGAGCTCAGCCACCTCATCGATCAGCTTAAGGAGGTAACTGCAATCAAGGATGCCTACATAATGCAGTCGCTCTATATGAACACCTCCTTTGTCAATAGCGTGGAGGAAAAATGCCACAACGTTGTGAAAATGCTCAAAGACAAGAAATATGACGCCATCAAATACCTCCCCTATGAGATAGGCATCAAGGAGGAGCGGGCAAGAATCTATCATTCGTTTGACAAAGCATTTCTGTCGCTGTTTCCCAACTTTGTGGATGAGTTCAACAAATTGTTTCCGGAAGAGGAGCACATTCTTGAACCCAACACCAAAGACCTGCCGGTTGAGGTGAGGATTTTCGCCTTGATGAGGTTGGGCATTTCCGACACTCAGGAGGTGGCTAAATATCTCAACCTGTCGGTCAAGACGGTATATGTCTACAAGACCAAAATCAAATCGAAATCCACAGTCTCCAACGCCGATTTTGAGAGCCGAATCATGGCGATACCCAAGATTTAGAGACTTAACAGGGGTTTAATTTGAGGTGGAAAGAGTTTAATTCTCGCTTCCAATCCCTATCATCAAAATACTGATTATCAGCTTTTAATACATTTGTAAAAGTTTAATTCTTCATTAAACAGATTGACGGGCGAAAATCCGGTGGCTAATTTTGCGGCATAACTGTAAAACTAACAGCCATGGAAAATTTTAAAAGCAAATCAGCAATCGCGCTGCTGCTTTCATTGATGTTCTGCTGCTTTGTCAACACAGCGCAGGCATTGAATGTAAAGGGAGTGGTGCTCGACGTGAAAGACAATGAGCCTCTGATAGGCGCATCTGTCAAAGTTAAAGACAAAGCTCAGGGTGCGGCAACCGACGTTGAGGGTAATTTCAGTATTGCCGACGTCGACCCCAAAGCGACACTAATCGTGAGCTATGTGGGCTATGCCACCCAGGAGGTACCGGTCAACGGACGCTCTGAAATCACCGTTCTGCTCAAAGAAGACTCTTCAATGCTCGAAGAAGTAGTGGTGGTTGGCTATGGCACGATGGACAAGAAAGAGGTCACCTCGACTGTGGCACACATCAGCTCGGAGGACTTCCTCACCTCAAGCTCATTAGACCCCACAATGATGATTCAAGGCAAGGTGCCGGGCGTGTCAATTACCAACACCGGTGTCGGCGACCCCAACAATCAGGCCTCGATTCAGATTCGCGGCGTGTCATCGCGTTCAGCCGGCCTCGGCCCTCTGATCGTGATCGACGGAGTGCCCGGTGGCAACCTCACCAACCTCAACCCCAACGACATAGCCAGCTTTGACATTCTCAAGGACGGAGCGGCAGCCGCTATCTACGGCACCCGCGGCTCTAACGGCGTTATCGTGGTGACCACAAAGAAAGGCGCACGCGACGGAGCCGTGCATACCTCCTATATAGGTTCTGTCACCGCCAATGTGGCAAACCATGACATCAGGATGCTCAACGCCGCCGCTTACAGGGAATTGCGTGCCGACGCCGTAAACGGCGTGGATCTGGGCGGCAACGACAACTGGCTCGATGCCGTTACCCGCACCGGCTGGGGCACTTCTCACACCGTGAGCATCAACGGCGGTAATGCAAACACAAACTACAGGGCTACGGTTGACTACCGCACTCAGGACGGCGTTGACCGCTACTCAAACCGTGAAGAATTTGGCGGTCGCGCTTCAATCAATCACACCACCAAAGGAGGTCTGCTGACCTTCAGCCTCAACATCGCTCCGAGAATCATCGAGCGAAAAGTAGCATCGTGGGATGTGTTCCGCAACGCTCTCGAAGCCAACCCCACCACTCCGATATGGGATGAATCGCGCTCACAATATTCTAATTTCACAGGTCAGACAGCAGGCTACAACCCCGTGGAAATGATGGCTCTGGAAGACAATTCGGCCACAACAAAGCTCCTCGAAACCGACGCAACTATCAAGCTCAATCTCCTCCCCCTCTTCGCCAAAGAAAGCTGGCCCTCCCAGACCCTCAACACTCAGGTAACCGTTGCCGACCATGAGGATTCAAACTTCAACTACTGGTTCCGCCCGTCGACCTCTACCCTGGCCCAAAACAACGGCTATGACGGAGAAGGCTCGCGCAGCTACTCCAAGGGATTTCAGCGCAGTCTCGAATGGCTCCTCAACTACTCGGGCTCGTTTAACGACAACAACATCAAGGCAATGCTGGGCTACTCCTACCAATATAGCCAATATTCGGGCATGAACGCCGACAACAAGGATTTTCCCAACGACGGCCTCGGCGCCAACAATCTCGGCTCGGGTCAATGGGCTGTGGAGGAAGGCCATGTAGGCATGGGCACTTATAAGAATGACTGCAAACTGATTTCATTTTTCGGAAGAATAAGCTACGACTGGAAAGGCCGCTATATCGCCACCGCATCGCTGCGCCACGAAGGCTCGTCGAAATTCGGAGCCAATCACAAATGGGGCAATTTCCCCGCCGTGTCATTAGGCTGGCGCATTTCGGAGGAATCATTCATGAGCGATATCGAATGGATCAACGAGCTGAAAATTCGCGGTGACTATGGCGAGACCGGCAATCAGGACTTCGGCAACTATATGTCGCTCAATACCATGAGCGGTTTCGGATATTACTACTATCAGGGCAAATACTATCAGGTGTGGGGCCCCGGAAAGAATGTCAACCCCGACCTGCGCTGGGAGAAAGCCAAAAACTGGAATGTGGGCATCGACTTCTCGCTATTGAGCCACAAGCTCTCCGGATCACTCAACTACTACACCCGCAACCAGCAGGACCTTCTCGGCGACTATGACGTATCGGTACCTCCCTATCTGTTCAGCTCCACCTTTGTCAACGTAGGCACCATGCGCAACTCCGGCTTTGAGTTCGACCTGCGCTGGAACGCCGTCACCAACCGCGACTTCACCTACACCATCGATCTCGTAGGCGCGACTATGGACAATAAGTTCGTCAATTTCAGCAATTCGGAATATGTAGGTCAGGATTACTATGACATGGTCGGTACCGAAGACCCCTACCCCTTCCACAACCTCCAGAGAATAGAACAGGGAAAGCGCCTCGGCAATTTCTATATGTATCGCTATGCGGGCATCGACGACAAAGGCAACTGGGCCATCTATGACAAAGACAGCAATATCAAGCTCGCCTCTGAAGGCACCGAGGAAGATAAAGCCATCGTAGGCAACGGTCTGCCCAAGTTTACCGCCTCCATGACCCACACCTTCCGCTACCGCAACTTCGACCTGTCGATGTTCTTCAGAGGTGCATTCGGCTATGACATCTTCAACATCCACGACTTCTATTACGGCCATCAGTCGTTTAACGGCAATGTCATGGAAAAGGCCTACACCAAATATGCCGCACTGAAAGGAAGCCAGGAGGTAACCGACTACTATCTCGAAAAGGGTGACTATGTGAAGCTCGACGCGCTCACCTTGGGCTACACCTTCAACCTCAACAAGCGCTTCCTCGACAGCCTCCGCCTCACCTTTACAGGCAAAAATCTCTTCACAATCACTTCATATAGCGGTGTCGATCCCTCATCGTTCCAGACCAACGGCCTCACACCGGGCGCCACAGGCTCAAGAACCTACTATCCTTCATGCCGCCAGTTTATATTCGGAGTGCAATTAGATTTCTAATACCTAAACAAGATAAGAAAATGAAATTTCCCTCATATATCGTCGCCGCTTTGATAGGAGCCTTCACCATGTCAGGCTGCACCGATCTTGACGAAACCGTCTATGACCAGGTTTCCTCAGAAAACTACTACAACACAAAAAATGATGTGATCCGCGCCGTATTGCGCCCCTTTGAGCATGGTTTCTGGAGTGTTCAGAGCCGCCATGTGCTCAACGAACTCACCGCCGACAAGCTTATCACCCCGTCGCGCGACGGATGGTGGGACGACGGAGGATTATGGCGCCGCTATCACTACCACACATGGAATATTGAAGAAGGCACAATCGAGACCGAATGGAACGGTTGCTATCAGGGCATCATGCAGGCCAACTATGTGATCGATGACCTCCAGACCCTCTCAGCCTCTCAATTCGGATTCACCGACGAGGAATTCAACAACCTCAAGGCCCAATGCAGGGTGCTCCGCGCATGGTTCTACATCCGCCTCCTCGACAGCTTCCGCAACGTGCCCCTTGCCGTGAGCAAGGATGTGTCGCTCAATTCCAAAGGGCAGGTCTCACCTCAGGAACTGTTTACCTTTATCGAAGAGGAACTGACAGAGTGTGTCGGTCTGCTTACCGCCAAGAGCGGCAACGGCGGCAACGGCATATATCAGGCCCAATGGAACCGCGCCGGCGCAGCCTCATTGCTCGTGCGCCTCTTGCTCAACGCCGAGGTATGGACAGGCACCCCCCGCTATGATGATTGCGCCCGCTGGGCTCAGCGTATTCTCGACGGTGAATTCGGATCATATTCTCTGGCCGACCGCTGGGATGCTCCCTTCGACTGGAACAACGAAACCTGCCCTGAAGTTATCTTCGCTTTCCCCGCCTCCCAGGGCTACACCTACTGGCACTATCAGGGCGATACCTACTGGTGGACAACCCCCTCGCAGTTCCGCTATTATATCGGCGACACCAAAGCCGAAGCCGGCGACCACAACTGCAAATATGCCTGCACACCGAGCTATGACCTCAACGGCAATCTCTATACCTACTCTTTGGGAAGCACTGTAGAGAAATTTCGCAAATATCCCGAAGATGTGCGTCTGAAACTCTACCGCAACCTCGGCAACAACAGTCGCGAAGGCCTCTTTATCTTCGGCAAGCTCCCCTCTTTGAAGGAAGGCGAGGAATATGTCACCGACCCCTATGGCAACTATGCCCTTAATATCCGTGACGCCGTTGGCCGGTTCAGCGGCCTTGAGGATAACGAGTGGCCCGCCGACAAAACCAGCAATCTCCAGAGCGGCGACCATAACTCGGGTTATCACTTTGCCAAATATCCTTTCTATTCGGATGAGGATGCCGGCCAGATAGAGTCTGACTGCGTGGAGATACGTCTCGCCGAGATAGTCTATTCGTTAGCCGAATGTAAGTTCCGCACCGGCGATAAGGATGGCGCCGCAAGACTGCTCAACAGCGTCAGAAAGCGCAATTACCCCTCATCGGCCTGGGCCACCTCCCTATATGCCCCCGAAGGAAGCGCATCGCTCGACGAGCAGGAGCTGCTTGATGAATGGGGCCGTGAGTTCTTTGCCGAGAGCCGCCGACGCACCGACCTGATACGCTTCGGAAAGTTCAACAGCGGCTCATGGTGGGACAAGCAGCCCGACGCTGACAACCACACCGAGATTTTCCCCGTGCCGAGAAAAGCTGTCGACACCAACCATAACCTCAAACAAAACCCCGGATATTAAATACCGTAAACCCATGAAACTATATAATATGCTTTTGGCCGCGCTCTTCTCGATATTGGCGCTGGCAGGATGTGACTCCGACAAAGATCTGACAGTAGTGGAAATACCTGTCAAACCTTATGAGATTGAAAACCTCTGGATGGTAGGTAATGCCACTTCAGCCGACTGGGATATCGACAACCCCGTCAGAATGGAAAAAATCGACGACAATACATTTAAGTTTGAGGGTCGGCTGAATGAAGGTGAGATGAAATGCCCTATGGAGCCGGGCAATTGGGGCGGAGCGTTCATAATGCCCGTAACCGGTGGCACCATCATCAACTCAAACGGCGTGGAGTCTGACGAAATCGCCCTTATGCCCAATGGCAGTCCCGATAACAAATGGCAGGTGACCGAGGCCGGAAATTATAAGATAGTTATCGACGGCAACAAGCATAAAATCCACGTAACCTGCATGAAATAAGCGTTATGAACAAAGCAAACACAATAGCCCTGATTCTGGCGCTCGCCTCGGCAATCTCAGCCTCGGCAAAACCTGTCTCGGTCTCTTCGCCCGACTCCTCGGTCAATCTCACTTTCGACATTCAGGATGGAGTGCCCGAATATTCGGTCGTGCGCAAAGGTCATCAGATACTCAACCCCTCACGTCTGGGATTGAAACTCAAGGAGATGCCCGATTTCACCGAAGGCGTGTCGGTTAAAGCAATCAAACGCGACTCTCATTCCGAGACCTGGCAGCCGGTATGGGGTGAGGAATCTCAGATCGACAATAACTATAATGAGCTGCGTGTCAGCCTGTGTCAGAAGGAACTCGCCCCCGGTCGCACGGTCGACATAGTGTTCCGCATTTTTAACGACGGCGTCGGCTTCCGCTATGAGTTTCCACGTCAGGATGCTCTTCAGGATTTCATCATCATGGATGAGGCTACCGAATTTGCCTTTGATGAGTGTGCCACCACATGGAGCATACCTGCCGAAGGATTCAGATTCTATGAAGCGATTTTCCGTGAGCTGCCCCTCGACAGTATTGGCAAAGTCTCCACGCCCCTGACTATACGCTGCGCCGACGGCACCCATATCGCCATCCATGAGGCAAACCTCACCGATTATGCCGCCATGAATCTTCAGGCCACTCCGGGGAGCAACACCCTCAAAGCCTCGCTCACACCATGGCAGACAGGCGAAAAGGTCTTTGTGACCGACACCCGCGTCTCACCGTGGCGCACCATCATCATCGCAGACAATGCCGGCGACATGGCTCTGAGCCGCATAATGCTCAATCTCAACGACCCCTGTGCTATCGACAATGCCGAAGAGTTCTGCAAACCTCAGCGCTATCTCGGAGTGTGGTGGTGTTATCACATGCGCACAGCCACATGGGAGGCAGGACCCCGACATGGAGCGACTACCGAAAATGTGAAGCGCTACATGGATTTCGCCGCTAAAAACAACTTCGGCGGTGTGCTTGTGGAGGGTTGGAATCCCGATTGGGCCACATGGGAGTTTGACTTCACAAAGCCCTATGATGATTTTGACATCGCCGAGTTAAACCGCTATGGGCGTGAGATCGGCGTGGCCCTCATCGGCCACCATGAAACCGGTGGTAAAATCTCCCATTACGAAGACCAGATGGAGCAAGGCATGAAACTCTATGCCGACAATGGCATGCATTATGTAAAGACCGGCTATGTGGGCGACATGCTCGACAATAAGGAGCTTCACAGCAGCCAGTTTGGTGTGCGCCACTATCGCAAGGTAATTGAGACAGCCGCCGGGCATAAATTAGCCATCGACAACCATGAGCCCGTGATGCCCACAGGTTTGCAGCGCACATATCCCAATCTCATGACCCAGGAAGGTGTGAGAGGTCAGGAATATGATGCGTGGAATCCCGAGGGGGGCAATCCGCCGAGCCACACCGTAACGTTGCCATTCACCCGCGGTCTTGCCGGCCCTATGGACTTTACCCCCGTTACCTTCCGCTTTGAGAATCCGGTTGTTCCTCAGACTCATGTCAACACCACGCTGGCCAAGCAGCTCGCCCTGTTTGTTATTCTCTACTCTCCGCTCCAGATGGCCTCTGACGAAATCGAAAACTACGAAGCCAATCCCGGTCCGTTTCAGTTTGTGTGTGACTGCCCCACCGACTGGGATGTGACATGCTATCCCGAGGCCGAAATCGGCAAATATGTCACCACCGCCCGTAAAGGCAAAGGAGAGGACACATGGTATGTCGGCAGTGCCACAGGCGATGAGGCCCGCATAGCCCACATCAATCTCTCGTTTCTCGATGAGGGAGCGAAATATCGCGCTACAATCTATCGTGACGGCGCCGACGCCCATTATGACACCAACCCCTATCCCGTGATTATCGAGCAGCGCGACGTGACCAGCCAAACCACCCTCGACATTCCTCAGGGAAGAAGCGGCGGTTGCGCCATTAAACTTGCCAAAATCTAACCCTAAAGATGAAAACAATTCTTTTTGCAATCATAGCGGGCACAGCGGCGGCTATGTCGTGCTCGGCAGCCGACATAGTGACCACTCCCGCCTACCGGTGGTCGGGCGACACTATCTATCAGGGCGAATATTTCGCAACGGCCCTGTCGCCCTACGAAATCAAATCGACCTATTCGGCACGCCCCGGTTACTTCATGCCTGTATCCAAGGAGTGGAAACGAAAGAATGACCTCGCTCCCTATCCCTCTTTTTCGTCGGGCAACCTTCTTCAGGAGGCTGTCTACAACATGGCTCTCGACGAGATGGTCAATGCCGTAGAGCCCGACACCACACTGCGCACCGGCAAGGAATGGTCGGGGGTGTGGACACGCGACGTGAGCTATTCCATTCTCCTCTCAATGGCTTATCTCCAGCCCGAGGCCTCAATGATTTCACTGATGAAGAAGGTTGATCCTCTCGGACGCATAATTCAGGACACCGGCAGCGGAGGAGCATGGCCCGTGTCGACCGACCGCGAAATATGGTGCGTAGCCGCCTATGAGATATATAAAGTGACCGGCGACCGCAAGTGGCTCGAATATATCTATCCGATAATCAAGCGCTCGCTCGAAACCGATTCCAAAACCGTCTACGATCCCTCCACCGGTCTGGCCAAAGGAGAGACCTCCTTTATCGACTGGCGCGAGCAGAGTCATCCCAAATGGATGCAGTGTGCCGACATCTTCAACACCGAGACCCTCTCGACCTCGATCGTTCATGCTCAGGCCTGGAGAGTGCTCTATGACATAGCCTCGGAGTTAGGCCACAAAAAGGTGGCTGACGAGGCCCTCGAAATGTCCGAAAAGATTGTTGACGGTATAAACGCCAATCTCTGGCTTGAGGATAAAGGCTATTATGGCATGTATCTCTATGGCCGCGACAACCTTATCATGAATCCCAAAGCGGAGACCCTCGGTGAGTCGCTGGCGATAATGTGGGATGTGGCCGACGAAGCGCGCGCAAAGACAATCACCGAGAATAATCCGACAACGCCTTTCGGCGCCACAATTTTCTATCCTCAGATTGCCGATATGCCCTCCTACCACAACAATGCTCTATGGCCCTGGGTAGGATGTTGGTGGGCTATCGCTAATGCTAAAGCGGGTAATGAGGATGGCGTGATGCAAGGCATAGGCGCCATAGTGCGCCCCGCGGCCCTGTTCTGCACAAACAAGGAGAATTTCAACCTCGACAACGGCGACATCTACACCGAGCTCAACTCCTCCAATATGCTCTGGTGTCTGAGCGGCAACCTTGCCCTCACCCACAAGATATTATTTGGCCTGGAATTTGGCAAAGACCGGCTGATGTTCCACCCCTTTGTGCCAAAGGCTCTGGGAGGTGAACTGAGGCTCGACAATTTCAAATATCGCGACGCGGTGCTCGACATCACTGTCAAAGGCTATGGTAACAAGATCAAATCATTTACCGTCAACGGACATGAGCAGGCTCCCGAAATCCCGGCAAAGAAGGCCAAAGGCACCATGAAGGTTGAAATCGTTATGGCCGACAACGAGATTCCAGCCATGAAGGTCAATAATATGCCTAACGAGAAGGCGCCTCTCACCCCTATAGCATGGCTTGAAGGCACCACCTTGTGCTGGAATCCCATTGAGTATATCAATCACTATGTGATAGTGCGCGACGGCAAGCGCATAGCCGAAACAACCTCGACAACATTCAACTCCTCTCAACCTGGCGAATATCAGGTGATAGGTGTGGCTGACAACGGCACCGAAGGTTTCGCTTCCGAGCCGCGTTCCACCCGCCCCGTCACAGTGATACAGCTGCCGGGTGAAACCACCACCCTGACATCTCAGGAAATTGCCTATCAGCCCGCCGGACAAATCTCGGGATATAACGGAACGGGATTTGTGGAACTCGACAAAACCTCACCCGCCCTCGACATTCCCCTCACCGTAGGGGAAGATGGCATCTACAGTATTCAGCTGCGCTATGCCAACGGCAATGGCCCCGTCAATACCGAAAATCGCTGCGGAGTGCGCACGATTTTTGTTGACGGCGTTGATCAAGGCATTGTCGTGATGCCCCATCGCGGTCGCAATAACTGGAACGACTGGGGACTCACCAACTCTCTGAGCGTCAACCTCACCAAAGGACCTCATACCCTCACCATAAAGTTCCTGCCTGAAGATGAGAACATGAATATAGCCACCAACCATGTGCTCATCGATGAATTAAGGATGAAAATGATAGATTGATTTAAATGATAGATTAAGGAACTATTCCGAGGTAAAATAGATCTCTGAAATCCGATGGCATTGGTTTTACAGTTTGCTTCGGATGGAGAGCGCCGGCTCACAAGCAATCGGCTGACTTTCCCTTAAGGCCCGGGCGCCTCGAGCGCCGGGGCCTTTCCCATTTTCTTATAGGGCTTATAGGGCTTATAAGTTGAGGTTAGTTGATTTTTATTTCGGTAATTCAAAAAAACTTGGTAATTTTGCGGCTTGAAATCTAAGAGGCAATCAATCAGCCTCCCGCATCACAGATAATAAACCGATAGGATTAAGAGCATAGCCATGTTGCCCGACAACAAAACCGCCGCCACGCCCCGTCTGCGCAAGCCCACGGTGATGGAGGTTATATTGAAGTATGGTGTTCCCCTGCTTATAAGCGTGGGGCTGTGCTATCTTTTGTTCAGCCGCATCAACTTTCAGGAGATGATGACCATCATCCGCACGGAGTGTAACTTCTGGTGGATATTCCTGATGATGGCTATTTCGATTCTGTCGCATGTGTTGAGGGCGCTGAGATGGAACATTCAGCTTCAGGCTCTCGGTGTGAAGGCTCCCAAGTTTGTGCTCATCCTGTCGATATTCGGCACCTATGCCGTCAACCTCGTGTTGCCGCGCTTGGGCGAGCTGTGGCGCTCGGGCTGGATAGCTCGCAGGCAGAAAGCGCCGTTCGACACCGTATTCGGCTCGATGGTGGGCGACCGCCTTGCCGACACCGTGATGGTGGCCCTGATGACTTTCCTCACCTTCCTGCTGGCCCGTAATCAGATAATGCTCTATTTCAGCGAAAACTCCCACACGATGGAGCAGCTTCTCGCCACTCTCTCGTCGCCCTGGCTCTGGATAGCTATAGTGGCTGCCGTGGCCGTGGTGTGGTGGGTATTCATGAAATTCGACAACATAAAGTTCATAGCCAAGACCAAGCAATTTCTCATCGGCATATGGCAGGGCTTTGCCGTGCTGACCAAGATGAACGGCAAGGGTCTGTGGCTGTTCTACACCTTCGCCATGTGGTTCTGCTACTACATGCAGCTCTATGTGGCCTTTTTCGCCTTTCCCCTCACTGCAGAGATGGCGGCGACCTACGGGCCGGTAGCCATATTGCTCTGCTTCTGCCTCACCAGCATCTCGATGGGAGTGCCCTCAAACGGCGGCATCGGTCCGTGGCAATGGGCGCTGATATTCGGCATCAGCATGTATTCGGCCTCGATACCGGGCCTCACGCCCCAGTATGCCACCTCATTCGCCAACCTCGTGATGGGCGCCACCACCCTGACGCTAATCGCCTTAGGCATCTTCACATTTATATGTATCATATTTATGAAACGCCGCAGCATCCCTGCCGACGTTATCGACAGTAAGATATGAGTATATTTGGTTCAGACGATCAACCCGACTACTACCGCGCGGAGCCTGAAGAGACACCCTCAGGCGCCGACAGCAACGTGATTGACTTCTCCACCGAGCAGGAAGGTCGCGGCGAGGGCTCACCCGAGGATAACCCGGGCAAGCGTCGCTCACGCTCACGGCTCAAGTGGGTCATCACGTTCGTGCTCATAGTCGTGGCGGCTTTGGGCGTGACGGTGTGGCTGAGATACTACACTCCCTATGTCGAAGACGCGAGGATGAATATATATGTGGTCAATGTGGAGCGGCGCGGGCTGCTGTTCAAGACCTATGAGGCCGAAGTGATCTCGCAAGGGGCGCTGACCGACACCACGCGCATCTATACCCGCCAGCTCGACATGAGCATCGAAGACAGCTCCCTGGCCCGCGAGCTTCAAACTCTCCAATCCACCGGCAAACCCATAACCATCTCATATAAAAAGTATTACGGCATGCTCCCCTGGCGCGGCAGCTCCACAGAAATCATCACCGGAATAGTGAGCGAATAAAAAAATTTAAAAAAAATTGAATTTTTTTAAGCCAAAATCTTTTATCAATTGTTATCTTTGTAAAATCCATTCTCACCAAACAAACCTCTCCCCATAATCAAAAGTAAATAATCAAAATAATCATTAACCAAGAGACACCGACCCCGATAACAAGCGCTTAGGTGTCGACATAATTCAAACCATTATTCAGAAATGAAAAAGTTTAAATCCTTACTTCTTGCCGGCACCCTCGTGCTCAGCACCTTTGCCGCTTCCGCACAAACTATCCAGCGGACTGTAATCGAAGAAGAAAAAGTGGTGTTCGCACCTCACTGGTTCCTTCAGGCTCAAGGCGGCGCTGCCGAAACTCTTGGCGAAGGTTCATTCGGCGACCTCATCTCACCCGCAGCCGCCCTCAACATCGGCTATCGTTTCAGCCCTGTTTTCAGCCTCCGTGCAGGCGCCAGCGGCTGGCAGGCTAAAGGCATCGCCACCACCGACGTAAACAATGTTTACAAATTCAACTATATTCAGGCTAACGTAGACGCTGTTGTTTCACTCACCAACCTTTTCTGCGGCTGGAACCCCAAGCGCACTCTTGATTTCTATGGCTTCCTCGGCGTAGGTGCCAACGACCGCTTCCACAACAACGAAGCTATCGACATCGCCCGTAACACCGGTTTCGATTTCGTAAACCTCTGGGACGGTCACAAATGGGCCTTCACCGGCCGCGGCGGTCTCGGTGTCAACATCCGTCTGAGCGACTATGTAGCCCTCAACGTTGAGGCTAACGCCAACGGTCTCACCGACCACTTCAACTCAAAACATGGTGACAAATCAAACATCGACTGGCAGTTTAACGGTCTCGTAGGTCTCACCTTCAAGTTCGGCCGCGGCTACAAAGTAATCCCCGCCGTTATTGAAGAAGTGGTTATCGAGGAAACTCCCGAACCCGCTCCCGCTCCCGCACCTGCCCCCGCTCCCGCTCCCGAACCCAAGAAGGTTGAGCCCATGACCCAAAACGTATTCTTCCTCATCAACTCATCAGTTATCCGTGAGTCTGAGCAGGTTAAGATCGACAAGCTCGTTGAATACCTCAAGGCCAACCCCAAAGCTACTGTTGAAGTAACCGGCTATGCCGACAAAGAAACCGGCTATCCCGCTTATAACATGGCCCTCTCAGAGCGTCGCAGCCACTCAGTTCAGAAAGCTCTCGAAGACGCCGGTATCGCTGCCGACCGCATCACCTGCGCATGGAAAGGTGACACCGTTCAGCCCTTCCCCGGTATCGAAAAGAACCGTGTCTGCATCTGCGTTGCCGAAGATAAATAATCAAGCAACAATCCCTATCCCGAGGGGAGGAGGATTATTAGCCTGACCCGCTTCCCCGCTCCGGGAAAAATATAAAGAAAATCCACTCTGCCCCGCACTCCTGATAACAATGAGTAGCGGGGCAGTTTGGAATATATCCAACCCCCCAAACAAAAACACTCTCACATGGTAGACATAAAAAGCATAGGCATACTCACCTCGGGAGGCGACGCCCCCGGCATGAACGCCGCAATCAGAGCCGTGACCCGCTCGGCTATATTCAGCGGACTGAAAGTTCACGGCATATATCGTGGCTACCGAGGCCTCATCAGCGATGAAATCGTGGAGTTTAAGACACAGAATGTGTCGAACATCATACAGCTCGGAGGCACCATCCTCAAAACCGCCCGCTGCCCGGAGTTCACCACTCCCGAAGGACGTCAGCTCGCCTATGAGAATCTTCGCCGCCACGGCATCGACGCCCTCGTGGTGATAGGCGGTGACGGTTCGCTCACCGGCGCCAGAATCTTTGCCAACGAGTTTAACTTCCCCTGTATCGGTCTGCCCGGCACCATCGACAACGACCTCTATGGCACCGACTCCACAATCGGCTATGACACAGCGCTCAACACCATCATGGAGTGTGTCGACAAAATACGCGACACCGCCACCAGCCACGAGCGTCTCTTCTTTATCGAGGTGATGGGCCGCGACGCCGGCTTCCTCGCCCTCAACGGCGCCATCGCCACCGGTGCCGAAGCCGCCATCATACCGGAGATTTCGACTCAGGTCGACCAGCTGGCCGAACTTATCCAGAACGGTTTTAGAAAGAGCAAAAACTCATCGATCGTGCTTGTGGCCGAAAGCCCCGTCACCGGCGGCGCCATGGCTCTCGCCGACCGTGTGAAGAATGAATATCCCGCCTATGATGTGAGAGTTTCGATACTCGGCCACCTGCAGCGCGGCGGCTCGCCCACTGCCCACGACCGTATTCTCGCCTCACGCATGGGTGCCGCAGCCATCGACGCCCTGCTCGAAGACCAGCGCAACGTGATGATCGGCATCTCCAACGACGAAATCGTGTACGTGCCTTTCTCTAAGGCTATCAAAAACGACAAGCCCATCAACCGCGAGCTGCTCGACACCCTGCGCCGCCTCTCAATCTGATTGCAATTTCTGCTCATGGCAGAACTCAACCCACAATTTATCAACTCGCTCGCCGGCCTCGGACCCTCCGTGGCCGACGGGCTTGTTTACGCTCTGGCCAACACTGAGCCGAGCGTGGCCATACGCCTCAACCCGCTGAAAATAAGCCCGGAGCAGCTCGACGAAGCGCGCCGGAGACTCAGAAGCGTGGAGTGGTGTGACACCGGTTTCTACCTTGAGGAGAGACCGAAGTTCACCTTCATGCCCCTGCTCCATCAGGGGGGATTCTATGTGCAGGACCCCTCGTCGATGATCATAAGCAGGGTGGTGGCTCATCTGAGCCGCGAGCTTGGTGAAGCTCCCGTAGCCTATCTCGACGCGTGTGCCGCCCCCGGAGGCAAAACCACCGCCGCCATCTCCTCGCTGCCCGAAGGATCGCTCGTGGTGGCCAACGAATATGAGCCTCGCCGCGCGGCCATTCTCGGCGAAAATCTCGCCAAGTGGGGCTATCCCTTCACCATGCTGTCGAAGGGGGACACGGGGCGATTCTCACCCCTTAAAGACACATTCCACATCATAGCCGCCGACGTGCCCTGCTCGGGCGAGGGAATGATGCGCAAGGATGCCGAGGCCCGCAGCCAGTGGAGCGAGGGGCTCGTGGCCCAATGTGCAGAGCGTCAGCGCGAGATAGTCGGAAAACTCTGGCCCTCGCTGCGCCCCGGAGGCTATATGATCTACTCAACCTGCACCTTCAACCTCGACGAAAACGAGCGGATAATCGAGTGGATGATAAAGACTTTCGGCGCCGAACCGGTAGAGATACCCCTCGACGGCATAAAAGGTATTCATCCCGCCATAGGCGCCGACTTTCCGGCCATGAGATTCATGCCTCATCTTGCTGAGGGTGAGGGATTGTTTATGTGCGTTGTCAGAAAGCCGGGAGAACTTGTGGCCGCATCCTCCTCTCCCGGAAAGACCAAGCGCTCCAGACAGGGCGCCAAGCCTGACCCCATGCTGCTCAAAGCGTCCTCAATGATCAGCGACCCTGAGAAGTTTACCCTCTCGCTCGGAGCCGACGGCATTGTGCGCGCCACTCCGGCGACTCCCCTGCTCACCCCCGCGCTGGCCAAAATCACCACTCCCCTGCTCACCCCCGCCATTGTGAAGGGTAAATCGCTGATACCCACCCAACAGCTCGCCCTGGCCACCGGCGCCGGCGCCCCCTCCGATCTCTTCACGCGAGCCGAGGTCGACACCACCGTCGCCCTCCATTATCTCAAGGGGGAAGCCATCACGCTGAGCGACTCCCCCAAAGGCCATACACTGCTCACCCGCGACGGGATGCCGCTGGGATTTGTCAACAATCTGGGCAACCGCGCCAACAATCTCTATCCCGACGCATGGAGAATAATCTCCCAACTCCCCTGCTGAAAGCTACATAAGCTCCAATTTTAACACACTTTCTTTGCGGCGAAACGGTTTTTTGTTGGTAAATTTGCAAAACCAATCATTAACTGTTCTAATACCGCATAGATGAAAGTTTCCACAATCTTTCGCAAAGCTGTGATGTCACACCTCGTTGCTGCCGCAATCGTGACGGCATGTGTGTGTGAGACCAAGGCTCAGGCTGTGTTCTTCCCTCAGGAAAAACAGCCCGGCACAGCTACAATCACCGAGACCGACGGCACAATCACCATCGGCAACGACCTGCTTAACGCCCGGTTTATCAATCAGGACAACAAACTCACCTTCGGCGGATGTGACGAACTCGGCCTGCTGAGCGGCACCGAGCTCTTTACCATCACCTTGGGCGATGAGAAAACCGTGGTGCCCGCCTCGGCCATGACCGTGACCTCATGGGGCCACAGAAAGCTCGCCGGCAACCCCGACGCCACCATTGCCTCCGAGAAAATCGACGGTGAATCGGTCTATGCCACCCTCACCTACGGGGACCTTGAGTTTGAGTGGAACGCCATATTGCGCGACGGCTCACACTACCTGCGCACCACCCTCGCCGTTACAGCCAACAAAAATGTGGCGATGCACAACATCGTGCCTCTCTGCTATAACATCCCCGCCAAGTTAGCGCCCGAAGTGGTGGGCAACACCCGCGGCGCCATCCTCGCCTCCGACAGGATTTTCGCCGGCCTGGAGACTCCCACCGGCTACAACACCGTAGAGACCGTGAGCGACGGCACTGTGAAGGTGAGCTTCGAGGCCGACGAGGGTTTCTCACTCTCCTCATGGAAGCGCGACACCACGGGCGACAAACAGCCCTCCAATCCCGAATACTGGACCTGGGAGTCGGGCAATGAGACTCCCGCAGCCATCCGCGACCTCGGCTTCACGGCTGATGTGGTGCGCGGCAAGAGAGGCTTTGTCAACGTTCCCAAAAGCGGCAGCCACACCGTGACCTTCGCCTACGCCAACGGCACCCACGGCCTCAACATCGTGGGCGTCGATCTGATCGACACCAACCTCAACGTCGTGGCCGCAGACTATCATATCGGCTTTACAGGCGGCAAATCCCACGACCAGGTCTATACCCTCGACATTCCTCAGGCGGGTACTTATCTGCTGAGATATTTCGTTGAGATACAGACCGAAACAGTCACCTCAAACGGCAACATCACATGGAATCCCTCAATCTCCGCCGCCTCAAAGCCTGAAACCGGAGTCTCGGGCGATGATGATGAGGGTGACGAAGAGAGCGACGCCCTGCGCACCATCAAAGGGCGCTGGAGCCGCCACACCACCCTTGCCGCCGGCAAGACATGGGAAGTGAGCGCCGTGGTGGGCCTCATCGCCCCGGGTCAGGCACGCCGCTCGGTATTAGCCTACAGCGAGAGGGAGCGAGCAGTGCCCTGGCGCGCATTCCCCATCTACAACTCATGGTATGAGCTCAACATCAACCGCAACAACTCCCCCACCTATGCCGACCACATGACCACCGACGACTGTGTGAACGTGGTTAACCAGTGGCGCGCCAACCTCTATGAGAAACACAACGCCAACGTAAAATCATTCGTATGGGATGACGGCTGGGATGAATACGGCACATGGACCTTCAACAAGAACTTCCCCAACGGATTCTCCGAACCCGACGCCGCTGCAGTGGCCATGAACGCCGGCACCGGCACATGGCTCGGCCCCGTGGGCGGCTACGGCAACTCCGGCTCGATGCGCCGCAACTACTGGGCTAACAAAGGAGGTATGCAGCTGAGCAATCCCGCTTACTATAAGGTATTTCTCGACGCCTGCAAGTTTATGGTCGACAACTATAACTTCAACTTCTTCAAACTCGACGGCATCTCGGCCCAGTTCAGCTCGGTAGGCCCCGATGCCGGCTATACCGGCGAAGAAAATGCCGAAGGCATCATCGACGTGCTGAGTCAGGTGCGCAAGATAAGGCCCGACATGTTTTTCAACACCACTGTCGGCACATGGGCCTCACCCTTCTGGTTCCACTACACCGACGCCGTGTGGCGTCAGGAAGCCGACTGGAACACCATCGGCAATCAGGGCGACGACCGCGAGCGCTGGATAACCTACCGCGACCGCCTCGTTTATCAGAACTTTGTTGAAAACTCACCCCTCTGCCCCATCAATACCCTTATGACCCACGGCGTTATCCTCACCGAAAAGGGGAGTGTGTCGCGCACGATGGACTATAACGGCATTGTGCGCGAGCTGCGCTGCGCCTTTGCCTGCGGCTCGGGCATGGTAGAGCTCTATTGCGACGCCAAGCTGCTCAACACTATCAAGGACGGCGCCCTGTGGGGCGACATAGCCGAGTGTATCAAGTGGCAGGAAAAGAATGCCGACGTGCTCCCCGACATCCACTGGGTGGGCGGCAATCCGTGGAACGGCACCAAGGCCAACGTCTACGGCTGGGCCTCATGGAACGGCAAAAAAGCCACCCTCGCGCTGCGCAACCCCTCTACCTCGGCCGTGAGATATACCTTCACCCTGCGCGAAGCCCTCGACATTCCCGACTACGACAACACCCCGGTATATATCGCTCCCGCCTTTGAGAATCAGAAAGAGCTCCGCGGCCTCCCTGTCAACGAGCCCATCGACCCCGACACCGAGATTACCGTGACTCTCCAAGGCTCGAATGTGTATGTGTTTGACGGCTCTGTAACTCCCGTCACTCCCGGAGCCGTCGAGACCGTGGCTGTTGACAGCGACGACGAGAGCGTGGAATATTTCAACGTTCAGGGCATGAAAGTTGACCCCCGCAACCTCTCCGGCGGCTTCTATATCAGAAAACGGGGCGCTCTCTCCGAGAAAATCTATCTGAAAAACTAACCCCTCATGGATCAGATTGGTCCAATTGGTCTAATTGGTCAAATTGGTCAAATTGGACTAATTGGACTAATTGGACTAATTTTTTGTTTTTTTTTGAGGGGATTGTAACAAATCGCCGGTTGCCTCCGTCTATGAGGTATGACAGCACAACAGTTCAGAGACCTGATGGAACATGCGGGACGCAGAATGTATTTCGCGGCGCTCCGTATCGTCGGCACCGAAGCCGACGCTCAGGACGCTGTTCAGGAAGCTATGTGCCGCCTCTGGAAAAGCAGGGGAGCGCTCGCCTCATCCGACAATCCCGAGGCCTATGCCACAAAAGCCGCCACGCGTTGCGCTCTCGACATGGTGAGGTCACATCATCACTGCTCACCGCTCGACGACCTTGCCGAAATCACCGCCAACTCCGACCTGTCGGAAGAGGAGGAGAGAGAGAATGTGGCCGAAATCAGGCGAATTGTCAACACGCTGCCGTCGCCCCAGCGCGAAGTAATGACTCTCCGCGACCTTCAGGGGCTCGAAATGAAGGAAATAGAAAAGAATCTCAACCTCACGGCTGTCAACGCCCGGGTGATACTCAGCCGGGCAAGAGCCGCCGTTCGCAAACAGTTTATGAAATATGATTGATCTGCTGCTCTACAAATACTACAACGGCGAGACCTCCCGAGAGGAGGAAAGCCTGCTTGCCGACCTGCTGCGCGCCAACAGCGATCCCCGCTATGAGGCTGACCGCAAGCTGATTTGCCCGCTCAACCCCAAGCTGCCCGACTTCGGAGCGATGGCCGACAAAGCCTCCAAGCCCCGATTCTTAATCTCCGGGCGCGTGATTAAGGTGGTGGCTTCGGTAGCGGTGTGTGTGGCCTGCGGCGCCCTTGCTCTTATGATGACCAACCGCCATGACCCGGCCACACCGGAGGTCATCGCTCAGGAAATGACGGTCGAGGAGGCCGCCGAACAGACCGAAATGGCCTTTATGATCTTCTCAGCCGCCTTCAACCGGGGATATGAGGAAATTGAAAATCTCGAACAACTTTAAACCACTAAAAATATCATCATGAAACAGACCATCATCACCATCCTGCTTCTGCTGGCAACCTGCCTTGGCGCTGCGGCCCAAAGCAATCTCTATAATATGAGTATCAAAGAGAAAAACCTTAAGACAGTGTATATCAGCAAGGATATGCTCAACTCTGTCAAAGAATCATCGCTGAAGGTCAACAAGTTTGACTTCAATAAATTGATTTATAAAACCAACTGCATTGAAATCGTAACCGCCGACAGCAAGGGGGGTGTGAAAAAGCTCGATAAGATATTCGGCGCGATGCTGCTGTCGCCTTATATCACACCCGATTTTGACCTCAAACCCAACACCCCATACGCCTTCAAACTCATACTCGACATCAACGAGGATTGTATCCACACCAAGATCTACAGCAGGAAAATGAGCAATGGAGATCGCGAATATCTCCTGAGTATTTTAGATGAGTGCTTTAAAGACTATATGTCAGTGGTGTTGCTCTCAGGCAGCATGACGCCCCAGGACATCCGAAATATAAAAATCAATAAGCAAACCAAATAATCCCTGCCCCGGCATCAAACGCCGGATGTCGGGCCCCTTGCGTGAAATAAATAGGGAAGAGTTTTGGCATACGGGATAAATGTTGTAATTTTGGAACATGTTTCGGTTTGCGGCCACGCAATTAATAGGGAATCCGGTGGAAATCCGGAACAGACCCGCTACTGTAATTCCCCGTAAACTCACCGGCAACCGCAGCCACTGGCGGCAATGCCGCCGGGAAGGCGCCGAGTGAGAGGATAAGTCAGGAGACCTGCCGAAGCGTAATGTAGTTTTGTAGTTTTCGGGTAATATCACCACAGAACATTTCACGCAATGAGGCATTTTATCTTTCTATCACTCCTGTTGGGCGGCTCCCTGTCAATGCAGGGTGGCGTAACTCCTGACACGCCGACCGACACCCTTCCGGCCAAAAACATTAAACTCAAGGAGGTGGAATTCTACGGCAAAAGCGCCGCTAAGAAACTCGAGGAGGGAGCCTTTTCGGTCAACGCCCTCGAAATCCGTCCCAACGTCAACAAACCGGTGACCCTCACCGATCTCGTAGACCGCACGGCGGGGGTAAAGATACGCCGCGAAGGGGGAGTGGGCTCCGACTTCGACATGACCATCAACGGCCTCTCGGGCAACTCGATAAGATATTTCATTGACGGAGTGCCGCTCGAAACCAAAGGCTCGGGAATGACCCTCGACAACATTCCCCTCAACACCGTAGAGAGGGTGGAGCTCTACAAAGGCGTCGTGCCCTCCTATCTCAGCTCCGACGCCCTCGGGGGAGCGGTCAACATCGTCACCGTGAAGAAAAGGCGCAACTTTCTCGACGCCTCCTATGGCATCGGCTCCTTCAACACCCACACCGGCGACCTCACGGGCCAATACTACATACCGGGCACCCCGATAGCCATAGTGCCGACTCTCGCCGTCAACTACTCCAAAAACAACTACATGATGAAAGGGGTGGAGATATGGAGCGAAGAGGATGACAGATATATCCTCACCGACCGCAAGCGCTTCCACGACCGCTATTTCTCGCTGTTAGGACAGATTGAGGTAGGGGTAACAGCCGTGAAATGGGCCGACAGATTTTTTGCCGGCGTTTCATATACCACCACCGACAAGGAGCTGCAGACCGGCGCCATGCAGAACAAGGTCTATGGCGAAGCCTCGCGCAACTCCCGCGCCCTCAACTTCTCGGCGCGATATAACAAGCAGTGGGGGAGTCTCGGCACCCGTCTGAGCGTCTCCCACACCCTCGACCGGAGCGAGACCATAGATACCGCCTACCGCAAATATTCATGGGACGGCTCATGGCTCCCCTCGTCGGGCAACGAAATCAACAACCGTGCCCGCACAATAAGGGTCTACCGAAGGCCCCTCACCGTTGTCAGCGGGGGAGCCGACTACAGCTTCAACCCTCACCACAACCTCGCGCTCAACTATATGCTCAACCGGCGCGGCAACGACCGCAGCGACAAGGTTGACAAGTATTTCGAGCCGTCAAACGACATAGTAACCAAGCAGATCATCTCGCTCACCTATTCGCAGCGGTTTTTCAACGACCGATGGCAGACCTCCTGTTTCGTGAAGGACTATATCAACAGCCTGAGCATTGAGCAGACCGACGACTATACCATCACCGGCGCCGACCTCATCGACAACAAGGCCACCAAAAGCTACTACGGCGCGGGGCTCGGAAGCCGCTACTCCCTGCGGGAGGAACTGGCCGTCAAAGCATCCTATGAGCACAGCGTGAGGCTCCCCCTCTCTCGCGAACTCTTAGGCAACGGCACAACCATTTATCCCAACCTCGCCCTCAGCCCCGAGATGAGCAACAACTACAACCTCGGGGTGTTCGGCTCATGGAACTTCGGCGCGGGCAACCGGCTGAGCTATGAGGCCAACGGCTTCATACGCCATGTGCAGAACTACATCCGCGCAGTGGTGTCGGAGCGCGACGGCATGATGCAATATGTCAACGAACCCGCCATCGACATAAAGGGGTTTGACGTCGAAGTGTCATATCTGCTCGAGTCACGCCTGCAGATAAGCCTCAACGCGAGCTGGAGCGACGCCCGCGACCTCAAGAAATATAAAAGCGACGGCAATCCCTCGGCCACCTACCGCAACCGCGTGCCCAACCGCCCCTGGATGTTCTCCAATCTCGAAGCGGCCTACACCTTCAGCCGGCTCTTCAACCCGAGCGACCGCCTGAGAGTGAGCGCGGCGTGTCAGTATATCCATTGGTATTACCTCAACTGGGAAGCGTTCGGCACCGCCGCCACCAAGGCGCGCATCCCCACACAATATCCCGTCGACCTCTCGGCCACCTATTCCTGGGGGGAGGGGAGATATAATATTACGGCTGAGTGTAACAACCTCTTCGACCAACTTTGCTACGACAACTATATGCTCCAGAAGCCGGGAAGAAATTTTGCCGCCAAATTCAGAATTTTCCTCGACTCCCTGTAACAAATCCCGTCGGCAAGGGAGAGGCGATAAAGCATATCGAGCCCCCGGAATATCGAGAGAAATTCCGGGGGCTATCTGTATGGTAGTTTATCGGCAAAAACCGGAAATAAAATGGAAATATGGGGCACAAACGTAGATATTTTTTCACCTATAATTATATTTTTATTATTTTTGTGAGGAATTTGCAGGCAGAAGGCCGCGAAGAATAGAAAAATAACAAACAGAATAGAAGATGAGATCATGTAGGACGGTTATACTCGCAGGTTGGCTCGGCATGTCGGTGATGTGTCATGCGCAGACCATGTTTAGCGACGTGACAGTCAACGATGTAACAGCCGAAACAGTGACTTCCTCGCCGAGCGTGTGGAGCTATGATGACTGTGTGAACCGGGCGATAGAAAAAAATCCCGACATAAGGCGCACATTGCTCAATATCCTGCAGGCCGAACAAAATGTAGCCTCGGCCAAAGACGCCTATCTCCCCTCGGTTGACTTTTCGACCAACCACAATTTTTCAAACTATCCCAACCCCGACGACGGGCGCAAAGCCAACGGCTATACCAGCTCCTATGGCATCAACGCCTCATGGACAGTGTGGGAGGGGAATGTGCGCAAATATCAGCTCGAATCGTCAAAGCTCCTCAACCGCATTCAGGAGCTCACCGGCGAGGACCTGGTCAAAGAGCTGAAACTCTCTATCCTGCAGGCCTATCTCAACATTCTCTACTCTCACGAGGCGATCGAGATAGCCCGCCAGTCGCTTGAGGTGAGCACCGAGCAGACCGCCCGCGCCCGACGGTTTACCGAAGCGGGAAGAACCTCGCCCGTGGAGCTCGCCCAGATAGAGAGCCAGCAGGCACAGGATGAATATAACGTGGTGCAGGCCGAGAGCAATCTCGCCTCCTATAAGATGACGATGAAGAAACTGCTGGCCCTCGGGCTCGACGAGGAGTTTGAGATCGACCGCACCTCATTTCCCGACGACGAGGTCAATTCGCTCCTTCCCCCTATCGAAACCACCTTTGCCTCAGCCACGGCGTGGCTCCCCGAGTTTAAGAGCAACGAGCTCAACAAATCGGTCTATGCCAACGACATAAAGGCTGCCAAAGCGGGGCGCCTCCCCAACCTCTCGCTTCAGGGTGGTGTGGGCACCGGCTATGCCACCAGCGGCAAGAGCTGGGGCAGTCAGATGGGCCACGGATTTAACGAATATGTGGGGCTGTCGCTGTCGGTGCCTATCTTCGACGCCAACAAAACCAAGCGCGCCGTTGCCAAAGCCAACCTCGCGGCGCTGGAATATGACGTGACCCGCGACCAGCTTATCGACGACCTCACCCAGACTATCGAAAACCTCTATATCGACGCCCGCAACTCACGGGCCAAATATAAGAGCGGAGCCACCCGCCTCAAGGCCACCGAGCAGACCGCAAAGCTGGTTGACCGCCAGTTTGAGCTCGGCATGGTCAACCCTCTCGAACTCCTCACCGCCCACAACGACCTGCGCACCGCCCGCCTGGAGCAGCTGCAGAACAAATATATGGCCATACTCTCGAGCAAGACAATCGAGTTTTATAACTCTCAGCAAATTTCAATCCCCTAAGCATATATGAACTTCAAATCATTTATCATCGCCGCCTCGGCCCTGCCAATCCTGGCCGTGACCTCATGCTCGGAGAAGCAGACCACCGAGCTTGAGACCTATGAGGTGGAGCCGACTTCGATATCCGAGAAAGTAACCGCCACCGGCACTATGGAATCGGTAACCCAGGTGGATGTCGGCACTCAGGTGACCGGCATCATCGACAAGCTTTATGCCGACTATAACGATCAGGTAACCAAGGGTCAGCTGCTGGCCGAGCTCGAAAAAACCACCCTCTCGGCCGAGCTCAAAAGCTCTGACGCCAACGTGATGTCGGCCAAATCGACCTATGAATACACCTCGCGCAACTATCAGCGCGACAAGGCTCTCCACGACGAGCACCTCATCTCTGACTATGAGTTTCAGACCTCACAGCATGACTATGAGGTGGCCAAGCTCAACTATGAGAAAGCGCAGGCCGACAGGGTGCGTGCCGCCAAAAACCTCAATTATGCCGAAATTTATTCGCCTATCGACGGCGTGGTGATCTCACGCGAGGTTGAGGTGGGCCAGACCGTGGTGTCGAGCATGAACGTGGCCAATCTCTATATCATCGCCGACCTCGACAACATGCAGGTAGTGGGCAATGTCGACGAGGCCGACATAGGCAAGGTGAAAGAGGGTCAGCATGTTACCTTTACCGTCGATGCCTATACCGACGATGTGTTTGAAGGCACCGTGAAGCAGGTGCGCCTCAATCCCACCACCACCTCCAATGTGGTGACCTATGAGGTGATCGTGTCGGCCTCAAATCCCGACCACAAGCTCATACCGGGCATGACCGCCAACCTCACCATCTACACCCTCGAGCTCGACAACATTCTCGCCATTCCCCCCAAAGCCCTCAAATTCACCCCCACCGAAGGGGAGGAGGGCAACAAGGATGTGACCGACTATGAGATAGTGTCGCTCAACAAACCTGCCCCCAACAACATCTGGATTCTCCGCGACAACATGCTCGTGGAGACTGCCGTGGAACTCGGTGTGAGCAACGGCATAATGCAGGAAGTGACCGGCGGCCTGAAGAAAGGTGACCGCGTGGCCCTGCAATACCGCACCAAGACCGAAACCTCCGGAGCCAAAGCTCAGCAGAATCCGTTTATGCCCAAACCGCCGGGCGCAAAGCGCAACAACAAGTAGCCTCTGAAATAACCGCAAAGCAAAATGTCGAAAGAGATAATCAAGATACAGAATCTCAAACGCTACTTCAAGGTGGGCGACGAGACGGTCAAGGCCCTGCGCGGCGTGTCGTTTACCATCTATGAAGGGGAGTTTGTGACCATCATGGGCACCTCGGGCTCAGGCAAGTCTACGCTGCTCAACACTTTGGGATGTCTCGACACGCCTACCTCGGGCGAATATCTGCTCGACGGCATTTCGGTGCAGAAAATGGGCAAGAACGAGCGTGCGCGCATACGCAACCGCAAGATAGGTTTCATATTCCAGAACTACAACCTGCTGCCCAAAACCACAGCTATCGAAAACGTTGAGCTGCCCCTCATCTACAACTCCTCGGTAATCGCCCGCGAGCGCACCGAACGCGCCGAGAAATGCCTGCGCGAAGTGGGTCTCGGCGAGCGCCTCTATCACAAGAGCAACCAGATGTCGGGCGGTCAGCAACAGCGTGTGGCCATAGCGCGTGCCCTCGTCAACAACCCGGTGATAATCCTCGCCGACGAGGCAACCGGCAACCTCGACACCCGCACCTCGTTTTCGATCCTGACCCTTTTTCAGCGCCTCCACCGCGAGGGAAAGACAATCATCTTCGTGACCCACAACCCCGACCTCGCCCTCTATTCGTCGCGCAACATAATGCTCCGCGACGGCAGGATAGTGAGCGATGAGTATAACGACAATATCCAATCGGCCGAGGAGGTGTATCGCAACCTGCCGGTCGACAACGAATAGCAACCCCCACCTCCCTCCCAACACTGAGACATGAATATCAAGAATCTCGTAAGAATAGCCCTCAAGGCTATGAACAACAACAAGATGCGCTGCTTCCTTACAATGCTCGGCGTGATTATCGGCGTGGGTGCCGTGATAGCCATGCTTGCCATAGGACAGGGGTCGAAAAACTCCATCCGCGCGCAGATTTCGGAGATGGGCAGCAACATGATAATGATAATGCCCGGCGCCGAAAACCGAGGGGGAGTGCGTCAGAGCGCTTCCGACATGCAGACCCTCAAACCCGCCGACTATGAAGCGCTGCGCGCCGAGGCCGAAGGGGTGATGTATATCACTCCGTCGGTCAACAGCTCGGGCCAGTGGGTCAACGGCAACAACAACTACCCTTCGCAGGTGCAGGGCGTCAACACCGAGTTTCTCGACATCCGCCAGCGCAACATGGCCGAGGGTGAGATGTTTACCGAAGAGGATGTCAAGAGCGCGGCCAAAGTGTGTGTGCTCGGCAAGACGTTGGTCGACAACCTCTTTCCCGACGGCACCGACCCGATAGGCAAGGTGGTGAGATTCGGCAAGATACCCCTCACCATTATCGGCGTGCTGGAGGAAAAGGGCTATAACACAATGGGTCAGGACCAGGACGACCTCGCCCTCGTGCCCTATACCACGGTGATGAAACGTATTCTCGCCAGCGACTACCTGCAGGGCATCCAGGCTTCGGCGGTAGATGAAGAGCAGACCCAGGCCACAATTGCCGAGATAACCGACATACTGCGCCGGCAGCACAAGCTGCGCGACGACCAGGCCGATGATTTCACCATACGCTCCATGCAGGAGCTCGCCGAGATGATCTCGTCGACCTCGTCGATGATGACAGTGCTTCTGGCCGCCGTAGCGGGCATTTCGCTGCTCGTAGGCGGCATCGGCATCATGAACATCATGATTGTAAGCGTGACCGAGAGAACGCGCGAGATAGGCCTTAGAATGAGTATCGGCGCCACAGGCCGCGACATCATGATGCAATTCCTCATCGAAGCGGTGATTCTGTCGGTGACCGGCGGCATTGTGGGCATATTGGTAGGCGGCCTCGCCACATGGATGATCTCGATATTCGCCCATTGGCCGGTCGACATCAGCAGCGGCTCGGTGATTCTCTCGTTTGCCGTCTGCACGATAATCGGCGTGGTGTTTGGCTTCTATCCCGCCGCCAAAGCCTCAAAGCTCGATCCTATCGAGGCTATCCGCTATGAATAAAATCTGATTCAGATATGGCTAAACAGGACTATGTGATCAAAAACCGGCAGTGGCTTGAGGAAATCGCCTCCGCTCCCGGAGTGAAACCGCTCGACAAGGGCATTTACTACAAGGTTATTAAGTCGGGCAACAGCTCCGCTCCCTCGCCCAACCGGGGGAGTGTGGTGACCGCTCACTATACCGGCAAGACCATCAACGGCAAGACCTTCGACAGCAGCCGCGGGGGAGTGGCCCCAGCCTTCAGGCTGCGCGAGCTGATACCGGGCTGGATAATCGCCCTGCAGAAAATGCACCCCGGCGACCGGTGGGAGGTGTATATCCCCGCCGAACAGGCCTACGGAAAGGTCAACCAACCGGGCATACCGGGCGGCTCGACCCTCATATTCGACATTGAGCTGCTCGGAGTAAACTGATTTCTTTCGCGGAATATATATTTTTGCTACCTTTGCGAACCGTTATTTATCTGAAACCAATCCACCAAACATTGATATGAAAAGATTTCTTATCTCCACACTCACCGCAGCCGCATGTATGGGCATGATGGCTCAGGATGCAAAATATATATTCTATTTCATAGGCGACGGAATGGGTCTCGGCCATGTAAATGCCACCGAGATCTACAACCGTGACGTGCTCAAAAACGAGCAGCCCATACTGATGCTCACCTTTCCGGTAGCTTCTCAGGCGCGCACCTATTCGGCCTCAAGCCCCATAACCGACTCGGCAGCCGCCGGCACCGCCCTCTCCACCGGCCGGAAGACCAACAACTATATGGTGGGAGTAACCCCCGACACAGCGGCTGTAAGCAGCATCGCCGTTGACTTTCTCAACGACGGTTATGCCGTGGGCGTAGGCACCACCGTTCAGGCCGACGACGCCACTCCCGCCGCATGGTATGCCCACGCCGCCAACCGCTCGATGAAGAAACAGATCGCTCCTCAGGCAGCCGGGAGCGGCCTCTCTTTCCTTGCCGGCGGAGGCTTCAAGCTCGGGGGCAAGGATAGCGAGGATTTCGCAGAGTTTGTGGAGGTGATGAAGAAAAGCAACTATGAGGTTGCCGAGGGCTATGAGGCTTTCACCAACCTCAAGGGGGGCGATAAGTTTCCCGACAAAGTGCTGATGTATTCTGCCAACCCCACAGCGGGCCAGGTAGGCTATACAATCGACTCGATTCCCGGCGCCATGACTTGCGCTCAGATTACCGAAGCGTGTCTCTATACCCTCAGCAACGCCAATCCCGACAAGTTTCTCATGATGATAGAGGGTGGCAACATAGATTGGGCGGCTCATGCCAACGACGGCGGCGCCGTGATCAAGGAGATTCTCAACTTTCAGGAAGCCATCAACGTGGCCTATCAGTTCTATCTCCAGCACCCCGACGAAACCCTCATCGTCATAACCGCCGACCACGACACCGGCGGCATGTCATTCGGCCGACCCGGCAAGAATCAGAACATTGCCTATGCCGACGCGCAGAAAATCTCCAAAGACCTCTTCGGCGAATGGACCCGCAAGTGGGGCAAGGAAACCGCCGAGCCTACATGGGAGGAGATGGAAAATGTGTTGCGCGACAAACTGGGATTCTGGACAGTTGTGCCCCTCACCGACAGGGAGACCTCACAGCTCAAGGAGATGTTTGATGAGACCTTCATTACTAAAAACGGTAAAAATGAGGACACTCTCTATCAGACTTTCAATGCCTTTACCGCCAAAGCGTTCGACATCCTCAACACCCACCTTGGCATAGGCTGGACCACCACATCCCATGCGGGCAATTTTGTGCCGGTATATGCTATCGGCGCCAACTCAGCCTATTTCACCGGCAACCTCAACAACAC
>CAYLMR010000005.1:0-47977 GCA_964384885.1 uncultured Bacteroides sp.
TCGTGGCGCATGCCGCTTAGCCTATATTGTTATTTTTAACGGACTATTGATAAAGAAGTATTCAAATTATTAATCTACTGAATGCAGTATTATTTTCCAGTTTAAAGATACAAAAAAACCGGGACAGAAGGTTAGTTCCATCCCGGTGATCTATTATTATCATATTTCTCAATCCCTTACTCCGGAGAATGTGGTCATGGTACCATATGCATTAAGGAAAGTGATAGTGAGAGTCTTATTCTGAACATATATCGTAATATTGTCATAATTGGCACTGCTAAGTGTATAAATGCCATTAGAATAAGTCACATTAAAATTTGTTGAACTGCCGAAAAAGTCAGCGTTTACTGTGACCGCGCCATTTGAAATTCTGTAGATATTCACTACATATACATCTTCAATCACATGGCCTCCACTTGAAAGCTGTCCGGTGTAAACACCTGAAATTTTGGATGCATAATCTTTGGCTGCAGGCTCATCATCATCATCGCCTCCACATGCTGAAAAAGTGAAAGCAAACACGAAGGTCATCAATGCCAACAAAAGTTTTTTTGTAATTTCTTTCATTTTAATTTTAGTTAAATTATTGTTAATAAACTGATTAATTCTCACAATTAGAATGAATTATTTATTTCATATGCTTTATAGAAAATAATCTTACTATTACCTGATCCCAAAGCTATTTTCGTATAATGAATAAAGTCAACGTCCCAGGGGCAATCTCCAAAAGTATTATAGAGAATGGATCCGTCTCTCATATCCCATTTGGTGATCTTTCCATTTGAGTAAGTATAGAAACCATTCGTTATGTCCGAATAATAGCCATCCGACCATTCCTCAACAGCGCGTCCACTTGGATAGAATGTAAGTCTGATTGTCTTATCGTAATCCGGATCTGTAACCCAAACTCCAACCAAATTATTTTCTTTCACATCATCTTGAGGATAATCAGGTTCGTCAGGTTTATCACCTCCACACGCCGCAAAGACAAACGGCATCAGAACAATCGATATAATAGCTAAAGATTTGGTTTTCATATATTTAAACTTTATTAAATCGTTTGATATCTGGTAATAGAATTAACTATTTATATCATCATTGCTTTGTGAAAGTAATCTTATTATAGCCTGACCCCAAAGTCATTGATGTGGAAGAGGAAAAGACAACCGGCCAAGGGCAGTCTCCTATAGTATTACAGAGAGTTGAACCATCCTCCATATCCCATTTGGTAATCTTACCGTTTGAATAAGTATAGGTGCCGGTAGTTACGTCAGAATAATAGCCATCCGACCATTCCTCAACGGCTTTTCCGCTGGGATAGAATGTAAGTTTGATTGTCCAATCGTCATCCTTACCTTTCCAAGTGCCGACCAGTTTATCCTCATCCTTATCATCATCTCCGGATTCCGAACCCGAGGATCCTCCATTTTCCAGAAAATCAAAAAATTCCTTTTCACTCACACGACTAAAGATACATGAGGTTAATTTGTGAGTTGAACCGGAATCATTTAAAATGATTTTATTATAAGAGCTTAAATTAATTTTTACAGTTATAGAGTAGCAACCATATGAATGATGGGGTACAAGTGCCGTAAAATAGCCATCTTTTGAATAGAATGACTCTTTGTCACAACGACGTGGGTCATCTAACGAAAACGCGTAATACAAAATCCTGCATTGAGTTTTGCTATATTCACTAATAGCCATTGCGCCGCTTTTGTCAGAATTAAGCCAATATCCATATAAATTTGAAAAATCAACAGATTTTTCTTCATCTTCGCTCGGATAATCGGGATATTGAGGATAATCGGGTTCATCCGGTTTATCACCTCCACAAGCCGCAAAAACAAACGGCATCAGGATAATCGAAATAAAGATTAAAAATTTGGTTTTCATATATTTAAAATTATAAATGTTTATTCTGAAACTATCAGAATCCATATCCGATATTGATTGAGAAATAGCCCTCTCTCTGCCCTAAGATATCATCTTTCAAAGGGTAATTATAGGCTCCTCCGATATTAAAGCCATATAGTCGCAATCTTCCACCCACCTTAACATATGGATATAGCTCTTTTTTGATTTCGACATCACTATCTACATCGGAACCCTTTGTTTTCGACTTTCCACCAATTACATAATTCAAATCAATACCGGCATAAGGAGATAAAGCCCAAAGTTTGTTATTTCCGGCAAAAGAATAGCCTACTTCTATCGGTAGAACAATAGCGTCCTGAGTAGTTTTAATACGAGTATGGGAACCGTCACTTGAATATCCGTTCAGACCTGCGCCACAATATCCAATTCTTGCGCCGGCATAAAGTCCTCGCTCAACATCTTTGAACCAATAGTTAGCACCTAAAGCGAAATCCAGACTATAAGAAGTGCTGTGAGTAGCTCCAACATTTTGAGACGGAAGAAATCCATACTGACATTGAATAGCAAAACAAAATCCCGGCGAAGAGCTGTCACCGGTCTGCGCAAACGCAATATCAGTGCCTGAGATAATTGCGATGAGCGATAGCAAGAAATGCTTGATTTTGATTGTCATACTTTATTAAATTGATTTATGATTTTTATCAAAATTAAAGTCTGACAAAAGTAGTATATATGTGAATTATAGAAACTTTCAAACTGTATTCAAACAAGATACAACATGTATTCAGATTGGAAACAACCTCTATTCCGACTCCTTTTGATTGCTGATCGCGTCAGACAAATCAGCAAAAAAATCATGATTCAATGCTTTACTTATCCGCAATAACAACGCCACGTCGATATTCTCCTTTTCGAATATCTTATATATGTGGGTGCGTGTCACACAGATCTCATTGGCGAGCCATGTGGCAGTACGGTTTTGTGATTTTAATGTGCGAAGCACAGCCTGACCTATATGCAACATAAATACGTGGGTTTCAGCCTATTGCTAATTCTATCCATAGAGGCCTTCGCATTGCCTTTCACCATAGAATAAGCAATGCAGAAGCCCACGCAGATCTGTGCCGACTCCCGGCCTCCAGAGTGGAAGCCGGGAAGTTAACATTCAGAAAAAGGACGACTACTTTGCTCTATTCCTGACGGTGAAAGAAAGTTGCGAAGTTTCTATGGGTCAAGAATACGCATCCGTAAGAACATAGGATATGCTTTAATATCCATACGTTCAATCCAAAAGGATTACGTCATTATGTAAATCAAAAGATATTCGGATTAACTCTTTACATCTTTCATGGCAAAGTTAACACTTACGATTGAAACTCACAACGAAAAACCAAAAAGTTGTAAAATTGGATTAAATCGGGGGAGGGAATTTGCGGGATAGGGGAAAAATGGTTAACTTTGTAGGTTATGACGAAAAAACTATCTAAAACACATATCGACTCCGAGGCCATAAGGGCCGTGAATGTGAGAGTCAACAATCTCAAAGACGTTAACCTGACCCTCGACCGAAACCGCTTTGTGGTGATAACCGGCGTGAGCGGCTCGGGCAAATCGTCGCTTGCTTTCGACACCCTCTATGCCGAGGGACGCCGCCGTTATGTGGAGAGCCTCAGTGCCTACGCCCGCCAGTTTATGGGCAAGATGGCCAAACCTGAATGTGACATGATCAAAGGCCTTCCCCCGGCCATCGCAATAGAGCAGAAAGTCAACACCCGCAATCCACGCTCAACCGTGGGCACAGCCACTGAAATCTACGATTACCTGCGCCTGCTTTTCGGACGCGTGGGGCGCACCATCAGCCCCATCTCCTCGACCGAGGTCAAGAAACATTCGGTGGCCGACGTCACAGAGCGGGCTCTGGAATATGGCGAAGGCACCCGCGTTGCCATCGCCGCCCCGATCATTCTTCCCGAGGGGCGAGAGTTTGCCGCTCAGCTCAATGTGCTTCTCAAAGGGGGCTATTCGCGACTGGTCGACTCCTCCAACCGCTTTATTCCTATCACCGATCTTCTCGACAAGGCCGAGGCTGGCGAACAGCTCCCCGACCCGTCAGAGCTGTTGCTGCTCATCGACCGCCTCGCCGTGGCCACCGAGGGCGACGAGCTGAGCCGCATGGCCGACTCGGCCGAGACAGCATTTTTCGAGGGGCGCGGAGAGTGTGTGCTGATAGTGTGGACCGGCGAAGGGGCCACCGTGAGGCATATCTTCTCCAACCGTTTTGAGGCCGACGGCATGACCTTCCGCGAGCCGAGCGAGCAGATGTTTAACTTCAACAATCCCTACGGAGCGTGCCCCCGCTGCGAGGGTCTCGGCCGCACAGTGGGCATCGACGAGCAGCTCGTGGTGCCCGACCCCACCAAGTCGGTCTATGACGACGCCGTGGTGTGCTGGCGAGGAGAAAAGATGAGCGAGTGGAAACAGCGCCTCATCCGCCTTGCCGACCATATCGGCTTCCCCATCCATCGCCCCTACGCCTCCCTCACCCCGACGGAGAAAGATATTCTCTGGCATGGCAAAGGGAGCTGGGACGGCATAGACGGATTTTTCAGAATGGTCGAGGAAAATCAATACAAGATTCAATATCGCGTGATGCTGTCGCGCTATCGCGGCAAGACCACCTGCCCCGACTGCCACGGCTCGCGCCTCGCCCCCGACGCCCTCTATGTTCAGGTAGGAGGCATGACCATCGACCGCATAGTCAATATGCCGGTGAGCCGGTTGATAGAGTTTTTCAACAATCTCAACCTTTCGGGTAATGACCTCAAGATAGCCAAACGACTGCTCGACGAGATTAAATCGCGACTCACATTTCTCGTTGAAGTGGGCCTGGGCTACCTCACACTCAACCGCCTGTCGTCAACCCTCTCGGGCGGCGAGAGCCAGCGCATCAATCTCGCCACCTCGCTCGGCAGCTCGCTGGTGGGATCGCTCTATATTCTCGACGAGCCGAGCATCGGCCTCCATTCGCGCGACACCGACCGTCTCATCAAGGTATTGCGCCGCTTGCAGTCGATAGGCAACACCGTCGTGGTTGTGGAGCATGACGAAGATATTATGCGCGCTGCCGACGAGATTGTCGACGTGGGTCCTCTTGCCGGACGCCTCGGCGGCGAAATAGTCTATACCGGTCCCGTGGTGCCGTCGTCCGACGTTGCCGCTCCCGGCAACCAATCGCTCACCCTGCGCTATCTCGACGGCTCGCTTTCGATACCGGTGCCTAAGACACGCCGCAAATGGCGCGACTACATTCAGGTAGAGGGTGCGCGTCAGCACAACCTCAAAGACCTCACCGTGAAGTTTCCCCTCGGTGTGATGACCGTGGTGACCGGAGTGAGCGGCTCGGGCAAATCCACTCTCGTGAGAGATATATTATATCGCGCCCTCGTGCGTCATCTCGGCGAGGCGGGCGATGCGCCGGGCGCGTTCACCCGGTTGTCAGGCTCGCTGTCGATGATCAAGGGTGTGGAGTTTATCGATCAGAACCCCATAGGGCGCTCCTCCCGCTCCAATCCCGCCACCTATCTCAAAGCCTTCGACGAGGTGAGAAAGCTCTTTGCCGACCAGCAGGGAGCCAAACAAATGGGCTTCTCGCCCGGCTATTTCTCATTTAATGCCGAGGGAGGAAGATGTGAGGAATGTAAGGGCGAAGGCACTATCACCATCGAAATGCAGTTTATGGCCGATATTACCATAACCTGCAGCGCGTGTCACGGCAAGCGCTACAAACGCAATGTGCTCGACATTGAATACCGGGGCAAAAACATCTACGATGTGCTCAACATGAGCGTTGATGAGGCGATAGAATTTTTCGGTCAGGACAGCGACGCCACGGCGCGCAAGATTGCCACCAGGCTCCAGCCGCTTGCCGACGTGGGCCTCGGATATATCAAGCTCGGCCAAAGCTCGTCGACTCTCTCGGGAGGCGAAAACCAGAGGGTGAAACTCGCCTACTATCTGGCTCAGGAGTCAACCCAGCCCACGATGTTTATCTTCGACGAACCGACCACCGGCCTGCATTTTCATGACACCGCCACTCTGCTCGACGCCTTCAACCGCCTTATAGCAAAAGGTCACACCATTGTGATAATCGAGCACAACATCGACGTGATCAAGACAGCCGACCATGTGATAGACATTGGTCCGGAGGGTGGCGACGCCGGAGGACAGGTAGTGTGTGAGGGCACACCCGAGCAGATAGCCGCCTGCAAAGCCTCCTACACCGGTCAACACCTCGCCCCCAAGCTTATCTCAGGAACTTAGGCGCGAGGATAAAGATGCCGAGCGAGATGCCGCAGTTCCAGTTGTTGGAGGGATAGCTCTGATAGTTGCCATAGGCGCTGAGCGATCCGAAAGGCAGATTGACCACTGCGGCCAGCTCGCCGAAAAACTCAGGGTTGGCAAGCCATTTGCCATATACGGCCTCGTGATTTTCGTTAGCCTCGATTCTCCGCAGGGGGAGGAACACGTTGAAGGTGCCTCTCAGCTGGAGATACTGGCTGATGTTCCAGATAGGCACTACTCCGGCGGCTGCATAGGAGTTGGCTCTAAAAGCCTGATTGAAGGCGTTATAGCTCGACGCGGTGGGGAGAAATGCGGGCGCTTCGACTATGGCCTGGCTGTAGTTGCGAGGCAGTTTGCGCGTTGAGCCGAGAATGTCGAGAGTGCCGCCGAGTATGAAATGCTTGTGCAAGCTTCTGTAACCCTCCATCTTAAGCTCGGCCTGAAGGAAGAGCGGGTGTGAGTTCTCGGCGCTGAGAGTCGTGGGGTCATAGGGGGTGAAATGCTGGTTGCCATACACACCCATCGCCACTACCGACACCCTTCCTCCGGCAGTGGGATAGGAGGTGCGGTTGAGGGTGTTGAGGTCATAGGCGCCTCGCAGCTGCACATAGTCGCTCACCACCTTGTCACGTCCGGGCTGCACATCGAGCTGAATGTCGGCCTGATAGAAACGGTCGGTGAGGTGGGCGCCTCCGAGGCTCAGCTCGGCAATGCCCTTGCGCCCGGCGGCCATGCAATAGTTAAGGCGCATGAATGCCTCCGAGTTGGTGACGAAAGTGGGAGTATGCATGTCATAGAACATCTTGTCGCTCTCATGAAACTTCTCGCGCGACAGTACTCCCTGAACCTTAAGATAGGAGGGATTGTGGGTGAGGAGCATAAACTTGGCATAGGCCTGGGCGGCGAGGTAGCTCTGACCCACCCACGCATTCACGCCCGCATCAAACGAGTTGAAGCTCAGAGTGTTGTAGCCGAGGTTGAAGAACAGCATACTCGATGTTGACGACGAGATATAGCCGCCGGCTCCCGCACGGAAACCGTTTTTGACAGTTGCGTCAAGGTTGAGTGTAAACAGCGAGTCGCCCGGCTCTCTCACCGCAGTGGGGATAAGGTTTGACAGCTGGCCGGGGGTAATGGCGCGGTAATAGCTGTCGCGGGCTCTCACGATGCCGAATGTGTCGGCCATATTGTGGGTAAAGAGATATTTCAGATATTCATTCTGGCCGCGGGTGCCACCGGTCACGCTCACCGAGTCAAACCTCAGATAAGGAGTGCCGTCTTTAAATACCTGTCTTTTCACCTCGCGGGCCACGGGAGAGATGCGCGAAGTGACACGGCTCTCAACCGAGTCAATCATCTCCATAGCCTTTTCATATCCGCGCTGATAGATGAGCGGAGCCTTGCCGAAATCAAGCAGGTTGAAGTCTGACACATCGACCTGAATCTTGATACCCTCCTCTGCAGGGAGAGAGTAATCATTGTTCTGGATGATCATATCCTCGAGCTGCTGAATCACATCGTTGGCCTTGGGCTTGGTGTCGGCATTGGTCACGTTGACACCTATTATAATGTCAGGAGCAAAATCGCTCTTCATCACGTCGACGGGGAAGTTATCATAAATGCCGCCGTCATACATCAGGGTGCCGTTCATCTCGATGGGGCGGAACACCAGCGGAAAAGTCATCGAGGCGCGGATGGCATCGCCGAGCTGACCCGAGCGGCACACCACCTTACGCTTGGTGTAGACATCAGAGGTGACACATCTGAAGGGCACGAAAAGATTGTTGAAGTCGCCGTTGATCTGGGCGGTATAGGCGCTGAATATCATCATGAAACCGAAATTCATCGGTAGCGGCGAAATGAGGCTTGTGGGCAACATGCTGGTGACCTGGGTGCTGTCGCGGTCACCGAAATTCACAGTGGTAAACGCAGGAGTGGGCTCGTTTTTGGCGAAATAATATTCATATTCGGGATTGATATTGCCGGTGGCCCAGTAGTTGAACTCGGGCGACTCGATGAGCTTCAACATCTCGTCGGTAGTGAATCCCATCGAATAGAGACCGCCCACGATGGCGCCCATCGAAGTGCCGGCCACAAAGTCGATAGGGATGTTATGTTCTTCAAGAGCTTTAATCACACCTATATGCGCTATGCCTTTGGCACCTCCGCCGCTCAGCACCAAGCCGACCGACATAGGTTTGCCGCTGTCAAACCGCGGCTGAGACACAACAGAGTCGCCCGCTGCCGACAGTGAGGTGAGTTTTGCCGAATTAACCGATGTAACACTCACGGCACAAAGCAACGAGATAACTAATCGTAACAAGTTTTGAAAATTCATAAGGTGTGATGAATGAAATTACAAATATTTTTCTTAATTTTGCGTATTGTTTAACCGAAGAAGTCTCTCTCGGCTAAATATCAGCATGAAACCATCAGTAATGCGCCGGGCTGAATCTCTATTCCGCCCCTGATTAAGAGATATCTAAATTTAATAACTAAAAAATACATATCCCCATGCCACGTCAACAGCTCGATTCACTTGATTGCAAAATACTCTCCATGCTCGGTAAAAATGCACGCGTTCCTTTTCTGGAAATCGCTCGCGAAAGCGGCGTTAGCGGTGCGGCAATTCACCAGCGCATTCAAAAGTTACTCCACAACGGCGTGATCTCCGGTTTTCAGACTATCATCAACCCGGAAGCTCTTGGCCTTGACACCTGCGCATTCGTAGGGCTTTGTCTTAATAACCCTAAAGACACCGAAATTGTTGTTGAGAAGCTTAAAAATATTCCCGAAGTTGTGGAATGTCACCATACCACCGGTTCTCACGACCTGCTCATCAAGGTATTTGCCCGCAACAACGCCCATCTGCTCGAGATTATCCAGAACAAGATCTCAACTCTCAGCGCAGGCCGCACCGAGACCATGATCTGCTTCGTTGAGGATTTCTCTTGTCCCCTCCCCACCGAGAGCACCGAGGAATAATCAACCTCCCGGAGCCTTCACAGGCTAAAACGATTAAATTTTTCACAGCCATGTCACGCGGTAGCTTTCTGCCCGACGAACTTATTGTTGACGCCGGAGCCACTTCCTCGAAGTGGCTCGCCGGCGGAAACGCCGCTCCGACAATTGCGCCACCCATCAACGCGGCCACGATGCCACCCGAAGCGGTGGCCGAGGCTGCCGCCAAAGCCAAAGAGGAGATTCTGAGGCTCTACCCGCGGTTTGAGCCCCGGGTTATCTCCTATTACGGGGCCGGCGCTACAGGCGCTCCGGCTCAGATGCTCAGCCGGCTGCTCGCCACCCTTTGGCCTCAGGCCGAAACTATCAGCGTGGAGAGCGACATGGTGCTCGCCGCACGCGCCATGTTGGGCAACCGCAGGGGCATCGCCGCCATACTCGGCACAGGGTCAAACTCATGCCTATGGTCAGGCACAGGTATTGAAAGCCGCATCCCCTCGCTCGGATATATTCTCGGCGATGAAGGCTCGGGAGCCGTGATCGGGCGCCGGCTCATAGCCGATATTCTCAAACGCCGTTTCGACCGCGAGCTCACACTCGCTTTTCTCGAATATTTCTACAACTCCACGCCGGGCGATCTGTCTTCAGGTCTCCGTGAGCTCGAAGCCGATGTTATCGAGATGGTCTACCGGCAGCCGGGCGCCAACAGCCGTCTCGCCTCAATGACCCGCTTTGTGGCCGACAATATCTCCCGGCCTCAGATCGAAGAGATGGTCGTGGATGAGTTCGGCAGATTTTTCGACCGTAACATCTGCGCATATCCCGACTCAGCGGGTATGCCGCTCTGCATCTCGGGTGGCGTAGCCGCAACTTTCTACCCTCAGCTCACCCGGGCCGCCCGCGCCCGTGGTCTCACCCTTTCGCTCGTCACAGCCGATCCCCTTTCGTTCGCCCTCTCGCAATCAACTATTTAAACTATTGTTCCAAAGTCTTATCCTCATGCCATGACCGAACTGATACTCATCAACATTTCAGGCAATGATCATCCCGGTGTCACAGCCACTCTTTCTGAAATTCTCGGCCGCCACAACGCCGACATTCTCGATATAGCCCAGAGCGATATCCACCACACCCTTTCGCTCGGCTTCCTCATCAAGACCGACAGCTCGGTGTCGGCCAACATCATGAAGGAGATTCTGTTTAAGACCTACGACCTCGGCGTGAGCGTGAAGTTCTCACCGGTGAAGATGAGCGACTACTGCAACTGGGTTAACCGTCAGGGCAAGACACGTTGGATCATTACTCTCGTGGGGCGTCACCTCACCGCCCGCCACATTGCTCAGGTGAGCCGCGTGGTGGCCGATCAGGAGCTCAACATCGACGCTATACGCCGCCTCACGGGTCGTATGCCGATCTCCGAGGACGGCAATGTAGAGGACCCCAAAGCCAAACAATGTGTCGAGATGTCGGTCAGAGGCACTCCCCTCAGCCACTCCGACATGCAGAACGCCTTTATGAAAATCGCCTCTGAGGGCGAGGTTGACATATCGCTTCAGGAAGACACCATCTACCGCCGCTGCCGCCGTCTGGTGTGCTTCGACATGGACTCAACCCTCATCCGCACCGAGGTGATCGACGAGCTTGCCGACCGCGCCGGGGTAGGCCCTCAGGTGCGCGACATCACCGAGCGAGCCATGAGAGGCGAGATAGATTTCCGTCAGAGCTTCACCGAGCGAGTGGCCCTGCTCAAAGGCCTCGACCGCAGCGTGATGCAGCAGATAGCCGAGTCGCTCCCCATCACCGAGGGCGTCGACCGAATGATGACGGTGCTCAAACGCGCCGGTTATAAAACGGCCATTCTTTCGGGCGGTTTCACCTATTTCGGCAATTATCTCAAACAGCGTTTCGGCTTTGACTATGTGTTTGCCAACGATCTCGAGATCGGTCCCGACGACAAGCTCACCGGAAAATATCTCGGCGAAATTGTCGACGGCAAGCGTAAGGCCGAGCTGCTCAAGGTTATGGCTCAGATGGAGGGTATCAACATTCTCCAGACAATCGCGGTAGGCGACGGAGCCAACGACCTCCCCATGCTCTCCACCGCCGGATTGGGCATAGCTTTCCATGCCAAACCCAAAGTCAAGGAAAACGCCGGCCAGTCGATTTCAACCGTCGGCCTCGACGGCATCCTCTACTTCCTCGGCTTCAAAGATTCCTTCATCGAATAAATCCCAACCGTTTAAAGAAACAACAACCCGCTGCAAGATGTCTTAGCGACACGATTGCAGCGGGTTGTTTTTATGAATTTAGGTCAACGACCTGTCAGTCGATTTCGATTACAAGCAGGTTGGAGCGCAGCCAGAACTTTTCGGGATTGACGATTCTCAGCACTTTCTGACCCGAGCCGTCGTCGGCAATCACATAGGAGTCTTCGGGCTGGGTGGTCATCACCTTGGCCTTGCGCGAATGGAGCGGAATCACTGTGAGCTGACGGCGGTCGGCAGCAGTGAAATAGTTGAGGTCGATGTCGCTCTGGAGCACCTTGGTTTTGCGAAGGAAGCCTGTGTCGATAATCTTATGTTCCTTGAGCTCTTTCTTTGAGCCGATAACATAATAAACGGTGTTGAGCTCGTTGGTCACGCTCTCGGTCTGACGGTTGGCGGCGTCAAGCTCCTCTCTCACATTGACGGTCTCGGTGATGAGCGAGTCAACCTGAGTGCCGAGATTGGTGATCTTGATGTTGGCCTCGGCAAGCTGATTGGTCAGCGAGGTTATCTCGGTTTGCTGTTCGGCAATCTGAGCCTTGAGATTCTTGATAGTGGTGAGCAGGGTTGCATTCTGACCTGAAGCCGATTTGAGCTTCTGCTCAAGTTCTTCCAGGCGCTCGCGACGCTCCTGCAGAGCCTGCTGGAGAGAAATCATGTCGTTTCTGATCTGCTCCTTGCGTGAAGGAGTCTCGCCGTCAAGAGAGCCGGGAGTCGACACGATGCGCTCCATCTCCTTGATCTGGGTCATGCCGCGGGTAATGTCGTTGATAAGGGCGAAAAGTGAGTCCTGGGTCTGGATAGTTTCCTGCAGGCGGGTGGTGAGCTCGCTGTTTTCCTGCTGAGACTCTTTGAGTTTTTCCTTATCGGTACACGAAGGGGTGGCGAGCATAAATGCCGCAAGCATGGGCACTGACAAAGCGGCCATTCTGAAATTTCTCATATCGGTAGTGTTTTTTGTTTTGACATAAGCGACTGCGCCTCAGACTTATTCTTCTTCCGCCTCGTCGCTGTTGAAACGATATTTATTACGGTGGGACATGGCTCGCGATTCCTGCGGCTTTGGCCCTACAATTATAACAATTTCACCGCGCGGATTGTTTTGCGCATAATGTTCGGCGAGCTCCGCGAGGGTGCCGCGCATGGTCTCTTCATGCAGTTTGGAGATTTCGCGGCTCACCGAGGCCTCACGGTCGGCGCCACACGCTTCGGCAAGCTGAGAAAGGGTGCGCGCCAGACGAAGAGGCGACTCATAGACAATCGAGGTGACCTCGCTCTCGGCTATCTCAGCCATGCGGGTAGCCCTCCCCTTTTTCACCGGCAGGAAACCTTGAAAAGTAAATCTCTCACAAGGCAACCCGCTGCTCACCAGAGCCGGCACAAAAGCAGTGGCACCCGGCAGGGTCACCACATCTATGCCGCAGCGGCGGCACTCTCTTGAAAGCAGAAAACCGGGATCGGAAATGCCGGGAGTGCCGGCGTCGCTTATCAGCGCTATGTCAGCACCGGCCTTAAGTCGGTCGGTCACCTCGGTCAGAGCGCTGTGTTCGTTAAACTTATGAAAGCTTTTAAGAGGGGTGAGTATGTCAAAGCGCTTCATCAACACCGAGCTTGTGCGGGTGTCTTCGGCATAGATTGTCTCACAGTTTTTCAACACCTCGATGGCGCGCGGGGTCATGTCGCCCATGTTGCCCACGGGGGTGGGTACGATGTAAAGCATGGTTTACTTACGCGAATTTTCAACCAGTTCGATGAAATAGGCCACTTCGGGGTCGTCGGGATCGAGACAGAGGTCGTTGACGATATACTCGTTGATTTCCTCGAGGTCTGACAGCGAGGCTATCTGCTGGAGAGCTTCATTCATGTCTGATTCCGAGCCGCCAAACACGGCTGACTTCAATCTGAACTTGTCGTTGAGGGTGAGTTTGAGCACCGGGTGTTTAGGTATCTCGGAAGTGGAAGACACGGCAACCGGCTCGCTCACAACTATCGGCTCCGGCTCGGGTTCGGGAATTACTACCGGCTCAGGCTCTGAAACAGGGGCGGGAGCTTCAACTACAGGCTGAGGAGCAACCACAGGTTGAGGCTCAGCTTCGGGCTGAGGCTTGGGAGCAGGCTGAGGATCTACGGCGGGTTGGATTGCGGGAGCTTCGTCAGAATCGCCCTCCTCCTCAAATTCCATTGATGCAGCTATCTCCTTGTCATCGGCGGTCTGCTGAGACTCGGTGACCGATGCAGCGAAAAACACCTCTCCGCTCATCTCGCTCAATTGATTGATTCGTTGGTTGATAAGCTCAACTACCCTCGCGGGAGTGGAACTGTCGCGACGCTCGGCCAACAGCAGGAGGCCTTCGAGCTCAAAGCAGAGATCAAGCAGATCGGAAACGCTCTTTTGCATATTCTAAGGTTATGGATATTTCGGTTAAGAATGATAGTTTGGCAAAGATAGGAGTTTTTTCCCTAATATGCCAAAATTTTATTGCGGCTGCTGCTTGTTGAAAAGCTTTTCAAACAATATCTCGAGCGACTTGTGGAGTTTGGCCGGCTGGAGATTGGCGCCGTTGGCCATCACTATGATTATGTGGCTCGGATAAATGCCCTGCTCCATGCGGAACCCCGCAAGACATCTCACTCCCTTCATCGTGCCCGACTTCAGAGCCAGCTCACCTTTGAGGGGTGAGGAGGCAAAGAGATTGCGCACAGTGCCGTCGCGGCCAGCTCTCGGAAACAGCGACGCATAGAGCACTCCCCTCGGGGAGAGAGCCGTGTAGCGCAACACATCGGCCATGAAATAGGGGGTGAGGCGGTCGAGACGTGACAGGCCGCTGCCGTCATAGATTGCCGCACCGTCGGTGTCACATCCTCTCAGTTTCCAGAGCGACATCTCGAGGCGACACGCCTCCTCGCGCGGTTTGCCGGGCGCTATCGACCTCAGCATCGCCTCGGCCATCATGTTATCTGACCTATACATCAGGCTTCTCATTATCTCCAGGAGGCTCGGCGAAATATGACTGTAGACCTTTTCGACAGGCGACGACACCTCGACCAACCGGTTGGCAACCCCTATACCCTGCCCGTTGAGCCGCTCCACAATCTCGCGCCTCATGGCATCGGCGGGGTCAGGATGAGCGAAGGTTACAGATTTCTGTGCACCACGGGCAAAACGCCCCGTTGCTGTCACAACATTTTTCTCAAGGTCATAGCTATATTTCACGGCGCCTCTCTTCTTCTTGTTGATCTTCACCTCCAGCCCATCTACCGCGGGAAAAGCCTCTTTTGACGGCAGCGAAAGAGTGAAGCGGTTGTCGCGCCATGAAGCGGTATGATAGGCAGTGCCATAAGGCCACATGCGGTCCCCTTTGGCCCACCCCTCGGGATAGCCGTTATAGGGCATAGAAGTTTCGTCAACAATCACCGTTCCGGCTATGGAGTCGATGCCATAAGCACTTACTCTCTGAGCTATCGAATCGGCCATACCCAGATTTTCAGCGAAATAGGCCGACTCGATTGTGGGGTCGCCCACAGCCCTTACCACGAGGTTTCCCTCTAATATATGACCGTCACTCACCCGGCCGCACAGCTCCACGCGGGTGTCGAAATGTTGCGACGGATTGATAAGCGTAATCACCGAAGCGGTGGTTATGGCCTTCATCACGCTTGCCGGAACATATGGGTCGGCGCAGTTATAATCCACAAGCACCTCGCCGGTTATCACATCTTCGACATATATGCCGAGCTTAGAGGCGCCCGACGCCTCAAAGCCCATCGCCTCGATCTCCTCATCGGTCACAGGATGAAACTCCCCTGCCGTCAGCGAAATTGAGGCAACATTGAGAGCTAACAGTGCCGCGACTAAACGGACTGATTTTATAATTATTGAAGTTATCATTGGTCTGACTCAGAATTGATATTATCGTCGGGCAAAAACTCACCCTCACCTATAATAAACTCCAAAATTACTAAAAAAGCTCGTAACCCCACCAAAAATTCCGCAACAGCCCTCTATTTAATCCAACACCGTCTTTGCCGGATCCATTCAGAGCAGTTTTCTCAATTCCTCTACATCGGGCAATGCCTCGCGCAGTTTCTCCGGCATATCTTTACTTAGTCGATATGTTGCCACACCCATGGGCTTGGCATAATCCTGAATAACATACTCCACAAAGTCTTTATTGGCGTTCTTGCAAAGTACAATTCCTATTGATGGATTTTCATGCGGTTTCCTGACCTTGTCATCAAGAATACGAAGATAGGTCATGAGTTGTGCGAGATAGCCGGGTTTGAAATCTCCTGTCTTCAACTCCACCACCACAAGGCAATTCAATTCTCGGTTGAAGAAAAGCAAATCAGGGAAGAAATCCTCCGAAAATGCCTCAAGATGATACTGGTTGCCAACGAAAGCGAAATCGCGTCCGAAGGTCATTATAAAGTTCTTTATATTGTGGATAATCTCTTTTTCAACCACACGTTCGTCAACATCCTGCCAGTCGCGGATGCCGATTTCCTCGGTGTTTATAAAGTCAAGTAAATACTCGTCTTTAAACATATTCAGAGCCTTTATAGCATCTCTGCTATCCTTGATTGTGACACCAAAATTTGAAGGCATCGCTCCGTATTTATCTGCAGCATTATCTTTTATCTGTGCTTTGAGAAAACGTTTATCCCACTTATTTTCAATAGCAAGACTGATATATTTCCATCGTTTCTCAATAATCTTCTCTTCTGATAGAATTATAATATGATGGCTGAAACTTAGATTGAGAAATCTTTCTAAATCGTCAGCCGTGGCTGACGATTTAACCGGCAGAAGAGAGTCGATATCAATTTCGTCAGCCACGGCTGACGATTTAGATAATTTAGGTTCGATAATAGGTGACCATTCCTCATAGAATATTCTCATATATTTTAGATTGGTCTGGGAAAAACCTTTCAGACCGGGAAGTTCCTTGCGAAGCCACTCTGAGATTGCCTTAATTGCTCCGGTACCCCAGAAACCATCACGAGAGTTTGCTGAAATGTATCTGCCGATGCCATAGTAGAGAGATAGCATTTCACGATTAACCAACTTCGCGGCCTGATACTGGCTACGAAGAATAGCATCTTTTATAGTCTGAACAGCGATATTATAATCTGCCGTGTTATGCCGAATAATTGATTCCTTTGTCATAATAATGCAAATTTACTGATTATTTGCCTAATATGGAAACGATGGCACAACTTTATAAAAATAATTAATACGAATTATGGCCAAACGGTAATTGATTTCAAATGCAAAAATACAACAATTTTGGCAACAAATCAAGTTTATTGCCAAAATTGTTGACTTTTTCTCCTCGACAGAGCCTTACAGGACCTATTGGGCTTATAAGGCCTATACAAGTCGGGGGAAAGTGAAGATTTTTGGGGATATGGTGGCGGGATTGGAGATTATTTGCTACTTTTGCAGTCAATTACCGAAATTCCATATTCCGACAATGGTAAGCAAGACTCGTGACAAGCTGATCGATGTGGCCCGACAACTCTTTGCCCACAAAGGGTTGGAAAACACCACTATGAACGATATAGCAGCTGCCTCCGACAAGGGGCGGCGCACAATCTATACTTACTTCAAAAACAAGCGCGACATCTATAACGCGGTTATAGAGCGGGAGAGCGAGCAGCTCATAAGCCGTTTGAGGGTGATTAAAGATGACCCCAAGCTCTCTCCCGAAGAGAAGCTCAGGGTGTATCTCGACGTGAGGTTTGACTTCATGCTCGAAAACAACAATCGCCACGAGGGCTTCCTGCAATATATAGGTCGCGACTTCAGACGCGTTGACCGCATACGCAAGCTTGCGGTTATCAAGGAGATAGAGATGTTTAAGGAGCTGATCGCCGACGGCGTGAAGCAGGGGGTGTTTGACGCCCGTCAGGCCGCCCGACTGCCGTTTCTCGAGTCGATGGCCTTTGAAGGATTTGACTACTGCAACATCCGCGGCCTGTTTGACGAATATAAAATCGACATGAACGCCACCCGCACCAACATCATCGAGTTTATCACCTCGGGCATCATGGCCCGGAGCGAAGCCGACGCCTCTCCCCAATGACTCCCTCAAAAATTCTGACTATAAGTTCTAACCAAGATAAAGTTTAAACAATCATGAAACTTCTCGAAGGAAAAACCGCACTCATCACCGGCGCAGCCCGCGGTATCGGCAAAGCTCTTGCCGTTCGCTTTGCGCAAGAGGGTGCCAACATCGCATTCACCGATCTCGTCATAGATGAAAACGGCGAACAAACCGTTAAGGAAATCGAAGCTCTCGGCGTGAAAGTAAAGGCTTATGCCAGCAATGCCGCCGACTTCAATCAGACCCGCGAAGTGGTCGACGCCGTTAAAAAAGATTTCGACCGCATCGACATCCTCGTCAACAACGCCGGTATCACCAAAGACGGTCTCATGATGAGAATGACCGAGCAGCAGTGGGACGCCGTTATCGCCGTTAACCTCAAGAGCGCCTTCAACTTCATCAACGCCGTTCTCCCCATCATGCTCCGTCAGCGTTCAGGCTCGATCATCAACATGGCATCGGTAGTAGGTGTTCACGGCAACGCCGGCCAGTCAAACTATGCCGCTTCAAAGGCAGGCCTCATCGCCCTCGCCAAGAGCATCGCCCAGGAGGTTGGCTCACGCGGCATCCGCGCCAACGCCATCGCTCCCGGATTTATCGAGACAGCCATGACAGCCGCCCTGCCCGACGACGTTCGCGCCCAGTGGATCAAGAACATTCCCCTGCGTCGCGGCGGTCAGGTGAGCGACATCGCCGATGTGGCCACATTCCTCGCTTCCGACATGTCGAGCTATGTTACCGGTCAGGTGATTCAGGTCGACGGCGGCATGAACATGTAATTGCCCCAAACCCCTGCAATCTCCCCCTCCCAACTCTAAAATATTATTAAAAAGACCGCCCGGAGTCACCTTTCCGGGCGGTCTTTTGATGTTCTAACAAAAAAAATGCCTATCTTTGAGGGCTTATAGTGTGGCTTTGCGGCTAACTGACAGCCGCAACGCTTCTTTTCATGCAATCAAACAAGTGTGTATATGCTTAACTACAACACCGAGCGGGCTCAGCTGATTCTGCCCGAATACGGCCGCAACATACAGCAGATGGTAGACCATTGTCTCACTATCGAAGATCGCAACGAGCGCAACAGATGTGCCCGCACAATCATCGAGACAATGAAAACCCTCCTGCCCCAGACCGGCGACCAGGAAGAAATCAACCGCAAGCTCTGGGACCACCTAGCCATCATGTCGGGTTTTCAGCTCGACATCGACTACCCCTACGAAGTCATTGCCCCCGACAACCTCTACTCGGCTCCCAAGCCGCTGGAGATGTATCCCAACCTTATCAGATACCGCCACTATGGCAAAGGGATAGAAAAGCTCATCGACGCCGCCTGCAAGCTCACCGACGAGGAGGAGCGACTGCAGCTCACCCTGCTCATCGCCAACCAGATGAAGAAGCTCAAGACAGCTGTCAATCCCGACGGAGTGCGCGACGAATCGGTGATCAACGACCTTCTTGAAATGAGCCACGGCCAGCTGAAACTCGACCCGGCCACCACCACTCTCCACGAGTTTACCATTGCCGACGCGCCGGCCACCTCGAAAAAGAAACGCAAGAAACATAAAAAATAACTCCTCCCACTCCTCCCGGGGCAACCAATTTCCTCAACTTAACATCCAATCCGAAAAACCGATATGATAACACGTAATCAGATAGTGCCGATAGGTCACATCGCCAAGCTCCACGGCATTCACGGCGAGCTGGTGGCGGTGGTCGATTCTGATGTGGAGCTCGCTGCCGGCAGCTGTGTCGTGATGGAAATCGAAGGCATCTTCGTGCCGTTTTTCATCGAGTCGGCCCGCCGCCGCTCGGCTGAAAGCATGCTCATAACCCTCAGCGGCTATGCGTCGCAGAAAGAAGCTGCCGAGTTTCAGGGCCTCACCCTCTATATGACCGTTGAAGACCTCGACGCCCAGGGTGACGGCGATTCGGAATTTGATGACGAGGATGGCGATGATGACGGAGGATTTTATGCCAACGACCTCATCGGAGTGACCCTTGCCTCCGACACCGGCGGCGACATAGGCAAGATAGTCGACCTCGAGACCTCGACCGCCAATGTGCTCTTCATAGTCTCGCGACCCGACGGAAGCATAGTCTATGTGCCGGTCGCTCCCGAACTTGTCACCGGTTTTGACCACGAAGCCCGGCGACTCACCATGTCTCTCCCCGAGGGATTGCTCGACCTCTGAGCCTACCCATCCCCCAACCAACCCCAGCAAACAGAAACTATGGAATTTGACGAAAAAGCCTGCACCGATTTTATCAACAACTCGCTCGCAAGCGCCGGAATCGAGAAATATGACTCCGACGAGCTGCTCAACGTTGTTGACATGATATGGGATTTCTATGAGTCGCGCGGTTATCTCGACCCCGACTTCGACGACGATTCCGAAGACCCCGAGCCCGAGCAGCTCGAACTCGACATAACCGATTATGTGACACGCATGTTGCGCCGCGACAAGCTCTCGGAAGTGAAACCCGAGCATGTGGCCCATATTGTTAAAGCCGAACTCGCCTATGAGAAATCGCTTGAGCAATAAACTGTCGCGCAAAATGATACGTGCCGTGGCGGTTGTCGCGGCGTGGCTCGCCATATTCACAGCCGGAGCCGAGGTGTTTTATTCCGACCCATATGTAGGATATGCCGAAGAGACCTTCATGGACATGGACTTCGAGCCCAACCTCGCCACCCCCGCCGTGGCCGATGTCGACAAAGCTGCCGTGAGCGCCTATATGACCTCGCTGGCCAAGAGTCTCAAAGGCCCCTTTACCGTCGACATGATTCGCGACAACGAGGTGATAGTGGTGAGCATACGCGCCGACAGGCTGTTTGAGCCTCTCGACACAATGTTGTGTGACGGCGCCGAACGGGCCATCGCTCCCCTCTTCAAGCTCATGACCGAACCCGACAGATATAAAGTTGTGATAGCCATGCACACCGATGACACCGGCAACGAGGCGTGGCAGGATAAGATCACCACTTCAAGGCTCTACTCGGTCTATGACCTCATGCTCGACAAAATCGACAATGGCGACATAAATCCCGACATCATCATCATACCGTTTGCTCTCGGCGCCGCCGACCCGATAGTCGACAACGACACCCGCCGCAACCGCGCCGAAAACCGGCGTCTGGAATTTTTCTTCATTCCCGGTCCCGAAATTATAACCAAAGCCCACCAAGGCACCCTCAATTAGGAAAAAAGTTTGTAATTTTGTGAATTGAATCTCCTCGGTTTAAGCTTATAAAAAAATCAATCCAACTCATATTCAAATGGCTATAGAACTCAAAGACCTCACTAAGCGCAGCGAAAACTATTCACAATGGTATAACGAGCTTGTGGTCAAGGCCGACCTTGCCGAGCAATCAGCCGTGAGAGGCTGCATGGTTATCAAACCTTATGGCTATGCCATCTGGGAAAAAATGCAACATCAGCTCGACACCATGTTCAAGGAGCAAGGCGTGCAGAATGCTTATTTCCCCCTCCTCATCCCCAAATCATTTCTGAGCCGCGAGGCCGAACATGTTGAAGGCTTTGCCAAGGAGTGTGCCGTGGTGACCCACCACCGCCTCATCAACGACCCCGAAGGCAACGGCGTGGTGGTAGACCCCGACGCTCGCCTCGAGGAAGAACTCATCATCCGCCCCACTTCTGAAACAATCATCTGGAACACCTACCGCAACTGGATTCACTCCTACCGCGACCTCCCTCTGCTCATCAACCAGTGGGCCAACGTGATGAGATGGGAAATGCGCACCCGCATGTTCCTCCGCACCGCCGAGTTCCTCTGGCAGGAGGGCCACACCGCCCACGCCACCGCCGACGAAGCTATGGAAGAGGCTATCAAGATGATCAACGTATATGCCGACTTCGCCGAGAAATATATGGCTGTGCCCGTAGTCAAGGGTGTGAAGAGCGCCAACGAGCGTTTTGCCGGCGCCATCGAGACCTACACCATCGAGGCCATGATGCAGGATGGCAAAGCCCTCCAGAGCGGCACCTCCCACTTCCTTGGTCAGAATTTCGCCAAGGCATTTGACGTGCAGTTTGTCAACCGCGAAAACAAGCCCGAATATGTGTGGGCAACCTCATGGGGCGTGTCTACCCGACTTATGGGTGCGCTCATCATGACCCACAGCGACGACAACGGTCTCGTGCTTCCTCCCCACCTCGCTCCCATTCAGGTGGTTATCGTGCCTATCTACAAAAACGCCGACCAGCTCAAGGAAATCTCCGCCGTGGTTGAACCTATCGTTAAGCAGCTCAAGGATATGGGCATCTCGGTGAAATATGACGACGCCGACAACCGCCGCCCCGGCTTCAAGTTTGCCGACTATGAGCTCAAAGGCGTGCCCGTGCGCCTGGTGCTCGGTGCCCGCGACATCAAAAACGGCACCGTTGAGGTGATGAGACGCGACACCCTCGAGAAACACGAAGCTCCCCTCGAAGGAATTGCCGAATATACCCGCGACCTGCTTGAGGATATTCAGAACAACATCTATCTCAAGGCCCTGCGTCAGCGCGAAAACATGACCGTGAAGGTCGACACCTGGGAAGAGTTTAAGGAAGCCCTTGAGCGTGGCGGATTTATTCTCGCCCACTGGGACGGCACCCCCGAAACCGAAGAGCGCATCAAGGAGGAAACCAAAGCCACAATACGCTGCATTCCCCTCGACGCTCCCGAAGAGGAGGGCGTGGACATGCTCACCGGCAAACCCTCTCACCGCCGTGTGATTTTCGCCCGCAACTATTGATTCCGACTCCCCTACCCCTCAGTGTAGACTCATGACCGAAACCATCAGCAATACCCGCCACCTTGCCGCCGGCCTCACAAGGCTGGCGGTGGTGGTGCCTTGTTATAACGAGGAAGAAGCGCTGTCGTTTTCTCTCACCAAGCTGCTCGAACTGCTCGACAGGATGGGAGAGAAAAAGCTTATCGACGCCCGTAAGAGCTTCGTGGTGTGTTGTGACGACGGTAGCCGTGACAATACCTGGGGCATCATCTCGGAGTTTCACAACCGTGACCCGAGAGTAAAAGGCATAGCTCTGGCCCACAACCGCGGCCACCAGTATGCCCTGCTCGCCGGACTGCTCGAAGCCCTGCCGCTGTGTGACTGCGCCATCTCAATCGACGCCGACCTTCAGGACGACCCCGAGGTGATGACCGAGATGGTAGAGCTGTTCAACAATCAGGGGGTCGAGATAGTCTATGGAGTTAGATCGTCAAGGGCCAGCGACACATGGTTTAAGCGCACCACGGCCCATGCCTTCTACTCTTTTCAGCGCAAAATGGGTCTCGAAACCATCTACGACCACGCTGACTACCGCCTCATGAGCGCCCGGGCTATCGAGCTGCTTTCGCAATATAACGAGAGCAACCTGTTTCTCAGAGGCATAGTGCCGCAGATAGGCCTCAAGACAGCCACTGTGACCTATACCCGCCATCCCCGCATAGCCGGCGAATCGAAATATCCGCTGGCCAAGATGCTGAGTTTCTCGGTCGACGGCATAACGAGCTTCACCTCGCGCCCGCTCAGGCTGATATTCTTTGTGGGCATGGCCCTGCTGGTGCTCGACTTAGCCATGTCGGTCTATGTGTTTATCTCATATTTCGGCCACGACACCATTCCGGGCTGGACCTCGCTGATGCTATCGGTGTGGTTTCTCGGCAGCCTCATTCTTGTGGCTCTCGGCGTGGTGGGCGAATATATCGGCAAGATATTCAATGAGGTGAAAAACCGCCCGAGATTTGCTATCAAGGAGAAAATCTTTTAATATCCACAACTCTCATGACCTTAAGCACTAAACAATTGGCCGAAAGACTGGCATCACGCACCGGACTCGACGCCCGCTTTCTTGAATCATTTGTCAGCGCAACGGCCTCGGCAATTGTGAGTCACTGCGCCGATCTCGACACCGTGGCCTTTCCCGGCTTCGGCAATTTCTCGGCTGAGAAATGTGACGAATCGATCGAACTCGATTCCTCAACCGGCAAACGTATGCTCCTTCCCCCGCATATAGATATGGTGTTTCGTCAGAGTGTAGTATTAAAAAAACGACTTGGAAATGAACGATAAGATTTCTCTGCGCCGGCTGGCAGCCGACCTTCCCGGATTTGACGGCATCGACGAGGATCAGAAAGTAGGTATCACCAAAGAGATTTTTGCCGAGATAGCCAACATATTAGCCGAGGGTGAGGAAATCAAAATCACCGGGCTCGGCACCTTTGCCGTCACTTCGGCTCCCGGAGGAGAAAAGGAGGTGACCTTCACCCCTGCCCCCGAAGCTGAGGCGATAGTCAACGCCCCCTTCGCTGCCTTTATGCCCGACGAGCTTTGTGATGCCGTGTCTGACCAAATGCTCGACGAAATCAACCATCTCGACACTCCCGATCCCGAAGAAATCATCAGCCAGACTGTCGCTATCGAGGAGACACCTGCCGTTGTTGAGCCGATAGAGGAAACACCGGTCATCATGGAGAGCGTGGAGGAAATTCCGGTGATGGAGCCGACAATCGAGGAAGAATATGTGCCCGAACCTCAGCCCGTAGTAGTGCCCGGAGAGATGAAAGAAACTCCGGTTTCATCAATCACGATGCCCCCGAGCGCCGACACTGTTACTCCGGTAGTTGATGTTGAGCCCCACCCTGTTGTGGTGCCTGCTATTGATACCGTCGAGGAGATCGTTGTTGAGATACCCGAGCCGCAACCTCAGCCTGAGCCGCAGCCCGAACCGCAACCCGCGCCCGAAACCGAGCAGGAACCCCAACCTGCTCCCGAGCCCGAGCCTGTTAAGGAATCGCCCCGGACTGCTGCCGAACCTGACGACCGCTACTACCGCCGTCACCGTTCGCATCAGCACACCTCACACGAGCCCCGCAAATCGCGTTTCGGTCTCGGTTTTCTCTGCGGCATTCTCTCGGGTCTCGCTATCGGCGGAATGGCTTTCCTCGCCTACATTCTCTATCAAATCAACACCGCCCCGGCTCCCGACTATGATGACTATGACGAGGAAGTCTACACCTCTGAACTCATCGACGAACTCTAAAAAATTCTCCGGATTCCATAACCATATCCATAGATTGAGGGTTTATAATTCTGAAGACTAATCAGAATTTTAGAAATATGGCCACTTCCAACCCCACTCCCGACAGCAATCAATCTCCCGCCCCGGCTCCCGGATCGGAAAAGACCCCTTCACGCTTCACACGCCTCTATGACAAGGCGATGAGGTGGTGGAATTATTGTTCGGAAGGAGTGTGGCGCGACCGGCGCAACACCTTTAAGGTCAATGCCGTCAAAACCGCCAACCTCACCATAAGATCCTTTCTCGACTCCGACCTCCAGTCAACGGCCTGTGCCATGACCTACCGCACCGTGCTCGCCATAGTGCCGGCTCTGGCCATGATACTGGCGATATTCCGCGGCTTCGGATTTCAGGATCAGCTGATGACTCAGCTCTATTCCACCTTCCCCGCCCAGCGCCAGACCCTCTCGCTGGCCTTTAACTTCGTGGACCGCTATCTAAACCAGGCCACCGAAGGCCTGTTTGTGGGCATCGGCATCATCTTCCTGCTCTATACATTGATATCACTGTTGGGGAGCGTGGAGGACAGCTTCAACTCCATCTGGCAGATCAAACAGGGGCGCACCATCTGGCGCAAGGTCACCGACTATCTCGCCATCTTCATTGTCCTGCCGGTATTGATGATATGTGCCGGCGGCATACAGGTAGTGATGTCGAGCACCCTTCAGAAAATCAATTTCATACCCTTTATCGGTGAATCGGTCAAGCTGATACTCGACGGTGTGAGTCTGGCATTGACATGGCTCTTTTTTGCCGGCGCCTATATGCTCATCCCCAATGCCAAAGTTAAATTTGTCAACGCCCTGCTTGCGGGCGTGGCTGTCGGCACAGCCTTCCATGTGATTCAGTGGCTGTTTGTCACCGGTCAGATGTATGTCACCAAATACAACGCCATCTACGGCAGCTTCTCTTTCCTCCCCCTTATGTTGATATGGCTGCAGCTAACATGGCTCATCACCCTAATCGGCGCCCTGATATGCTATGCCTCCCAGAACATTGGCCGCTTTAATTTCTATCAGGATGTCGACAGCATCTCTCTCGACTACCGCCGCAAGGTCACCCTCGCCGTCATGGCTGTCATTGCCAAAAGATATGTCACCAACCTTCCCCCCGTCACCTCGGCTCAGCTCGCCGCCGAATATGCCCTTCCCGAGCGGTTGGTCACCTCGATAGTGTGGCGCCTCAAGGATGTGGGCCTGATATTGTTTGTCTCGACCGATCAGCGCGAAACCTCCGGTCATCCGCTCATCCCGGCTATCGACGTCAATCAGCTCACCGTGGGCGAAGTGATCAGGCGCCTCGACAACTATGGCTCTGAGGATTTCATTCCCGAGTTTTCATCCACATTCAGCGGAGTAGATAAACTCACCGACTCGATTACTGACACCGAGATCAGCTTCGCCGACAAATATGGCATAACCTCTCTCAACCTCATGCCCGTCTATTCAGAGGGCCACGACAACGAAACCAAAAGTTAAACACCAATCTATAAAATATTTAAATCAATTCACAATGAAAAAGATTGAAGTAGCAACAACCGGCGCTCCCGGTGCTATCGGCCCCTACAGCCAGGCTATCAAATGTGGCAACATTCTCTTCTGCTCAGGTCAGATTCCCTTGAATCCCGCAGACGGCTCGATTCCCGAAGGTATCAAGGCCCAGACCGCTCAGTCGATTTCTAACATCAAGGCTATCCTCAAAGAAGCCGGCGTTTCGATCGACAATGTTGTGAAAACCACCGTTTTCCTTGCCGACATGAGCCTCTTCGGCGACATGAACGAAGTCTACGGTCAGGAATTCACCGCTCCCTATCCCGCACGCTCGGCCGTGGCTGTTCGCGAGCTTCCCAAGCAGGTGCTCGTTGAAATCGAAGTGATCGCTACTCTCGACTGATTTTCAGCCCTATAAACCATAAAAATTCCGGTAATCCGCCCGGGTCAAGGCCCGAAGTGATTACCGGAATTTCTTATAGGGAGGAGTTGCTTAGAGAGCCACGTCAAAACCTGCGTTTCTCACTGCGGCGATAAGCTCCTCGGCATTATGCTCACCCTCAACGGTGGCTTTACCGGTTGAGAGGTTGACGTCAACCTGCTTGACACCGGCTACCGAATTGATGCTTTTAGTAACGGCGGCCTGACAGTGAGGGCAATTCATTCCTTTGATAGTATATTCCTTAGTCATATTGGTGATGGTTATATTGTTATGATGGTATCTTCTGTAGAGTGCTATCAGCAACAGCACGGTGAGTATGCCTGAACAGATGCTCGGGAAAACGCCGAAATGATAGCAGTGGCGCGACATATCGTGAACAGCTCCGAGGCTGAACCATGAGGCGGGCAACAGATAGTCGATTGCGAGGCCGAAAGCAAGCGCACCTATTATAATGGTGGCGAGGTAGATCGACGCGGCTTTGCGGCCCATCTCCCTCGATATGAGGGTGAAAGAGGCGAAGTTGGCAGCTGGGCCGGCCATGAGGAGCACGAGCGCGGTGCCGGGCGAAAGACCTTTGAGCATCAGCGACATGGCGATAGGAATTGAGCCGGTGGCGCAGACATACATAGGTATTGCCACTATCAGCACGGCTATCATTGAAAAGAGCGGATTCTTGCCCAACACCGAGAAGAAGTCGGCAGGCACATAAACCGTAATCAGAGCCGCGATAATGAGACCGGCCACAAGCCAGCCGCCTATGCTGCTCACAAGGTCGATATAACCGTAGCGAAGCGACGAAAGCAGTTTCTGACCAAAATTTTTCTTCTCCTCCTCCTCGGTCTTGGCTTCAACAGCCACCTTAACGGTCTCCTTTTCAGATTTACCCACGGCCACCCCGCCGAAAAACGAGGTGGTGAGCGCGGCTATGGGGCGAATCACCGCAAAGGCCGGCCCGAGCAGGCTCCAGGTAGCGGCAATGCTGTCAACGCCTGTCTGAGGGGTCGAGATAAGAAATGATGTCGACGCTGCGCGTGAAGCTCCATTTCTGCGCATGGCTATCGCCGAGGGGAGCACTCCGCACGAACACAGGGGCAGAGGCACGCCTATCATGGCCGCCTTGATCACAGGGCGCCAGCCGGTGCCGGAGAGATGGCGTGCAAAAGTTTTCTGAGGAATAAAGGCGTGAAATATTCCGGCTATGAAGAAGCCCAGCAGGATGTAGGGTGACATCTCGTTGAGCATGAATAAAAGCGAATGTAAAAGTTCCATTTCTAAAGTTTGTGTTTTTTAATTTAACACAAAATTAGCCATTTTATTTTGCAACCGGGTGGCAAACCTCACGGCCCGCCTGCCCATACACGACAAGAGAGCATACCAAAATTGATATGCTCTCTTTGTAGCGGGACCGAGAATTGAACTCGGGACCTCCGGGTTATGAATCCGACGCTCTAACCAACTGAGCTATCCCGCCGTTTGCGAGTGCAAAGTTAGAGCGATTTTTCGGATTGTGCAAACTTTTTGAGAGATTTTTTTATCCTAACGCCTTATTTAACTAACTTTCAACCTCTTAAAAAAGCTGCCCGATTTATCGTCTTTTGATCAGATTTCGTGAACAACCTCGTTGGCCCACTCCTCTATCCTGCCTTTGGTGAGATCGGGGTGGTTGACATCGTCGATCAGCAGACCGACAACGCAGCCGTCGATTTCGGCGGGAGTGGAGGTGATGTTATAACCGATGGTGTTGAAATTGCCTATAAATTCGGCACCGGTGTCCTTCAGTCGGCGATAGAGCTCGCCCACGGCGGCACAGAATGTGTCGCCCATAGTCTCGTCGCCACAGCCGAAGAGAGCTATCTTCTTGCCTTTGAGGTCGAGAGTCTGCAATCCGGCGATAAAATCATACCAATCTTCCTGCAAGTCTCCGCTGCCCCATGTCGAGGCGCCGAGCACGAGCACCTTGAAATCGCCCACCTTGTCGGGAGCGGTCTCGGCCACGTCAAAAACCTGTGACTTGTCGACCTTCATTGCGTCGGCTATCTGATAAGCCACCTCTTTGGTGCGGCCGGTGGTTGAGCCATAAAATATACCAATTTCTTTCATGATTCGGATATTTAAAGTTTGTTCATATTCAAAACAATTGCGGTGTCAAAACAGTTCGCCGACCCCGATTATAATCTCAACCCTGTCAGATTGGACTGATAAATGCACTATACCCTAATTTTCTTGGCAAAAAAATCGCCGTTTAGATCGGGGAAATATTGATTTTTTCGTAATTTTGCATTTCAATTGATTTTATTAGGAAATATCTATCCACACCAGTTTTATCATGTCTGATATACGACAAATAAAGACCGCACTCATCTCGGTGTTCCACAAAGATGGACTCGACCGTATCATACGCACTCTCGCCGACAACGGAGTGAAACTTCTTTCAACCGGTGGCACCCGCACCTTCATCCACAGCCTCGGCCTGGAATGTGACGCCGTAGAAGACCTCACCGGCTATCCCTCGATACTCGGCGGCAGAGTCAAGACCCTCCACCCCAAAGTGTTCGGTGGCATTCTTTCACGCCGCGACAATCCCGACGACAAGGCCCACACCCTCAAATATGAAATTCCCGAAATCGATCTCGTGATCGTTGACCTCTATCCCTTTGAGGCTACCGTTGCCTCAGGCGCAAGCGAAGCCGACATCATCGAGAAAATCGACATAGGCGGCATTTCGCTCATACGCGCCGCTGCCAAAAACTTTGCCGACGTAGCCATCGTGGCCTCTAAAGCCCAGTATGACCGACTTGAGGAAATTCTCGCCGCCCGCGGTGCCGAGACCTCGCTTGCCGAACGTCGCGAACTGGCCACCGCCGCCTTTGGCGTCTCATCGGCCTATGACAGCGCCATCTTCAACTATTTTGCCTCGACCGCCTCTGAAGCTCCCTCATCGCTCAGAGTAGCCCTCGACGGCTCGATGCACCTCCGCTATGGTGAGAACCCCCACCAGCAGGGCAGATTCTACGGCCAATTCGACGAGCTCTTCACCCAGCTCCACGGCAAGGAGATTTCATATAACAACCTCCTTGACATCGACGCCGCCACAAGCCTCATGGCCGAGTTCTCCGACCCCACCTTCGCAGTGCTCAAACACAACAACGCCTGCGGTCTCGCCACCCGCCCCACTATTCTCGAGGCCTGGAAAGACGCCCTTGCCGGCGACCCCGTGAGCGCATTTGGCGGAGTGCTTATCGCCAACCGTCTCATCGACACCCCCACCGCCGAAGAAATCAACAAGATTTTCTTTGAGGTAATCATCGCCCCCGACTATACCGAAGATGCGCTCGCTGTGCTCAAGCAGAAGAAAAACCGCATCATCCTCATTCAGCGTGAGCCGCTTAAAACCACCAAGCAGTATCGCTCGGTGCTCAACGGCGCCCTGGTTCAGGACCGCGACCTCAAGGTTGAGACCCCTGCCGACCTCCGTCAGGTAACCGAAGCCGCCGTTACCGAGGCCCAGGCCGAAGACCTCATCTTTGCCAACAAAATCGTGAAACACTCAAAGAGCAACGCCATCACCCTCGCTAAAAACGGTCAGCTCCTCGCCTCGGGCGTAGGTCAGACCTCACGCGTGGATGCCCTCCGCCAGGCCATCGCCAAGGCTCAGAGCTTCGGCTTCGACCTCAACGGAGCAGTCATGGCTTCAGACGCTTTCTTCCCGTTTGCCGACTGTGTGGAAATCGCTCATGAAGCAGGTATCACAGCCGTGATACAGCCCGGCGGCTCTGTGCGCGACAACGACAGCATTGAATATTGCAACGCCCACAACGTTGCTATGGTAATGACCTCAGTGCGTCACTTCAAGCATTAATCTCCCCCCATTTCCCACCACCCCTTTATTTCATTGAAACATGGGTATCTTCTCACTCACCAAAGAAATTGCTATTGACCTCGGCACGGCCAATACGATTATAATCTACAACGACCGCATCGTCATCGACGAGCCGTCGATTGTGGCTATCGAGGTGCGCTCGGGCAAGCTCATTGCCGTGGGCAACGAAGCCCAGCAGATGTATGGCAAGGAGCCCGCCGGCATCCGCACCATCCGCCCTCTGCGTCAAGGCGTGATAGCCGACTTCAACGCCGCCGAAATGATGATTCGCGGACTCGTTGAAAAAGCCTCTGCCAAAAACCGCTGGTTCTCCCCCTCCATGCGCATGGTTGTAGGCATTCCCTCAGGCTCGACCGAGGTTGAGATACGTGCCGTGCGCGACAGCTCCGAACATGCCGGCGGTCGCGACGTCTATATGATCTATGAGCCTATGGCCGCAGCCCTCGGTATCGGCATAGACGTGGTTGCCCCCGAAGGCAACATGATCGTCGACATAGGTGGCGGCACCACCGAGATTGCCGTTATCTCGCTCGGCGGCATCGTGAGCAACAAGTCGATCAAGATAGCCGGCGACGACCTCACCGCCGACATTCAGGAACACATGCGCCGAGTTCACAACGTGAGAGTGGGCGAACGCACCGCCGAGCTCATCAAGATGAATGTCGGCTCAGCCCTCACCGAGCTGGAGGAACCGCCGGAAGATTATATCGTGCATGGCCCCAACCTCATGACCGCCCTCCCCATGGAGGTGCCCGTGAGCTATCAGGAAATCAGCCACAGCATAGAGAAATCTATCGCCAAGATCGAAGTGGCCGTGCTCTCGGCTCTCGAACAGACTCCCCCCGAGCTCTATGCCGACATTGTGAAAAACGGCATCTATCTCGCCGGCGGCGGCGCTCTGCTCAGAGGTCTCGACAAGCGTCTGGCCGACAAGATCGGCATTCAGTTCCATGTGGCCGAAGATCCCCTCAAGGCGGTGGCCAAAGGCACCGGAGTGGCCCTCAAAAACATCGACCGCTTCAACTTCCTCATCCGCTGATAACCCCCACACATTATTATATAGGCGCAGGCTTTGTTCGCAAGACCCCTTGCGGGCAAAGCCGCGCCTAATTACCCGTCTAAACCCTCTATTCCCGCTTCAGAGTGAGAAATCTCATCAGGTTTTTCCTAAGATTCAGCACATGGATCCTCACGATAATCTATGTGGTGGCCTCATGTTGTCTGCTCTTTAGCCGCAATCCCTACCAGCACCACCTCTTTCTGACCTCGGCGGGAGTGTTGGGGCGCACTGTCTATGGAGCCGCCAACTCGGTGACCTCATATTTCTATCTGCGCGACATCAACGCCGATCTCCAGACCCGCAACGCCGACCTCGAACTCGAAATTCTCAAACTCAAGCATATCATCAAGCAATATGAGAACAAGGAGTATGCCGACTCGGTGCCTGTCGACACCGCTCTGCAGCGCTATAACTTCGTGCTGGCCAACGTTATCAACAACTCCATCAACCGCAGCCACAACTACATCACCATCGACAAGGGCTTGCTCGACGGCCTTGCGCCCGAAATGGGAGTGGTTGACCAGAACGGAGTGGTGGGTATCGTTAACGTTGTGGGTCCACATGCGTCGAGGGTAATGTCGGTGCTCAACCCCTATCTGCGCAACTCCTGCAAGATAAAGGGTCAGGAGCTGGTAGGCTCACTGGTGTGGGACGGCGAGTCGCCTCTCGAAGCGGTGCTTGAGGAGCTGCCCCAACATGCCGAGTTCAACCTCGGCGACACGGTGGTCACCTCAGGTCTCTCGACGGTCTTTCCCGAAGGAGTGCCGGTGGGAATCGTGGTCGACGCCATAGCCGAAGAAAACTTCCGCACCCTCAGAGTAAGACTCTTCACCGACTTCTCCACCCTCTCGACAGTGAGAATAGTGGTTGACTATCTCAGCGACGAAATCAAAGCTGTGGAGGATGACGACCGGCAGACAGGTTCCGGCCCCAAAAAGTGACCTCCGCTAACAACCAATCATCAACTATAACCCTCTTCTGAGACACTCATGTCACGCACCTCACTCTACTTCCTGCTGCTTTCGATCATATTGCTTCTGGCCCAGGGCATTGTGTTCAGCCATGTGTGTCTGTTTGGCGTGGCGGTGCCCTTTGTGTTTATCTTCGTGCCGATCACGCTTCCTCTCACTCTCAACCGCAACTGGGTCATTACAATCGGATTTATCATGGGAATGATAGTCGACATCTTCTGTGACACCCCGGGCGTGAATGCCCTCGCTGCCACCCTCATGTCGGCCTCCCGCCGCTCTATTCTCAGACTCTATTTCCCCCATGAGCAGGATCTCACCGACCCCTGCCCGTCGATCAAATCGCTCGGACTGTCGGTGTTCATGCGCTATCTCGTCACTATCACCCTGCTCTACTCCATGATAGCCATGATAGCCGATTCACTCACTTTCTTCAACATCTTGCACATAGTCACCGGCATAGCCGGCTCAACGATACTCTCGTCGGCGCTGCTCCTTGCCCTCGACTATCTTACATCAACACAACGTCGTGAGAAAAGATTATAAACTTGAAAAACGTAAATATGTAATTTCAGGCTTTGTAATTGCCATCTGCGCCATCTACTGCGTGAGACTTTTCGACCTGCAAGTAGCTGATGACAAATATAAAGCATATGCCGATTCAAACGCCTTTCTCAAAAAAACTATCTATCCTTCGAGAGGCACTATCTATGACCGCACGGGCAAGGTTGTGGTTTTCAACCAACCTGCCTACGACCTCATGCTCATACCCCGCGATGTAGAGCCGTTTGACACTCTCAACCTGAGCAAGTCGCTGGGAATCACAGAGGAGGAGTTTCACACCCGCTGGAGCAACATGCGCTCGTCGCCCAACTATTCCTCCTATGTGCCCCAGACCTTCATGTCAAACCTCACCACCGAAGACTACGGGCGCCTGCAGGAAAAGCTCTACCGCTTTCCCGGATTCTATATTCAGAAGCGCATTCAGCGCGACTACTACTATCATTGCGCGGCCAATGTGCTCGGCAACATCCGCGAGGTGTCGAAAAACGACATCGAAAATGACCCCTACTACTCGCGCGGCGACTATACCGGCGACACCGGTGTGGAAAACTCTTATGAGGAGCACCTGCGCGGCCGCAAAGGCACAGAAATCCTCATCCGCGCGGCCAACGGCCAGATCAAGGGAAAATATGAGGATGGCCGCTATGACGTGAGCGCCGTGGCGGGCCGCAACCTGAAACTGTCGCTCGACATCGAGCTGCAGCAATATGCCGAGAGCCTGATGATGAACAAGCTCGGCGCCATCGTGGCTATCGAGCCGGCCACCGGCGAAGTGCTCGCCTTTGTCACCTCCCCCTCCTACGACCCCTCGCTGCTCGTGGGGCGCGACCGTGGCAAAAACTATCAGATGCTCAAGGAAACGCCCCACCGCCCGCTGATGGACCGTGCCAAATCGGGCTTCTATCCCCCCGGCTCGACATTCAAGCCCACCCAGGCGCTGATATTTCTCACCGAGGGAATAGTTGACAACAACACCCGCTACCCCTGTTCCCGAGGCTATATCAACGGCAACCTGAGGGTAGGCTGCCACAGCCACTACTCTCCCCTCGCCCTCGATTTCGCCCTCCAGACTTCATGCAACTCCTATTTCTGTTGGGGATTTAAAAACATGATCGACCGCCGCAGCAAATACGGCACCTCGGCCGACGCTTTCGAGATATGGAAAAATCATCTTGTGTCGATGGGCTACGGCTATAAGCTCGGCATCGACTTGCCGGGCGAAGGACGCGGATTTCTCCCCAACGCCAAATATTACTCCAAGCGTTACGGCGAAGGTCACTGGAGTGCCAACACGGTTATCTCGGTGGCTATCGGCCAGGGTGAGGTGACGGCAACACCGCTCCAGATTGCCAACCTCGCCGCCACGATAGCCAACCGCGGATGGTTTATAACTCCCCATGTGGTGAAGGAGATTCAGGACACCGTTCTTGCTCCAGAATATCTCACCAAAAGAGTGCCCACCGTTGATGTTTCCCACTACCCCGCCGTGGCCCACGGCATGAGGATGGCGGTGCTCGGAGGTACTTGCACCAAAGCCAACCTGCCCGACATCGAAGTGGCCGGCAAGACAGGCACGGCACAGAATCCCCACGGCCTCGACCACTCCGCTTTCATGGGCTTCGCTCCCTACGAAGACCCCAAAATCGCCGTGGCCGTTTATGTTGAAAACGGCGAGTGGGGCGCCACCTACGGTGTGCCTATCGGGTCGCTCGTGATTGAAAAATATCTCAAAGGATATATAGCCGAAAACCGCAAACCGATGGAGCAGGCCATGATGAGAGCCCGCACCGACCACCTTAGCGAATATGAATATTAATCTGAGCTACAACCATAACGACGATTCCCCTACGGTGTTTCGCTACATCGACTGGATAACGATAATGCTTTATCTGGTGTTGGTGATAGCGGGAGCCGTGAGCATCTATGCCGCGAGCTACGACTTCGACAATGCCTCGATTTTCTCCTTCAATGAGTTTTCGGGCAAGCAGATCACATGGATCGGCCTGTCGCTGCTGCTCGGCATGATACTGCTGCTCATCGACCCGCGAATTTATGAGACCTACGCTTTCCCGCTCTATGTGGGCATGTTGGGACTATTGTTCATAACCATCTTCATAGCCCCCGACATCAAGGGATCCCACTCATGGCTGGTGCTCGGCCCGGTGAGTCTCCAGCCGGCCGAGTTTGCCAAAGTCACCACGGCGCTTGCGCTGGCAAAACTTTTCTCGGGCTATGACTTCAACCTCACCGCCAAGCGCAAAAACTTCTTCAAGGCCCTGGCTATCATCTTCATGCCGGTATTGTTGATTCTCGCCCAGAATGAAACCGGCTCGGCACTGGTCTATATGTCATTGTTCTTCGTGCTCTATCGCGAGGGAATGAGCGGCCTGGTGCTTCTCGCGGCATTGTGTGCCATAGTGTTTTTTGTGGTGGCGGTCAAATATACCGAGATAGTGTTTCTCGGAATGCCGGCGGGAGAAATGACCGTCTATCTCATGATCATGCTCATAATGGTAGGCATGACCGCCATCTACTGCCGCCAGCCGTTAGCCGCCCGCAACATGCTTGTGGGATTTATGGTCATCGTGCTTGCGGCATGGGGATTGTGGCATTTAGGCATAGAAATCAACGGCACATGGGTAGCCACCGGAGCTATAGTCCTGGCGGTGTTCTATCTCATCTTCCTCTCTTTTCGTGAAAAAGCGAAGCCGATCACCCACACGATAATCGCTTCGCTTCTTTCGGTAGCTTTTCTGTTTTCGGTCAACTATGCCTTCAACAAGGTGCTTCAGCCCCACCAGCAGCAGCGCATCAAGGTGACCCTCGGCATGGAGGAGGACCTTCGCGGCGCCGGCTATAATGTCAATCAGTCGAAAATCGCCATCGGCTCGGGAGGAGTGTTTGGCAAGGGATTTCTCAACGGCACCCAGACCAAGCTCAAATATGTGCCCGAGCAGCACACCGACTTCATCTTCTGCACCATCGGCGAGGAGGAAGGATTCATAGGCTCGACGCTCACCCTGGTGATGTTTCTGATTCTCATTCTCAGGGTCATAACCATAGCCGAGCGACAACCGAGGGCTTTCGGCAGGGTGTATGGCTATTGCGTGGCCTCATATTTCATCTTCCACCTTGTCATCAATGTGGGAATGGTGATAGGCCTCTGTCCGGTGATCGGTATTCCGCTGCCGTTTTTCAGCTACGGAGGCTCCTCATTGTGGGGCTTCACGATATTGCTCTTCGTGTTGCTGCGCATCGACGCCTCGCGCCGCGACTGCCACAACTATTGATTAGCTCAGCAGCGCCTCAAGGTCGACATTGTTGCCGGGAGCGCTGAGATCGGGCGACGTAGGCACCACGGTGGCATATTTTCTTGCCAGCCAATATTCGTCGGTATCCTCAGCCTCAGGCTCGGCGTTGACAAAATGACCTGTGAGCCAATAGAAAGGCTGACCCGACGGGTCGAGATATTCCTTATATTCGTCGGTCCAGTGACCTTTGGCGGCACGCGTGACCTTGATACCCTCGGGAGTGCAATTGTCGGGAATGTTGACGTTGAGACAGATTCCCTCGGGGAGACCTGATGACAGAACCCCCTTCACAACCTTTTCAACCACCTCTCGGGCGGGCGAGAAATCGGCGTCGGGGCGATAGTCGGTAAGCGAAAAGCCTATGGCGGGGAGGCCGAGCATACACGCTTCGAGCACACACCCCATGGTGCCCGAATAGGTCACGCAGGTAGCCGCATTGCTGCCGTGATTAATGCCCGAGAGCATGAGGTCGGGACGCTTCTCCTTGAAAATAGTGTGCATGGCCAGCTTGACACAATCCACAGGTGTTCCGCTCACGGCCCACATCTCCGCGCCCTTGTAGGAGGGTCGGCGGTTGAGGCGCAGAGGGGCGTTGTGAGTAATGGCTGCCGACTGACCCGAGCGGGCGCCCGAGGGGCACACCGCCACAATGTGGCACTCATTTCCGAGAGCCTGCAGGGTATAATCTATCAGACAATGCACACCGAGCGCATCTATGCCGTCGTCATTGCTTATCAGTATAAGAGGTTTCATAGCTATTATCGTTCTGAAAATTAGGATAATGAGAGCTTCTGCAGCCGAAATGTTCCTATATTGAGGCAAACTATCGGCCAAGCCGCTCCACAAATTTAACCATTATCTCGCTTATTTTTTCTATCTTTGCACTATAATCATCAAAAAAAATTCACCGAATCATAACCTTAAAAACTTCTGCTGAATATGGTAATACAACGCCTCCAGAACCTCTGCCTGCTCCTCGCCCTGATAGTGATGATACTCTTTTTGTTCGTGCCCTTCGGCTATCTCAACGTCGACGGCACCCTCACCGCTCTCAAGGCCGCTCAGATGCCGGGGCTGCTCATCGCCTCGATAGCCACCATGATTCTCCTCGTGGTGTCGATAATGATGTTCCGCCTGCTCACCCCTCAGCGCCGCATGGTGGCCCTGAGCATAATTGCCACCTGTGCCGAAATCGTGACCGTGGTTCTGCTGCTCGTCACCGGCGTGGCTTCTGAGGTTGAAAATGCCCGCACCGTGTGGGGAGGCGGTGGCCTCATGCTCGTGGCCGCGCTGATAGCCGAGATAATGGCCTACCGCGCCATCGGCCGCGACCGCAAGCTGCTGTCGAGCTATGACCGTCTGCGCTGAGTTTCTTCAATAATTCAACCGAAATTCTCCAAAGCTGAAACTATTGTAAAGAATATTTGTGAGCTTCAGGAATTTTTTGTAGCTTTGAAACTCAAATAAATCTTACCTTAAACAATAATCTCACCGCTTTAATACCTCCGCAGCTTGCTATCCCGCCTACGCCCGGTTTCAGCCGAGTTGCGGAAAGAATTTCATCTCACATTATGGAAGATATTTTAGATATTTTCAAATTTTACATTGATCAGAATAAAAGCGTAGACATAGCTGAATCGGAATTTAAGAAAGCCATTCATGAAGACCCCGCCCTCAGAGCCGAATACCGCGAATGGTGTCGGCAGGTCGGAAGTACCGAAAAATATGGATTCACCGACTTTTGCAAAGAATATATCGATGAGCAAAACACCGTGTGGGATACCCTCAACGACTTTGACAACGAAGACTGAACCTCATCGCCGGCTCCCCGCCGAATGGCAATGCGCGGGGCCGGTGGTCATGGCGTGGCCTCACGCCGACACCGACTGGAGCTATATGCTCCCCGAGGTGGAACAATGTTATCATGACATTATTGCCGCCATCACGAGGTGGCGCCCGGTCATATTAGTAGCGCCCGACTTCACGAAAGCCGACGAAGTGTTGGCCGACATTCCCGCTGAAAGGTTGGTGAAAGTCATCCTCCCCACCAACGATACCTGGACCCGCGACTACGGCCCAATATGTGTCGAAACTCCCGAGGGCATCGCGGCGCTCGACTATAAATTCAACGGCTGGGGGCTTAAGTTTGCCGCCTGTCTCGACAACCTCGTCACAATGGGCCTCTTTGAAAGAGGCGCCCTCGGCTGCCGGCGTGTCAACCGCCTCAGCTTCGCCCTCGAAGGGGGGTCGATCGACTGTGACGGCGAGGGCACATTGCTCACCACCTCTGAATGTCTGCTATCGCCCAACCGCAACGGCTCAACCTCAAAAGAGGAGATCGAAGCCACCCTCAAGGAAGACCTCGGCGTGGAGCGGGTGGTGTGGATCGACCACGGCTCATTGTCGGGCGACGATACCGATTCCCACATCGACACCTTAGCGCGGTTTGCTCCGGGCGCACTGGTCTATGCCGGTTGCATGGACCCTGCCGACGTAAACTTCATTCCGCTCGTGAAAATGAAGGAGCAGATTCATGACCTCTCCCGCCTCGGATTGCTCCCCGCCAAGCTCTATGAGCTCCCCTCACCTCCCCCTATCTTTGACCCCGAGGAGGGTATTCAGCTCCCCGCCACCTATGCCAATTTCCTGGCTATGCCCGAAGCGGTGATAATGCCCTCTTATGGCTGTGACACCGACGAAGAGGCAGCCGCAATTCTGCGCGAGGCTTTCGGCAGAGAAGTGGTGACGGTCAACTGCCGCGCGCTGATACGTCAGCACGGCTCACTCCACTGCGCCACGATGCAACTGCCCGACGGCGCCGCAAATCTTCCCCAATGAAATCATAACACCCCCCTTGTTCAATCAATGAATATTCTACCTGTCGGCATTATCCAGTCGACCAAAACCGACAACATAATCCAGAACCGCCAGCTGCTGGCCAACGACATACGCCGCGCCGCCATGGCGGGAGCGAGACTGATAGTCAATCAGGAGCTTCACGACTCTCTCTATTTCTGTCAGACCGAGCAGACCGACCTTTGCTCGCTGGCGGTGGAGATACCCGGCGAGGCCACCGATTTCTATGCGGCCCTGGCGCGCGAAACCTCCACGGTGATAGTTTGTTCGATGTTTGAAAAAAGGGCGCCCGGTCTCTATCACAACACTGCGGTGGTGTTTGACACCGACGGCTCGATTGCGGGCAAATACCGCAAGATGCACATTCCCGACGATCCCGCCTATTATGAGAAATTCTATTTCACTCCCGGCGACCTTGGCTTTGAGCCTATCAACACCTCGGTGGGACGCCTCGGAGTGCTCGTTTGCTGGGACCAGTGGTATCCCGAAGCCGCCCGCCTGATGGCTCTCAAAGGAGCCGAGCTGCTTATCTATCCCACAGCCATAGGCTGGGAGAGCACCGACTCGCCCGCCGAGCAGAAGCGCCAGCGCGACGCATGGATGATAGTTCAGCGCGCTCATGCCGTGGCCAACGGACTCCCCGTGGTGACAGTCAACCGCGTTGGCCGCGAGCCCGACCCCTCGGGCCAGACCAACGGCATAACATTCTGGGGCAGCAGCTTTGTGGCCGGTCCTCAGGGTGAGCTGCTGTTTGAAGCTCCCGACGACCGCGAGATTGTCGAAGTGGTAGACATCGACATGGAGGCGTGTGAGAGAGTGAGACGCTGGTGGCCTTTCTTCCGCGACCGCCGCATAGACGCCTATGAGGGTCTCACCAAACGATTCATTGACTAAAACCGCTCAAAGATTATGGCAAGAAAAGCTCTCATCACCGGCGTGACCGGTCAGGACGGCTCATATCTCTCAGAATTTCTCCTCGAAAAAGGCTACGAGGTGCATGGCCTCATAAGGCGCTCGTCGGTCGATTTCCGCGAGAGAATCGCCCATCTCGAAGGTCATCCCGGCTTTCATCTCCACTATGCCGACATGGGCGACTCAATGTCGATAGTGCAGGTTATCGGCTCGATACGCCCCGATGAAATCTACAATCTCGCCGCCCAGAGCCATGTGCAGGTGTCGTTTGACGCGCCTGAATATACCGCCAATGTCGACGCCTTGGGAGTGTTGAGAATACTCGAAGCCGTGAGGCTCACCGGACTTGCCGACCATACCCGCATCTATCAGGCCTCTACCTCCGAGCTCTACGGCAAGGTGGAGGAGGTGCCTCAGAACGAAAATACCCCCTTCCACCCCTACTCACCCTATGCGGTGGCCAAGCTCTACGGTTTCTGGATAGTGAAGGAATACCGCGAGGCCTATAACATGTTCTGCTGCTCGGGTATATTGTTTAACCATGAAAGCGAACGTCGCGGAGAAACATTCGTGACCCGCAAAATCACCCTCGCGGCCGCCCGCATAGCCCAAGGCAAGCAGGAGAAACTCTATCTCGGCAACCTCTCGTCGCTGCGCGACTGGGGTTATGCCAAAGACTATGTGGAGTGTATGTGGCTGATGTTGCAGAACAACAAGCCGGAGGATTTTGTGATTGCCACCGGCGAGCAACACTCTGTGAGAGACTTCGCCACACTCGCTTTCAAATATGCCGGCATAGACCTGCGCTGGGAAGGCGAGGGTGAGAATGAAAAAGGCATCGACATCGCCACCGGCAAAACTTTGATTGAAGTGTCGCCCGACTTCTACCGTCCCACCGATGTGGTAAACCTCTGGGGCGACCCCACCAAGGCCAAGGCGCTGCTCGGCTGGAATCCTGCCCGCACTCCCTTCGACAAGCTCGTCAAGATAATGGTCGAGGCCGACATGGCCAAAGTGGCCGTTGAGAGAGCCGGAGAAAGCGTGCGCACCAACCTCGCCGAATATCTCGAAAAGGGCATAGTGAAATAACCCATCCTCTTAGAATTTATGATGACACCCGACAGCAGAATATATGTGGCCGGTCACCGCGGCATGGTGGGCTCGGCTATCGTTCGCCGGCTCAACGCGCTCGGCTATCACAACATCGTTACCCGCACCCACGCCGAGCTCGATCTCACCGATCAGAGCGCCGTTGACAGCTTTTTTGCATCCGAGAAGATTGACTATGTGTTTCTCGCCGCTGCCAAAGTGGGAGGCATAGCCGCCAACGCCGCTTCGCCCGCCGATTTCATGTATCAGAACATGATGCTCGAAATGAATGTGATTCACGCCTCCTGGAAGTCGGGCGTTAAGAAACTGCTTTTTCTCGGCTCGTCGTGCATCTACCCGCGCCTCGCTCCGCAGCCTATGACCGAGAGCTGTCTGCTCACCTCGGCGCTTGAGCCCACCAACGAGGCCTATGCCCTCGCCAAGATTTCGGGTCTGAAATATTGCGAATATCTCAACCGCCAGTATCACACCGACTATATCTCGGTGATGCCCACCAATCTCTACGGCCCCAACGACAACTATCATCCCGAAAACTCACATGTGTTGCCCGCGCTGATAAGGCGCTTTCACGAGGCCAAAGTCAGCGGTGCCCCCTCGGTGACCTGCTGGGGCGACGGATCGCCGCTGAGAGAGTTTCTCTATGTCGACGACCTCGCCGACCTGTGTGTATTTATGATGAACAACTATTCGGGCAACGAGACCGTCAATGCCGGCACCGGCAAGGAGCTCACCATCAAGGCGCTCACCGAGCTTGTGGCCGATATTACAGGCTATGAGGGGGAAATCTTGTGGGACACCTCGCGCCCCAACGGCACTCCCCGCAAGCTGCTCGACATCAGCAAATCAGCCGCTATGGGTTGGAGCCCCTCAACCGACCTTCGCACCGGTATAGCGCTGGCCTATGAGGATTTCCTGAAATCTAACGACAATTTCCGCGGTTAATCTTCCGAATAGTGGCGGAGCACACGGCGGTAGCTGTTGAAAATCTTTGACTTGCTCACAAAGCCGACATATTTCCCGTCGTCGTCGACAACGGGCAGATTCCATGCGCCGGTATCATCAAAGGTTTTCATCACCATCTCCATGCTCTGACCAACCACGATTTTGGCAGGGGGCATACTCATGAAATGCTCCACATACATGCGGCGGTAGAGGTCGGGGCGGAACATGATGTTGCGTATGTCGTCGAGTTGCACCACGCCCTTGAGTTTTCCCTCGCCGTCGATTACCGGAAAGAGGTTGCGGTTGCTCTTGGCAATCACCTTGACCATGTCGCGCAGGCTCATCTCGGGCCTCACACACAGAAACTCGGTTTCAATCACATTGTTGACCTTAAGCAGGGTGAGCACCGCCTTATCCTTGTGGTGGGTGAGCAGCTCGCCCTTCTGAGCGAGACGCATGGCGTAGATACTGTAGGGGAGGAAAATCTTGATGGTTACATAGCTCAGCGCCGACACTATCAGCAGCGGCAGAAACAGCTCATAGCCGCCGGTGAGCTCGGCAGTGAGGAAGATCGACATCAGGGGTGCGTGCATAACACCGCTCATCACTCCCGCCATGCCCATGAGGGCAAAATTTTTCACCGAGAGGTCTACGCCGAAAAGGTTGTTGATGAGATAGGCGAAAAAGAAACCGGCCATACATCCCACATAGAGCGAGGGGGCGAATGTGCCGCCCACGCCGCCGGCTCCGTTGGTCGACGAGGTGGCAAACGCCTTGGCCAGAATAATCATGCCGATAAAGAGGAGCTGAAACCACACCTCCGAGCCGAGATGATAGAACAGCGAGCCGTCTACAATGGCCGAGACATTGCCCGAGAGCAGCTCGGTGATGGAGGTATAGCCCTCGCCATAGAGCGGCGGAAAGATAAAGAGCATGAGCGCGAGAAGCAACCCGCCCACGAGGGTCTTGCGCCACGGGTTGCGCAGGTTGCGGAAAAACTTCTCCATCATGTTCATGGTGCGGGTGAAATAGAGCGACACGAAGCCGCAGAATATTCCGAGCAGAGCCACATAGGGGATGCTTCCCGCCACAAACTGCTCGCTCTGAACAAAGAAGAATTCCGCATCATAGCCGGTAAAGACATAGGCCACGGTAGCGGCGGTGACCGACGAGAGCAGCAGCGGCATGACCGACACGGTGGTGAGGTCGATCATCAGCACCTCGATAGTAAACAGCAAACCGGCAATGGGAGCCTTGAAGATGCCGGCAATGCCGGCGGCGGCGCCACATCCCACCATTATCATCAGAATGCGCGGCGACATGCGGAAGCTCTGACCCAACTGCGACCCGATGGCCGCGCCGGTATAGACGATAGGACCCTCGGCACCTACCGAGCCGCCAAAGCCGATGGTTATGCTACTCGCAATCAGTGAACTATATACATTGTGGCGCTTAAGTCGGCTCTTGTTTTGGGAGATGGCATAGAGCACCCTCGTGACACCGTGGCTGATGTCGTCTCTCACCACATATCTCACAAACAACACAGTGATTGCTATGCCTATCACCGGGTAGACGAGATAGAGCCAGTTGCCCTGGGTGATAGAGATAAACGAGGTGAGGAAGGTGGAGATATAATAGATGAGCGAGCGGAGTATGAGCGCGGCCACTCCTCCGAGCAATCCCACTATCAGCGAGAGCACCAACACAAAATTCTTCTCCTTGATGTGACGCTCACGCCACAACACAAGCGAGAGAAAACCCTTGTTCCAGAGTCTCCTCAGATCTTTAAACGAGAAGTTATTTATAAATTCCATCTTTAGAAATTTTGAGTTTGGGCGGGCAAAGCTCCGGTTACTGACCTTTGCCCGAAATAACGGTATGAAGAGTGTGGAGCAATATTTTCATATCTACCGCAAAGCCCACATTTTCGAGATAGAGCAGATCGTAGCGCATACGCTCTACCATCTGGTCGACCGTAGAGGCATAGCCATACCTCACCATGCCCCACGAGGTGATGCCGGGGCGCAGCTGATGAACCAACGCATATCCCGGCGAGCGCTTCATGATTTCGTTAACAAAATATTCGCGTTCGGGTCGCGGTCCCACGAGCGACATATCTCCTTTTAGCACATTCACAAACTGGGGCAGCTCGTCAAGGCGATATTTGCGCAGGAATTTTCCTATGCGAGTCACACGGTTGTCGTTTGAGGAGGTGAGCTGCGGGCCGGAGGTCTCGGCGTCGACCTTCATGGTGCGCAGTTTGATGATGTTAAACGGGCGCCGGTGATAGCCTATGCGGGGCTGGGAGTAGAATGCCGGGCCTGAAGAATCGAGCTTTACCATCACCGCCAGCACACCCAACACCGGCCATATCACGGCAAGGGCGGCGGTCGAGACAACTACGTCGGCCACCCGCTTGAAGTTGAGGGTCATGGCCGACATCTCGGTGCACGACACATCGAGCAACGGTTCTCGGTCCACCGAGCCGAGCTTCATTCTCGTGCCGGGCATACCGGGGCCGAGGCGCTGGGTCAGAATTGTGTCGACCTCGGGTTTTATGAAAATAGGTTTGTCGACCGGCAGCAGTCCCCCTATTACATTAAGCATACTGTTGACCGACGAGGAGTTGTGGCGCACAATCAAATAGCAGTCTATCTCGCCCCTGCGCCCGGCCTCAACAAGCTCAGCCATACCCTCGCCGTTTTCGCCTATCACGTCGCGGCGGGTGACCTTCATGCCGGCTCCGGGGTGAAGCCGTTGCTCCATTTCGTTGAAAAGCTCCTCGCTGTCGCGAGGGGTGAGGGCTATCAGAGAGGTGCGGAATTGCAGTTTGCCCTGCTTTATTCGCTTAAGCAGGCTGTTGGTGACTATCAGACGCGGAAAATAGACGCACACGAAAAGCAATCCTAACAACACACCCATCAACCGGTAGTCCTCCACTCGGTCGGAGCTGAGGTCATTGACCAACATAACCATTAATGCAAGAAACGCGCCGGCCACACATGAGCCGAAAGTGGTGAGCAGCTCCTGGGCTCTCGAGCGATGGAGCGGCTCGTTATAATAGCCCGACAACCAATAGATGGCGAGCATTATGAGAGGAAAAATCAACTGCCCCGCCATTACCACATTCGAGAGCAGAAAAGCGCTGAGAGTGCTGTAGCCCACCTTAAGCAGATAAAAGCGGGCAATGTCAAAAAGCAGCCACGCCAACGACGTCGACACAAAGTCAACGCCCACACATATCAATTTCTGGCGGGTGCGTGTATTCACGGGCGGATGATTTTAATTTGTCCGTCGGCCGAAACCTTAATCACTCTTGAAGCTCCGGCAGCCTCCGGAAAATCGCGGCCGTAGAGACTCACATAGTCTGCCGATTCGAGTATATAAGGGTCGATCATCCTGAAACTCAGCGGAGTGGGATTGCCTGCGACATTGGCCGATGTCGAAACCACCGGAGCTCCGAGCTCGCGGCAGAGAGCCTGAGAATAGGGTTCGGAAGTGATTCTCAGCGCCGCGCTTCCGTCTTGGGCAAGAAGCTCGGGCGCCAGCCCTGAGGGATGATCATAAACCACAGTGAGAGGCGAACCCTGATTTTCAAGCAGTTCAATCACTGCGGGAGGAATCTCTCCTACACAACCGCCAAGCATAGCCCTGTCAGCCACAAGCGAGATGAGAGCCTTCGACTCGGCACGGCGTTTGATTTCAAACACCCTCCTTACAGCCGAGCTGTTGCGGGCGTCACAGCCTATGCCCCACACGGTATCGGTGGGATAGACCACCACACCTCCGCGGCGCATAACCTCAACACATCGCGACACATCTTGCATGAAATCCTGATTAGAGCTCACTGTTTGGTTTGATTGAGAATTATATCGATCGGTTTTTTCAATCGCAAATTTAACCAAAATCCATGGAATCTCCACCCGCCACAGCCAAAAAGTTATAAAAAAGCCGCAGCCGTCATGTCGCTTTTTTGCGATAGTGACGGCTGTGGCTTTTCTTTTATCGGCGCTCGGCATCAGTTGCCGGGGCGGATATTATGGTCAGTGCTGATCGGCTCAGGCTTCGGGAGCGGCCTTTTTGGTTGTCTTGGCAGCTTTTTTAGCGGGCTTTTCAGCGGCGGTTTTCTTGGCAGCCTTTTTAGCGGGAGCTTTCTTGGCGGGCTTCTCGGCCTTGACCTCAGCCTTTACCTCGGTCTCGGCTTTAGCTTCGGGAGCCTTGGCGTTTTCGCCGCGGAGAAGGTGCTCTTCGTTATAGTGCTCAAGGTTCTGACGCATCGAAACAACCTCTTTGGTGAGGGTTTCGATCTCGCCGGCCTGGTTTCTGATGGTAGTGAGCAGGGCGTTGAGTTCCTCGTTTTCGATTGAGAGAGGATACTGTTCCTCAACTCTCACGATAAAGTCGGAAAGCACATTCATATAGTTGGTAAATGCCTGGAACGGAGTCTCATAGGGTGAGAAAGCCGAGTGAACGGCGCCGTCGGCCATGTGCTTTGTCGACATATAGAAGAAGTGGTCGGAAGCCTGAAGACGCAGCCAGTCGCGCTTGATGGCACGGTCGTCACAGAGGCGCACGCGCTCTGAAACTGAATAGAGCTTGTCGAAAGCCTCGCGCTGGAGCTTGTTGCCGAGCCAGGCAGAGGTGTCGCGGGCTTCGTCGGCCCAGCTGATGGGGTGGAGCACCATGAGCTCGCCTACGGGTTTGAGTTTGGCGATAGCCTCAGAGGGGGTTACAAACTCAATGCCTCTCTCGGCGGCGAAGCGGGGAAGAGCCTCAAGGAACTGGAAGATGCCGGTGTCGCGATGCTGCATGCCACCAAATGTCTCCAGATTCATGAACAGGTTAACGATCTGCTCTTCGGCAGGGGTCGAGGCGATCCAGTCGATATATTTGTCAGCGGTGAGGGGATAAGCGTCCCACTCGGGGTTGGAGAAACGATAGGAAATATCGTCGGAAAGCTTGGAATTCTTGAGCAGGAGTTTGAGCTTGGGAGCGCCGGCGGCTGAATAAACATAGTTGGGTGACTTCCAACCGAGAATGTGTTTGGCACCCTCGGTTATCACGCCCTTGTAGCCCATTTCGAGAATCTGGGGAGCAAGCTCGTCGCAATAGATAAGCTCGGTGTTGCGGAACACCTTGGGGTGCTGACCGAAGAGCTGGAAAATCTTTTCGTCGTGGAGCTTTACCTGAGCGGCAAATTCCTCGGGGTCGGCAAGTGAAGCGAGCGAGTGGGCATCGGTTTCGGCGAGGAACTCAACCTTGCCGGTGGCGGCGAGTTTCTTGAGCACGTCGATAAACTCGGGCACATACTGCTCGCACTGGTCGATGGCGTCGCCGGTGATCGAAAGAGCGCAGCGGAACTGGCCGTTGCTCTGCTCTATCATTTTGAGCAGCGACTCGGCGGCGGGCATATATGAGTTGTGGGCTATGCGGCTGATGATTTCCTCATCGGCAAAGTCGTCATAATAGTAGTGATCGTTACCGATGTCGAAAAAGCGATATCTTTTAAGCCTGAAGGGTTGATGAATTTGGAAATAAAAACAGATGGCTTTCATATCTGATGGTGTAAGAATATTAATGATTGGGGTTTAAGAAAAGATGTGTGAGAGGAGGGGTTGCTGTCAGCTGCGGCCGAGCACACGCTTATAGATGTCGATAACTTTCTGACCGGCTTTGTCCCAGGTTATCTGGTTGACCTCCTTGAGGCCATCCTCACGCAGCTGGTTATACATGGCCGGATAGGTCACGATCGAGTTGATGGCGTCGGCCATGGCGTCGATATCCCAGTAGTCGGTCTTGA